>JAGQXQ010000050.1 GCA_020436535.1 Phaeodactylibacter sp.
ATCTATAATCTATACTCACGACTTGGAGGATTGGTGTTGATAAAATTAATCGGGACCCAGATACGGAGTGAATTAGGATGAAACACAAAAGAGCCGGCGCATGCGCCGGCTCTCTTTATCTTGCGTCAACTTACCTTGTTCAGGATTGCTGCCGGGGGGCAGCAGCAACCTTTGTAGAGGGTTAAAGATCAGAGTCACGGCAGTAAAAACCGGCCTGAGCCGGCCGTACTGCCGAAAAACTACATGTTTTCAATAATCATAGCGATGCCCTGCCCACCACCAATACACATGGTGATCAGTCCATAGCGTCCGCCGATGCGCTTCAATTCGTACATCGTTTTAACGGTCAGGATAGCGCCGGTGGCCCCGATGGGGTGGCCCAGGGCGATCGCTCCGCCGTTCGGGTTAGTCTTGTCGGCCGGGAAATTCAGTTCCTTGGCGACGGCGCAGGCCTGAGCGGCAAAAGCTTCGTTCGATTCAATGACGTCCATGTCCTTGATACTCAGCTTGGCCTTGGCCAGGGCGTTCTTTACGGCCGGTACCGGGCCGATGCCCATTTCGGAGGGCTCCACGCCGGCGTGGCCGTAAGCGATGATTCGGGCCATGGGCTTGAGGCCTTTCTTCTTTGCCGTTTCGGCGTTCATGACGACAACAGCGGCGGCGCCGTCGTTGATCCCGGAGGCGTTGCCGGCGGTTACGGTGCCGCCATCTCTTTTAAATGCAGGGCGCAGCTTTTCCATGCCCTCCATAGTGGCGCCGGCGCGGGGGTATTCATCGGTATCAAAGACGATCGTCTTCTTGCGGCTTTGAATCTCAACCGGAACGATCTGATCCTTGAAGTAACCTTTTTCGATGGCGTTGACAGCGCGGTTCTGACTTTCCACTGCAAACTCGTCCTGCTGCTGCCGGCTGATGTCCCACTTGGCGGCGACATTCTCGGCGGTGATGCCCATGTGGCCGTTCCCGAATGGGTCGGTCAGGGCGCCGACCATCATGTCTACACCGCTGGCTTCGCCCATGCGCTGGCCCCAGCGCAGGTTGGGCAGCATGTAACCGCCGCGGCTCATGTTTTCCGCTCCGCCGGCGAGGGCGGCTTCTGCGTCGCCCATCTGTATGACGCGGGCAGCCGATACGATAGCCTGCAAGCCGCTGCCGCAGAGGCGGTTGAGCGTCATGGCCGGGGCTGCTTTGGGAACCCCCGCCTGAACGGAAACGACGCGGGAAAGGTACATATCCCGCTGTTCGGTGTGAATAACATTACCAAAAAAGGTATGCCCGATCTCTTCGGCACTGATGCCAGAACGTTTGATCGCCTCTTTCGAACATAAGGTGGCTAAATCAATAGGAGGAACCGTTTGCAGGGATCCGCCAAAAGCACCAATGGGGGTGCGAACACCACTGAGTATTACAACTTCATTAAGCTCTGCCATATTCTTTGGATTGTTTGTAGATTAAATAGGGATTTTTGGATGAGGAGAAAAGGATTCTCTCATTTAAAATGAATGGCTAAGGTATGAAAAAATACTGAAAACATATAGGTATCTAGATGTTTTATTTTGTTAATGCCACCATATTTACTTCTCCAGGCCCTTTTTCTTAATCTTTTGGGATTCAATTCTTTAAGATGTATTTTGTTCAAAATAAAGCAGCCTTCCCCAAGATCATGCGCACTGCACTCGGCGGGGCGCCACTGAGGCCCAGCTCAACAACTGAACTCTGTACCTGCCCTGCGGCGAGGTGGAGGGGCGGTAGCCGTATCAACGCCATGATCTACATTCGGGGCAACACCAATTTGCCTGCGATTATGATCGCGGAGAAGGCGGCAGATATGATATTGAGAAATTCAGACGTTCTAGATTCATCCGGTGCATAACTTTGTGCGTTTAGTTTTCATAACCCGGTAAAAAAAATGGAAACCCCTATGAGGCATGTCTTTTATACTATATTCATACTCTTTTCCCTTTTCCTTTCCTGCACCCCAAATGCCGAAACGACAGATGGAGACCCTCTACCGGACACCCTGCTGATCCACTCCCTGGATACCTTTCCCATCCCCAGCAGCATCCGCGCCTTGGAGGTGCTCAACGATAGCACCGTCTGGTTTGCCGGCTCCGACGGGGTGTACGGATACACGGAAGACGGTGGCCAAAGCTGGATGATTGACAGTTTGCTGGCAGACACTATCCGGCCGCACTTTCGGTCGATTGCCGTGACCAGGGATGCCGTATTCCTGCTCAGCATTGCCACGCCGGCACTGCTTTACTGCTCGACAGATAAAGGCCGAAGTTGGCAGCCCGTTTTCCGGGAAGACCATCCTGCTGCATTTTACGATGCGATGGCTTTCTGGGACAACCAGGACGGCATCGCTATGGGCGACCCCGTCGAAGGCTGTCTCTCCGTGATCCTTACCCGCGATGGTGGACAGAGCTGGAAGAAAATACCTTGCAGCAAACTACCTCCGGCAGAAGAAGGGGAGGCCGCCTTTGCTGCCAGCAATTCCAATATTGCCTTGTCTGGTGACCACGCCTGGATCGTCTCAGGTGGGAAAAGAGCCCGGGCCTATCACAGCCCCGACCGGGGCGCCAGTTGGGAGGTTTTCGATACACCCATCATTGAAGGAGATCAGATGACCGGTATTTTTTCCACCGATTTTTACGATGCACAGCACGGGATCATCTTTGGCGGCGACTGGAACCGAAAGGAAATGAATACCCGAAACAAAGCCATCACTCAGAATGGCGGCCGCAGCTGGCAGTTGGTGTCCGATGGACAGGGGCCCGGCTATCGCTCCTGTGTTCAATACATTCCGAATAGTAAAGGGCAGGGCATCATGGCTTGTGGCATTCCTGGTATTTCCTACTCACTTGATGGCGGGAAGAAATGGGGCAGCCTGAGTACTGAAAACTTTTACACTATGCGCTTTGGAAAAAACTGGAAAACGCTATGGCTGGCGGGCAATGGAAGGATCGCCCGCCTGCAGCTGAAATGACCTGAAAAAGACATAAAAAACAGCAACAAAAAAGACGAATTAATGTTGTAACACTATATTTATTAACAGCTCAATTCGTCATGGATAACAAAGCGTTCTATTCTGCCTTTAACCGTTCCGCCGACCTGCTGCAGATGTCGGCCCGCAACTTTGCCGGCAATATGGAAGATGCCAGAGAACTCTATCAGGAAACGGCCTTCCAGATATCCAGGCAAAAAGAAAATGTAGAGGATTCTATTGGTTTCCGGGAATGGGCGATCGGTACGATGCGCAGCATTTTTATCACTAGCTTGCGCAAGAAAAAGCACTTGTTGAAACAGGCTCCTTCGGCAGAACCGGTAAATAAACCTACAGCTGGCCTGGAAAATATTCTTGCTAGAGTAGAGGAATTAGAGGAAGCCTACCGGGTGCCCTTCTGGAACCACTTTATGGGCCTGAGTGACCAGGACATTGCCAGGCACACGGGCTTGCCGGTGGAAACGGTTCAGGGTCGCATCCGGACCGCTCGTCAGCAATTAAAAGCGATTTGGACAGAGCCAGCTGTTGCCTGAATAATTTCATACACATCAGTTACTTTAGTGATAATAGTGTCCCTGGGCGCCATTACGCCCCCTTATTAACGCTTCCTTAACGGGCGTAGAAACTTTAACGCCCTCCATCCAGCAGTTTTAACAGCCTTTACTGGGCCTAATGCCTTCTCAGCTTTTATTTTTAAAGAAAAACAGAAGCTATGAAGATCAAATGGACCCTCGCCTTACTTTCCATGCTTTTCCTTACCACCTGCCAAAAGGCACTCGACGATCAGGACCTCGTCTACATCGGTTCCTGGAGTTCCAAAAAACACTATATCGAAATTGCCGCCAATGGCTATGGCTTCTACCAGCGCCGCAACCGTTCCGGGGAAGAATGCCGCGTGAAGGTAAAGGACAAGAAGATTGTCTTCAACTGGGAGGGAGGGCGCAAGTCCTTCTGCATTGATACGCCCCCTTCGGTGGAACTGTCTACCGGCATGGTATTTATGGTACTGGATGGGAGGGATTTTTATAAACACTGAAAGAAGGGGTCGAGGGAATGGAGGAAGGATTGACAGACTACTGGGGCCGTTTTGCCGGAGGGTAACTCTTTTTAAAAAATTGAGGCGATTATACTGCTCAACATCATTTCCTTTTTATTTTGAGGAGCTTTCAGCCATTTGCAGCGTCAGGCCGTTTACCTGAGCATTTGATTTCCCTCACGAAATCCACCTAGCTATGGGAAAGAACAAGATGATCGGCCTGGTGGTAGGCCTGGTTGTATTTCTGGCCATTCTGGCCTTGCCCAACCCGGTTGGGCTGTCGACGGAAGGCAAGCGAGCCGCGGCCGTGGCCATACTGATGACCGTTTGGTGGATCAGCGAGGCCATTCCTATTTACGCAACGGCATTCCTGCCCCTGGCCCTTTACCCCCTGTTAGGCATCCTGCCGGCCGAAGAAACTGCCGCCAATTATGGGCACAACTACGTACTGATGCTGCTGGCCGGCTTTTTCCTGGCCAAGGCTATCGAGTTGCAGCACCTGCACAAGCGCATCGCCCTGGTGGTGATCAAGGCGTTGGGCACCAGCCGGCGCACCATTATTCTGAGTTTTATGATCGCAACCGCCTTTCTCTCCATGTGGATTGCCAATGTGGCGGTGGCGCTATTGATGCTGCCGATCGCTCTGGCCATCATCAACCAGGAGGAAAGCCAGGAGGAAACCACCGGCCCCTTCGGCCTGGCCATGATGCTGGCCATTGCATACGCCGCCAGCGTCGGCGGCACCGCCACCCTTATCGGCACTCCGCCCAATATGGTCTTTGCCGGCATGATACAAAAACTCTTCCCCGAGGCGCCGGAAATCAGCTTCTTCACCTGGATGAAGGTGGGGTTGCCAGTCGTTCTGATCTTCCTTCCCGTCATCTGGATCTACATCACCCGCTATTTCCG
This sequence comes from Phaeodactylibacter sp., assembly GCA_020436535.1. Classification (GTDB taxonomy): domain Bacteria; phylum Bacteroidota; class Bacteroidia; order Chitinophagales; family Saprospiraceae; genus JACJXW01. The sequence continues at coordinate 4,953 of JAGQXQ010000050.1, forward strand.
GATCAGCGGCAGTTTTAGTGGCAGCCAGAATATTATTGAATCCGAACTGAAAGCATTGGGGAGGATGGGCGCTGGGGAAAAGCGGGTATTTGTCATTTTTCTGATCACGGCTCTGGGGTGGGTATTCCGGCGGGATTTCGTTTTTGACGAAACCGTCATCCCCGGATGGGGAACCCTGTTGGGGGTAGGAAATTATGTGCACGACAGCACAGTGGCCGTGGCCTGCGCTATGTTTTTGTTCATTCTGCCGGACGGCAAGGCCGGCGGACAGCGCCTGCTGGATTGGAAGGCAGCCGAGCGTGTACCCTGGGGTGTGGTTATGATCGTAGGGGGCGGTTACGCTATCGCCGAGAGCTTTAAAGCCACCGGCCTGGCGGAGTGGGTAGGGCAGGAACTGGCTTTCATCAGCCAGATGCCCACCTTGCTGGTGCTGCTTCTGGTAGTAGGCCTGATGATCTTCCTCACTGAGATCAACTCTAATACGGCCACCGCCAATATCTTCCTGCCGGTGCTGGCCACCATGGCGGTGGCTGGGGGAACCAATCCGCTCCTGTTGATGATCCCCGCTACTTTTGCCTGCTCCTTTGCCTTCATGCTTCCTTCCGGCACGGGCACCAACACGGTCATTTTCGCCAGCGAGCGGGTTACCATCCCGCAGATGGCGCGCTGCGGCTTGTGGCTTAACCTCATCAGTATTGTGCTGCTGACCTTACTATTGTATCTGGTGGTCGTGCCCTTGCTGGGTATTGAGACGGAACTGCCGGGATGGGCGAGGTGAGGGATTCATGGTTCTATTGTTAGGCTGGTGGGGGCCCGCTCAATTGCTATAGGATAGGGGTTGGCCACCTTTCATGCTGTATCCGGGTGGGTTTTTAGAGTCCCCAAGTCCTCAAAGGTTGTTATCTTTGTATAAAGTATAAAACTATGATCCATCCGATTTTAAAAAACAAGTTACCTTCTGTATACGCTGTTTTGAAAAAATACAAAGTGAAACAAGCCTATGTTTTTGGATCAATAGTCACGGATGATTTTGATAATAATAGTGATATTGACTTGCTCATTACCCTTCAGGACAACCTCGAGCCGGGGGAATATACAGATTGTTTCTGGGGCCTTTATTTCGAGTTGCCGGAAATATTAGGGCGCCCTGTTGACCTGGTGATGAGCGAGACGGTAAAAAATCCATTTTTCAAGAAGTCCCTTGACAATTCCAAAGAATTAATATATGAGTCCGAAAGTAAAGAAGTATCTTTTTGAGATACTTCGCTTCATTGAAGAGGTGGATTCCATAATTTCAGAATTTGAACACTTTGAGCAATTCCAATCTGACCCCAAAGCTATAAGGGCCTTAGAACGGTTGTACGAAATTATTGGGGAGGCTCTGAGAAAAGCCCTGGATGAACACCCTGGCCTGCCAATATCAGATGCGCGCAAGATTGTTGCACTTCGAAATATTCTCGCCATAATTATGATAATATCTCTAGTAAAATCCTTTGGGAGACGGCCTTCAATGGGATTCCTACCTTGAAATCAGAGGTTGGAACTTTACTTAAAGCATAAGTCCACCCATTTTTACTTAGTCCTATGGAAAAACATACAATACACGATTATGATTACGTAGTTATCGGCAGCGGCTTCGGCGGCTCGGTTAGCGCTTTGCGGCTGGCCGAAAAGGGCTACAAGGTACTGGTCATTGAAAAAGGGAAATGGTACGACAATGAGGATTTCCCCAAAACCAACTGGAACCTGCCGAAAATGTTCTGGGCCCCTGCCCTGCGCTTTTTCGGGATTATGAAAATGACTTTCTTCCGGCACATCACCATTCTCTCCGGGGTGGGGGTAGGCGGCGGTTCGCTGGTCTACGCCAATACGCTGCCCGTTCCTAAAAGCGAATTCTTCAACAGCGGCAACTGGAAAGGGCTTGCCGACTGGGAAAGCGAGCTCCGGCCGTTTTACCAAACCGCCCTGAAGATGTTGGGGGCGGCGCCTAACCCCCGGTTGGAAGAAGGCGACCTGGCGTTAAAAACACTGGCCGCTGAGATAGGCCGGGAACAGCAGTTTGAAGCCGCCGATGTGGCTGTTTACTTTGGCGAAGCCGGGCAAGTGGTGCCCGATCCCTATTTCAACGGCAAAGGCCCCGAGCGAGCCGGCTGCACCTTCTGCGGCGGTTGCATGACCGGCTGCCGTCACAACGCGAAGAATACCCTCGACAAAAATTACCTCTTTCTGGCTCAGCAGTTGGGGGTGCAGATCCTGGCGGAATCGAAAGTGTTCGATGTAAAGCCGATCGGGGCAGCCGATGGTTCAGATGGATATACCATACAGTACCGTTCCTCCACCGGTTGGTTTAATGAAAAACGGGCGGTAACTGCCCGTGGAGTCATTTTTTCCGGAGGAGTCCTTGGCACCATCCCCTTGTTGCTCAAGCTTCGGCAGTCCTCTCTGCCACGGCTCTCCGCCCGGGTGGGTTACGATATCCGGACCAATAACGAGAGCCTCATCCCGGTCACCACTTTTGACAAAAGTAAAGACTTGTCGAAAGGGGTAGCGATCGGTTCAATATTGCATACCGATGGGAGCAGCCACCTGGAGCCGGTGCGGTACTCCAGCGGCTCGGGCTTCTGGCGCTGGTTGTTATTGCCGATGGCCCACGGGGGAAGTTTCGCCGCCAGAATGGGGAAGGTTTTCAAGGACTGGTTATCTCACCCTTTATCCAACCTGAAGCTACTATTCGTCGACGACTGGGCGCGGCGCACTTCCACCCTGCTCTTTATGCAGCATCTGGATAGCACCCTGCGCTTCCGCCGCCACCGCCTGGGCTTTGTACAATCTTCTGTCGATAAAGGCGCGGCGCCCAGTGCTTTTATTCCGCGCGCCGATGAACTGGCTCAAAGCTACGCCCGCATCCTGAACGGCAAAGCCACGGTCTTTGGGTTGGAGCCCCTGTTGGGCATTCCCTCCACTGCCCACATTCTGGGCGGGGCGCCCATGGGCAAAGACGCAGGCGAGGGGGTGATCGATAAGAATAACAAGGTGTTCGGCTACGAGAATATGCTGGTATGTGACGGCGCCATGATCTCCGCCAACCCGGGAGTCAATCCGTCTCTTTCCATCACCGCCATTTCAGAAAGAGCTATGAGCAAAATCCCGGAAAAAGGTTGATTTTTCTTCAAGATGCAAGATATGTCCAGATAAATGCAAGATATGTGCAAGTGTCTTATAGGAAAAATGCAGAGTTTTACAACATGGATAAGGGCACTGTACCCTTAATAGACAAACACAAAGAAGAACACCTAAAACAAACCCCACCGCCAGCAAAGCGGTGGGGTCCTTTTTTTCTATTTGCTACTGCACCACCAATTTTTCCACAAATTCTCGTCCGTCCGCTTTCACCCGAACAAAATACAAACCTGATGGCAGTGCCGAAACATCTATTGCCCGTTCCTCAGCGGGAAGCACCATGGCCTGCTCGCCCAATTGATTGTAAAGTGTGAGGGCCTCTATTTTCCAGGAAGGAGGAACCAGCAGTTGGAAGCTCTGCCGGGCCGGGTTGGGAAACAACCGGATGGACGAGCCGGATTCCGGCTCGTCTTCGACTCCCAGCGCCAGGTCTCCGATGACAATATTATCGAGATACGCGTTGTCGCCCTTATTGTTAGGATCCAACTCTTTACTAAAACCATTGCGGGTTTCGAAGCAGACTTCCACCTGGCTGCCCAGGAAGTTGGACAGTTCAATCTCGTGGCTTCTCCAGGGGTCAGTCGAGAAGCCCCCCGGCCGGTAAGTATCACTCACCTGCTCACCGTTGATCAGTACCCGCAGGGGGCTGCCCAGGGGGCGCACACTGCCGAAGCCGGTGAGGTAGTAGGTGGTGTAGGTTTGGCGAAGGTCGAAACGCAGGCTTGCCGCCGCCAGGTTGGACAGGTCGGCGCAGAAACACACTTTTGCCGAAAACGCTTCATTGACGTCCCATACGTTATCCTCGTTTGGATTGACGGTTTCGCCCATCTGCCGGGCGCGAATGAAGTCCCCACCGGTCATCTGAATGCCATAGCTGCCGGTCCGGGCGGCCTGTTCTGAAAGGAAGACGTTGCCTTCCCGTGCGGTAGTGATGTAAAGAGAGTCCAGCGCCATCTCAGCCCCTTCGAAAGTAACCTTTCCCGGGTTAGTGACGGGAATGGGGTTGGACACGATCCTCCCAACGATGCTGTCATTGCCCATCAGGTAATCCGGAGCGTAGGCCACCCAGGCATCCAGCATGTTGTTGCCGGATACGGGTATTTCGACCGGGCTGTTGAATGTATAGGTGAATTGGTCGCCGCGATACAACGTATTGGTTAAAGTAGTGGTTTCACTAATCACCGGCCCGTTGTTGAATCGATAGAAAACCTCCAGCGTTTCATTGGCGGGCAAAGAGTCACAACCAAAGAAACCGAACTGCAGCTCTACGGCGCTTTCTTCCAGGAAGCAACCGGAGAAGGGGCTGTTGACAGCGCCCAGCCCCAGGTCTACATTTTGTTCCAGGATGTTGTCAATAACCAGTTCGAGGGTGTCGTTGAAGGGCATCAGATCTGCCCCCAGCCCTGCCCAGCAGCGCAGGCGGTGGGTGGCCGGCAAGGCCAGTTCTGATGCCGGCAATGCATAAGTATAGGCCAGGGTGTCTCCTCCCACAAGACTGGAAGAGAGCGTCAGGGTATCCCAATGAACGGCGCCCTCATCGACCTGAAAGGCCATGGGGATTTTGAAACCCGCCCCGAGCTGCTCGCTGCAGCCGTTATACCGAAACTGAAGGGTAATAGCCTCCTCCTCTCCGAAGCCGCATTCTACCGGTGAAGGGCTGAGAATGCTCAGGAGGTTCACATCAAAATTGGAACTCTCCGGGCCCATGCCGACAGCGTACCAGGCTTTGGTGGTTTCCACTACTGCCTCCGAGCAGATACCGTAGAGGTCTTCCGCCGCCTGCAAGCTACCCATACGGGCATCGAGGTAGCCGGAGCGGCGGCCGAGGTAGTAGCGCAGATTGCGGAAGGCGATAGTGGTTGCAGTATCCACTCCAACCCCCTGAAGGCTGTAGCTGTCACCGTTATCGTTCACGCCATTGCCCCCATCGGCAAGCAGGTAGAACCAGTGGTTTTGCACACCACTGTTGGTGTGCACCCCTCCATTATCTTCACCGCCGTTGATCCAGTTCTGCCCCCGGTAAGTATCGGGGTCGCCTTTTGACTTGGGGTTGGCCATATCCCGAAGGCCGGTGCCGTTGATATTGGCGTCCTCCCCCATATTCCAATCCGATAATTCCGGAGAAGCCCAGAACTCGACTGCGGCGCCGAATATATCGCTGAAAGACTCGTTGAGCGCCCCGCTTTCATCCTGGTAGATCAGATCGGCGTTGAACTGGGTGATGCCATGGCCAAATTCGTGGGCTACGATGTCCAGAGCGGCCATGGAAGAATAAGAAGTGCCGTTGCCGTCCCCAAATCGGGCCCATCCGCCCGTCCACTGGGCATTGACCCAATTGCTGCTGTAGTGTACATAGCTGATCAGGGGCATGCTCTCCCCATCGATACCGGTATAGTTATGTACTTGATCGAAGTAGTCAAACGTCATCTCTGCACCCCAGTGCGCGTCGGTAGCCGCTTCGTCCTGCTGTGCATTGACGTTATTCCAGTAGTTGTCGTCATCGATAAAATCTTGCCGGTTATTCTCATTGCTACTGGTATTGAGGTCATAGGTTTCGATGCCGCCCCCTCGCCCGGTTTCGATCAGGCGAAACCGGTTGGCTGCTACCGAATCGGTCATGATCTCACGGACGCCGCTGTATTTGGTTTCGGCTGTACCGGAGTGGTCGGTGTCGCATAACTGTTCCAGCTTCAAGAGCAATTCGCCGGTGTGCGCGTCGATAAACAGCTGCTTGCGCTCTTCGACGGGGGCTTTGGTATGTACCGTCAGGGTATAAGACAGGCGGTAATCTTCCGCCGTCTGTTGCAGCGAAGGGTCGATCAGCACCAACTCCGCTTCCGGAAAAAAAGTCGCCTTTTTGTTCCGGTTCACTTTTTGCAGCATCTGTTCGGCTGCCTCCACCTCCCACATATAAGTGGTGGCAGGCATGTAGGCCAACGCCAGGGCCAGTGCCTCATCGGCGGTTATGGACGGCTGCACTTCGGCATCCAGCCCCCGGGGCCAGTGGCCGTTCAGGCTTTCCACTATTCCGTTTTTCTCATGGACGAACACTTCTGCGTCCTGCACTTTTACATTGCGATGGTATAGCTCATAGCGATGGTGCTGCATGCCCAGTCCATCGGTAAGGGTGCGGTAATGCCGCAGTTGATCCCCAGGGGCAAGTCCCAGGTCGGAGATGTGTTTTCGAAGCACATCCGCAGGGCTCAGTTGGATTCCTTCCAGTGGTTTCAGCCAGTTCGGATGCCCGTTTTTGGCATAAAAGACAGAAGGAGGCGCGATGGGCGCTTTCGGGCCGTTCCATTGTCCATGGAAAAAAGAAAAGCCGGACAGCCCGATCAGGGCCAGCGCGAGGAGTAGATTTTTGATCATAGGGTAGCCTGTTTTGAGTGTTCTTTCAGTGAAGTTGTCTAAAAGTAATCCGTAAAATGACTTCTCCCAGAAAATCATCAGTGCTTTCCATGGTATTTGTCATGAAAAGAGCAATTGGCCCCACTAATCATAGACAAATTTCCATTCTCCGTTTGGCTGTTTCTTCCAGACCGTATGGAAAACACCTTCGGCCTGTATCTGTTGTCCGGCGGTATCAACAGCCGAAAACCGGAAGGGGCCGTATGTATAGCCCATATCACCCGAAGAGGCCGTCTCTACAAATTCCGGCGACCATTTCAGGGAAACATCCTGCAGCGTGCTTTGCTCGAAGTAAGCCCGAATGGCCGCTTTACCTTTGATAATGCGGTTGTTGCGGTTGAGAGCGGCACTATCGGCAGCAAAAGCGAGAAAGGCAGCGGGCACCCCTTCCTGTTCGGCCATGGCGGCAAAGTCCTTTTCCGCCTGCAGGATCTCTTGCCGGGCCTTTTCCATCATTTCTTCTTCCGAGGCCTGAGGGCTGGGCTGGCAACTCCACATGGTGAACGCCAGGCATAGCATGAATGGCAGCATTTTCATAGTCGGGTATTTTTGCAGTAAAATACAAAATACCAGCTATAGTAACACTGAAATACTCCCTACTGCCTCCCTTTATCCCTTTGGATGACCGCCTCTATCTGATGCACCTTCAGGTTCTTACCGATGATCTTCCGCTCGGGGTTCAGGACGTAGAGCTCGGGCGTGATGTCTACCCAGTATTTGCCATAAATAGAGCGGTTGGTAGGATCGAAAACGTTGACCCAGTCCATACCGTTGCGGGCGATGAAGTCCTTCCATTCCGCATCTTCGGTATCGAGTGCGATGGCGAAGACTTCGACGCCTTGACTCTGCCATTCCCGGTAGAAACGCACGAGTTTGGGCGTTTCTTCGATGCAATGATCGCAGGTGGGGTTGTACATAAATACAATGATGTAAGGCGCCTCGATTTCGTAGATAGAATGGTATTGGCCATCCGGCCCTTTGGCCTTAACGTCCGGCGCCTGTTTGCCCACCAGGCTGGCGGCCATCTCGCCGGCGCGTTTTTGGAGGGCCCAGGTTTGCAGCGAGTCGGACCAGAAGGCGCGTTCCTGGGTGATGTAATTTTCCACCATAAAAACGAAGACAGCTTCCGAATCCATCAGAGAGCTCTTCGTCGGCTGGTACTGAAGGGCGATCCAGTTGACGAAGAACTTGTAGTACTCCGGGTAGCCAAGCACCTGATCCACCAGAAATTTAGCGGCGGCGTTAATGGAATCCGGGTGTTGGACGGTCAGGGTTTTGATGTAACGCTGCAGTTTATTGGCAATGACGGGCGTATGTAGCAGGCGTTCGTCACTGAAGTCGACGTTCTCCCAAAAATCAGTGCGATAAAAGTATACCTGCAGTGCTGTATCCAGGGTGCCATCTTTATTGAAAATTTCGCGGACTTCGGGATTTTGCCCGGCCTTTTTGTATTGGGTGAAAAGGGCGGACGGGTATCGGCTGAAAATTTCCTCCAGGTGGGCTTTTCGCCTTTCCACCAGCTCGTCCAGCGCTACTTTGGCCTCCTGATACCGGGGGCTATCCGGCGGAAGCTGCTGCAGGCGGGAGGAGGCTTCGGTGGCCGCCGCGCTGTATTGTTCTTCGAATTTCAGGTTGCGGTACAGCAGTTCGTTTTCCAGGCTGCCTTCGGCTTCCATTGCGGCGGCCAGTTCTCCGGCGCGGGTTTTTAAAGTAAAGGTTTGATCTTCGTCGAGCAATATCTGAAGTGTCTTTCTATCGGGCAGCCAAAGGTAGTACAGGCCGGCGGCGTAGGGTGCTGCCGGCTGGAAAAGCATCCGTCCTTCTCTATCAACCTGAGCCGAGTCTGCGCGGAATTGCTGGTCGGCAAAGGTGCCTATCAGGTAGGCCAAGCCGGGTTGCATACCTGTAATCTGAATGTCAATGGCGGGCCTTTCCGCCTGTTGCTGCCGGGGCTGGCCGGCCCATGCCTTACCAGTAAGGAGTAAGGCGATAAGGAGGACGGGAATATATCTTGCCATCAGTTGTTTTGGGTGCTAAAAAACAGGATTTTCCGGCAAAAAGCAAAGTTAGAGGCAGATTTTCATTGTTTCCCGGCGAGCCTCACCTGGCTTGTCCGGTGGCCTCTATGCCATCCGGGTTGAAGTTGAGCTGGAAGCCGATCTTCTTGTTGGGTTCGTCGTCGTCGTAGTCTTCCCAGTTAGTTATTTCCTGGATGAGGTCTTCCATGTGTCGGACGAAGTAGGGTTCTTTGAGCTCTTCGGGGCGGTAGATAGCGATGGTTTTGGGTGGGCGGGGCTGGC
>JAGQXQ010000311.1:0-2954 GCA_020436535.1 Phaeodactylibacter sp.
GCATTTTCCTTTTCGAGGCGCTGGATCTGGGCCTCCTTCCGTTCGGCATCATAGCGGCTTTCCACCAAGGCCATCTGGCGCTTCTTCTCTTCCAAAGCCAGGCTATCTTTGAGTTGTTGGTATCTTTGATAATAATCCAGGGCTTCGTTCAGCTGCCCTTTCTTTTCGGCATTCTTTGACAATTGAAGGTAGGCTTCCTTCTCCTGTTCCCGGGATTTGACAGCCTGTGCCACCTCCAGGCTTTTGCGGAATAGGGCGTCTGCCCGGGACAGGTCCCCTTGTTCCATAAAAATACCGCCCATGTTGTTATACTCTCCTGCTTTGGCATATTCGTTGCCAATGGAGTCGTAACCCGCCAATGCTTTCTCGTGAAACTCAATGGCTTTGCGCCAGTCTTTCCGGTCCTTGTACAAGGCCCCGATGCTATTGAATGCATAAGCACCATCGTCTTTATTGCCGATCTTTTCGCTGGCTACCAGCGCCCGGTTATAGTACTCCAGTGCTTTTTCAGTTTGCCCCTGATTCTGATAACATTTGCCCAGGTTGACGTACAGGATGGGTAGCTTTTCTTCCACCGCCCGGTTGCGGCTGACCCGCAATAATTGACGGTAGAGCACGAGCGCTTCCTCATAATATTTTTGGGCCTTTCGGTAATCCCCTTCGTCGGAATAGATATTGCCGATATTGAATTTGGCGTTGGCGATGCGCTCCCGGTCGCCGGAAAGCTCGGCAGCTTCCAGTACTTCCTTATAGGTATCCAGAGCAACTTTATTACTACCACTGGCCTGATGTACGGCGCCCATCGTTTCCTTAATAGTGTTGATCTTGACCACATCGCCCTCCAGTTCGAGATATTGCAGTGCCTCATCCATAGCTCGCATGGCCGAGTCCAGCGCCGCCTGGTCACCCGGGCTGACCTCCCGGTTAGGGCGAATGAGTTCCTTTACCGGAGGGGCATCGATGCCCTCGATGAAGCCTTTCGCCTTTTCAAAAAGACGGTCCCCGACTTTAACCAGACTATCCCTTTGCTTTTCGAGATTGATCTTGGGTATCCTGACCTGAAATTTCTTTTTCTTTTCGGGAGCCTGCTGCTCTTTCGGTTGCGCTACCTGAACATCCTTTTTCAGGCTATCCAGCTTGGCTGGCGCCTGGGCATTGAGGAAAAGGGTGCCCAGCAAAGTGCACAAAACAAGTAAACTACCTTGGAACCCACTTTTCATAATCATATCATTTGATGTTTGGGTATACCGAATATACGACAGCATTGTGAACTTTACCTCTTCCAGCAAAACCATTTTCCACTACTTTTTATGGCTTATCCAACATAACCTGTAAGACGGCTCAGCCCCCCTTATGGCCGCAGCCGGGTAATAATAGAACCGGACGAATACGCACCCAAATCCATTGTCTACTAAAAAAACTCCTACAGCCGGTTAACTTCAGGAACTATTCCCACCTCAATCTGGTAAAGTTTAGAACAGATTGAAAATATCGGCCCTATGGAGTTCGGAAGGCTCCTTTCTCACAGGGCAGTCCACTAATCGACACCCGGCATGGTACAAAGAACCCTATCCCTCTACAGAAACTCCTTCCGCGGCTTCTCGCGGGAGGTGTGGTTGTTGTCCGCTGTAATGCTCATCAACCGGAGCGGCACCATGGTCATCCCATTTTTATCGGTATACCTCACCCAGGTCATGGGGTATAGCCTGGGGCAGGCTGGTTGGGTAATGAGTTGTTTCGGCGCCGGTTCGGTGCTGGGTTCCTATATCGGCGGGCGGCTGACCGACCGGATCGGTTTTTATAAGGTGCAATTCTGGTCGTTGCTGCTAAGCGGGTTAGCGTTTATTGCCCTGGGGTATGTCAACAGCCTTGTGAGTATTTGCATAGTGGTATTTATCACCAGCTCCATCGCCGATGCTTTCCGGCCGGCCAACATGTCGGCCATTGCCGCCTACAGCAAGCCCGAAAACCGCACCCGTACGCTGGCACTGCTGCGGCTGGCCATCAACCTGGGATGGGCCATCGGGCCGGCTATTGGGGGCTTGCTGGCCGCCAGCGTGGGCTACGGGCTGCTCTTTTGGGCCGACGGGCTCACCTGCATGGCAGCCGCCCTGTTCTTCTGGTTTGCCCTGCCGGAAAAGCAGCCGGTGGTGAGCAGCCAGGGCGATGCCGATGCCGCCGAAATATTGTCCGGCTCTGCTTATCGCGACCGAGCCTTTCTATTTTTTCTGCTGCTGGCGTTGTTGAATGGAATCGCCTTTATGCAGTTGTTCGGCACCCTGCCGGTCTTTTTCAAGCAGGAGGTGGGGCTGGACGAAGGCATGATCGGCCGCCTGATGGCGATGAACGGCCTCCTGATAGCCATCATTGAGATGCCTTTGATCTTTGTAGTAGAAAAGCGCTTTCGCATTCCTCAGATGATCAGCATCGGCACCTTGCTGATAGGAGCCGCTTACCTGCTGTTCAATATCTTTGGGCCGGTAGTGGGTGCAGCATTTGCCTGTATGGTTCTTATGACGGTTGGGGAAATGCTCAGCCTGCCCTTCGTGGCCAGTATGGCCCTGAATTTTACAAATGATAAGAACCGGGGGCAATACATGGCGCTTTTCACCATGACCTATTCCGTCTCTCATATTGTCGCTCCCAACATCGGCCTGCAGGTCGCGGAACACTTCGGTTTTCCTGCCCTTTGGTATCTGATCATGGGGCTCTGCCTGCTGGTGTGGGGAGGGTTTAGGTATCTGGATTGGAAGAAGTGAGATCAGATGCTATGGGTGTTTACCGGCATTGCTGGCAGAAGCAGCTCTGGCAGGTGAAGGCTTCACAAAGGGCGGGCGCCGGAGAGTAGTCCATGCCAGTCCCTGCTGCATCCTTATCCGTAGGGCGTGGTATCCTTTTTGTGCCTATACGGATGAAAAAGAAGCAAGCATAGTACTCTGTAAAATAAATATCTT
>JAGQXQ010000311.1:3079-5294 GCA_020436535.1 Phaeodactylibacter sp.
GAATTTACTTAATTTACAGAGTACATAGCATCCTTTACAAAATTTTTCAACTTTTAGAAAAAATGCCTGAACTTTGCGGGCCAATTCAGTACAACAAGCATGATCGGAACCGACATCAACTACGCCATACAACTACTGCAAGCAGAAGCCGTCGTGGCCATCCCCACGGAAACGGTGTATGGCCTGGCCGGCAATGCGTTGAGTGCCAAAGCGGTCTCCACTATTTTCGAGGTAAAAAACCGCCCCTCCTTTGACCCCCTTATTATTCATACCAGTCAGTTTGAGCGAATCGCCGGCTTTATTACCGATATGCCGGAAGCGGCCCGTAAGCTCGCCAGCCGGTTCATGCCTGGCCCGCTTACCCTCCTGCTTCCCAAATCCGACGACATCCCTGATATTGTTACCGCCGGCTCCCCGCGAGTAGCTGTGCGCATCCCGGCACACCCTATGACGCAGGAGCTGCTCGCTGCCCTCGACTTCCCACTGGCCGCTCCCAGCGCCAACCCCTTCGGATACATCAGCCCCACCACTGCCCAGCATGTGGCGGACCAATTGGGCGACAAGATCCCTTACATTCTGGACGGCGGCCCCTGTCTGGTGGGTGTGGAAAGTACAATTGTAGGCTTTGAAGACGGGCAGGTGGTGGTATACCGCAAAGGCGGCATAGCGGTAGAAGATATCGAAGCTGTAGTAGGCCCGGTAGTTGCCCGCCCCCACTCCGCCTCCAACCCGGCGGCGCCGGGCATGCTGAAAAGTCATTACGCCCCCTCCGCCCCTGTAGTACTGGGCGATATCACCAACCTTTTGCTTCAATATAAAGAACAAAAGGCCGGCGCCATCACCTTTCGAAAAGCCGCACCCGGCATCTCTCCCGAACGGCAACTCGTTCTTTCTCCCGGCGGCGACCTGGTGGAAGCCGCCCGCAATCTTTTCGCCGGAATGCGCCGCCTCGATGCCCTTCAGCTCGACGTCATCCTGGCGGAGCTGCTACCAGAGGAAGGGCTGGGCAGGGCAATTAACGACCGGTTGAGGAGAGCGGCGGCTTAAGAGTATGTCGGGGAAACAAGCTGTCCAGCGGACTTTGAATTGAAGTGCTCTCGGGTTGTACCTCCCGGAGGTAAACTTTTGTGGAGCGCACATCAGTATGGCCTAATAACTCTTTCACAAGTCGGCAGGAGGCCATGAACTTTCCATCAATGCCGCTTCTGGATTGGCAACCTGGAATACAACCGCTACCCTACCGGGAGGATTGTATTCCTGCCAGGTCATCATCGAAGACCGGGATGCCTCAACCGGTAGACTAAGAACCCAGGTGGCATTGATTTCCTCATACAAATTGTGGCCTGCCCACCCGGAAACGCAGCACCTTCCTTTATCGCGCCGACTCCGGCCTGCGGAGCCACTCTGCCGGTAATGGTAAGCAACCCCATTCATTTTTCCGTAAAGGCTTCGGATCCGGCGCTGAACACAGGCGGACTGCCAACCGGCGCCACCAGTGCCACCGGTTTGCCCCTTCACGGTAATCCGGTGAGCAACATTTTTTCCTGGACGCCAACGGTTGCGGCCTCATCCATAAGGCGGGCGGGGCTAATCCATAAGCTTCAATGGCACCGCGTTTCCTTCCGGCCTGTATACCGCTCTGTTATCCGGGGGAACCTACCAGAAGGCTTTAAAATTCAATATAGTAAAGTAACTAAAAAGGCAAGTGGTTAGTCAAGCATAAATTGTCGGGTAATTTAGGAGCCTGTTCATTCTTGACAAACCACTATTAGGAAGGCGGAAGTTTAGGCGGCTGAGGTACAAAGACGGAAGGGAAGCCAGGAAATTGGCGCCCGATTTGTCGGTACAAATACACCTCTACCCCTTATCTTTACACCAAAAAAGCTATGAAAAAGCGCCACTTCCTTACTTTGGCCATCTTCGTCTTCCTATGCCCTTCTCCCTCCTCCGCCCAAACCGAGGCCGACTGGCCCAGGTACTTCCAACTCAGCGGCCGCCTACAGGCGGGCTTTCCTATGGAAGGCTTTGCCGACAAACAAAATAAGGACGGGGTAGGATTCGGCGGCCAGATGCTGTTCCAGTTGAAGCGGGGCATGCCCCTTTTTGCTGGCTTGGATGCGGGCATGCTCTACCTGGACAAGGAAAAGCTCAAATTCACGGCCATCGAGGACGGGCAGTCCGTCGATTACCGGCTGGTAACCAACAACAACATCTT
>JAGQXQ010000312.1 GCA_020436535.1 Phaeodactylibacter sp.
CCGGAATTGCCATATAATACCTGCTCTACTCTGTTGAACTGGTTCCAGTCCAACTTCTGCCCGTCAATCTCACCCACTGTAAACTGGGAGCTTCCAAAAACGCTCTGCTGGCCAGAGGTCATATCCATAATGATAAAACCGCCGAGGCCAAGGCCAATCAACACGATGAGAAGCCAGGAGTTCTTCCGAATTTTGCTTATCAAAGCCATCTCTACATCTGGTATTTAATAAATTCAATATCGATACGTTCATTTCTGCAACCCTCTTTGAGGGGCAGAGGATCCTTTGGCGAAACTCATTTTCGCTAAAGAGTCGCAAAGATAAGATTACATTTGAAAAAATCCATGCAAAAGTAGACGGATTGACGGCTAATTCCAAACTTCCCAGTAAGTTATGCATGCAGGGAGGCCTGGCGAGGGGGAGAGGGGAGACACCGTGAAGGAGAGCGAAGAGCGTTTGCCCCAAGCCTCTCCTCAAGCCCAAACCTTACAACCCTCCGTGCAGTTGGTACAAATATCTATCTGGCCGCGCCCTTTCAGCAATTCCCTTCGGAAAGCCTGATAGGCGGCGCCCTGCCATAGTTCGGCAAACCCTTGCGCCTTAAGATCCCCTAGTTGATGGTGGGCGTCCTTATCAAAACAACAGGGGACCACCTTGCCGTCCCAGGTGATTACACACGAATGCCATAATTTCCAACAGTGGTTGAGCAAGTGATTCTTTACGCGGTAGGTCCCGTCGGATTGTCTTTGATAGCGGGCGTACCGCTCATCTTCAGGAATGAGCGGGTTACCGTTCTGATAATTGTAAACCTGGGCGGTTTTGAGCTTCACTTCGTCGACCCCGATCTCCCGGGCCAGCTGGTATACCTCGGATATTTGGTGCTCATTGGGGCGCACGACCAGAAACTGAAAAATGAGGTGGGGTTTCGAGGAGGCCAATTTTTTTTTCATGGCCACCACGTTGCGGGCACCCTGAAGCACCTGCTCCAGATTACCTCCTTTTCGATAGCTCTCATATACCTCCTGGGTTGTCCCGTCAACGGAAATGATGAGGCGGTCCAGGCCCGACTCCACCGTTTTTCGGGCATTTTCCTCATCCAGAAAATGGCCGTTGGTGGAAGTAATGGTATACAGCCCCCGCCGATGCGCATAGTTTACCATTTCCAGAAAACGGGGATTGATGTAGGGTTCTCCCTGGAAATAGAAGATCAGGTATATCAGGCTTCGGGACAAGTCGTCGATAGCCTGTCGAAAAAAATCTACCCGCAGGTTGCCGGTGGGCCGCGTAAAGGACCGCAGCCCACTGGGGCATTCCGGGCACCGCAGATTGCAGGCAGTCGTAGGTTCAATAGATACCGTTAGTGGCAGCCCCCACTGAATGGCAAGCCCCCGCCAACGCGCCAGGTAATAAGAAGCCAGCACCTTTATCGCATTCCAGATGCGCAGGAAAGTCAGCTTACTCAAAAAATTCAGGGTGTCGGCATAATGCAGTTTCATATTAGCGTATATATACAGAAAGCCGGGAAAACAGTATGCATCCCGGCTTCCTATTGATACCACAACGTTTGTTATTGTACTTCAAAGGTAATCTTGAGGTTGATCCGGTACTTGTGTAATTTGTTCCCCATTACGGTAACGCTTTGTTCCTGAACGTAGGCGGAACGAATGTCTTTCACGGTTTCGGAGGCTTTAGCTATGGCTTTGGCCGTTGCATCTTCCCAGCTTTTTTCTGATTCCGCCATGATCTCTAATACTTTCATTACTGACATAAAACTAGTTTTAGGTTCAAAAAATCGTTTGATTGTCAGTAATAGAACAAATACATAGCGGAAATGTGAACACAGGAGCTCGCTTTTGATTTTTTTTCTTAGCGCCCTCAGTTCTTTTCATCAAAAGGAAAGCTGTATTCGGCCCCCAGCGGCTCATCCATGCGAGATATTTTCACTTCTGTGCGGCGGTTGGTTTCGTATTCTTCATCGGTACAGCTCACGCCCTCCTTACAATCGCAGTGGTTGGCCGGGAAAGCCTCTCCGTAACCAAAGGCCTTGATCCGTTTTTTTTCAATCCCCCGGCTAAGCAGAAATTCTTTAGCCGATTCCGCCCGATCCAGAGAAAGTTTCAGGTTGAACTCATCGGATCCCCGGCAGTCCGTATGTGAGACAAGCTCAATTTCCATACTGGGATAGGCCTTCATGAGCCGGGCCAGGTCTTCCAGGTCCTTCGCTTCCCCCTTTCGGATCGACGATTTACCAAAATCGTAGTGGATGTTTTGCAGCACGATCACCGCTCCTTCGCGGATGGGTTTGCGAAGTAGGGAGGTAGATTCCGGCGTCATCTCCAGGACCACCGCAAAGGAACGCTTGCTCCGCAGGTTAACGGTGGAAATCCGGGATGTATCACTTTTGTAGCCGGCCAACTCACTGATGATCGTGAATTCACAACCCAACTCTATGCAGTATTCAAAGGTGCCATTGATGTTTGTACGGGTGCGCAGCTCTTCTCCTGTACATTCATTAACCATCCGGATTTTGGCATTGGGGATCCGTTTATTATACGGCTGGCTGGCCACCAGCCCGCTGAGGGTCATGCAGTTACTCGGTGACAGGCCGACCCTTATCGGCCGTTTGTAAATGTTTTCTTCAGGACTGTAATTAACCTCCCGGGTGGTATAGCCGGGTTTGGAGGACAATATGATGTAATTTCCGGCTTCATTCAATAACGTATAAGCCTCACCATTTACATTTGAGATAAACTTAGGCTCACCGAGTTCTTCTTCCTGTTTGCGGATCCGGCGAAAAGTCATTTTATCTCCGTCGCTTTCGGAAGGCAACAATTCCAGGTCGTACAGCTCATCGCCCTTCACCGACCCGCTGCTCGTCTTTTCAAAGATCCATATAGAAGCGCCCGGCAGAGGGCGGCCGGTATTTTCATCATAAACGGTTACGACAATATTGGATAATTTGGGGAACTGAACGCCCTGAATACCTTTAGGCGCTTCGAACATATAGATATCGTCTTTGCCATTCCCTCCCTGGCGATCAGAGGAAAAATAGCCGATGTCTCCATCCGGGTTCAGGATAATGCCCAGATCGTCCGCTTTAGAGTTGAAGGGTTCGCCCAGATTGATTACCTCCCCCCATTCGCGTTGCCCTACTTCGATCATGAACAGGTCGAGGGCGCCGTATCCCTTGTGTCCATCGGAGGCAAAAAAGAGGGTGCCGCTTTCGTGAATGAACGGAAAAGCTTCGTTACCATCAGTATTGACCTGAGGCCCCATATTCACCGGCTCTGACCAGTGTCCGTTTTGATTGAACGCCACCCATATATCCAGTTCCCCTTGCCCTCCGGGACGATTGGAGGCAAAGTAAAGCTTATTGCCGTCTGGAGAAAGAGCGGGATGCATACAAGAATACTCATCGCTATTGAAGGAAAGTTCCCGTACATTTTCCCAATCAAACTGGCCGCGAGTGGCCTGATAGATCTTCATGCCTACTTTTCCCTTGGAATCGGCTTTTTGCACTCCCTGAATAAGGTTGTTCCGGGTGAAGTACATTACATCTCCATCCCGGTTAAAAGAAACGGGGCCTTCATGTAGTTGAGAATTGATTCTTAATGAGAAGGATTCCGGTTTCAGAGGAAGCCCATTGGGGTCCAGCTCGACATAAAACAGCTCGAAAAAAGTCTCCCCAATCTGTTCGTCTATGGGCCCTTCCTTACGGCGGGAAGAAACAAAAACAAAACCGTTACCATAGAAAACTGGTGAAAACTCCAGTGCCGGCGTGTTGATTTCTGTAAGGTTTCGCAGCTCAACATCGGAATTGAGTTCCGTCTTTTTCCTTGAACGAAACTTTGGTTCTACCTGAGCCTCAAGTAAAAAAGGTAAAATCAGTAACAACAGAAACAAATAACGCATAGGGCAGCAAGTTTTTCATATAGAAGGTTTCATGGGTAAATTTAGAGCTTTTCGCCTTTTTTTAATCAACATTACTGCGTCCGCCAAAAAACCGGGGGTTTTCAAAGATCTCACCCTCGGGTTCTCCCCCAATGATGTAGTGAACGAAAGCCTCCACACTGCCACTATTATAATCACGCAGGCTGGACAAGGTATAGTCATAGGAAAGGCCGAACAGAATGTTCTTACTGACCTGTGCCGCCACCATTGCAGATATGGATTCGCCGATGGCGTTAGACTTATCGCCGCCAATCCGATAGGAGACGCCAGTGGTGATCTTATTCATAAAGGTTACGCTGATGTTGAAGTCCGCATCAAAAGGTGCTCCCTGCACGTATTTCAACAAAAGATGAGGCTGCATCTTTATATCATCGCCTTTCAGGGAGATCACAAAGCCTGTCATACCGTAAAAGTGTGATATTTCCTTGGCCAGCACCCCTCCTTCATCAGACAGCCCGATGCTGTTCTGCAGCAGGCGTGGTGCGGAAAAACCGAAGTAGAACCGCTCTGTATTATAGTAAAAGCCCGCTCCAAAGTTGGGCACATAGCGGCTCTGAAAACCAACGGGGATAGCGGAATCGGTATCCTTGGGCTGAGAGGCGCGGAGCTCATCAAAATTGACCCGGATCATGCGCACAGAAGCCGACATACCGATACCCATAAAACCATTGCCCAAAGGAAAGCGATAAACATAGTCTCCTTCCAGTGTATACCGGTCAGTGACGCCGATCGAATGGCGAAGTAAACTGGCGCCAATACCCAGTTTTTTACTTTCCAATGCAGCCATATTGAACGTGATCAGTTGGGACTGTGGCGCGCCATCCAGGCCAATCCACTGTTGCCGCCCCATGGCCGTAATGCGGGTGCCCCCGGTACTGCCGGCATAGGCGGGATTGTAGCCTAGCTTGTAATGCATAAATTGGGTAAACTGGTCCTCTTGTTGCCCGAAGGCAATAGTGGCCACAAATAGAAAATATATGATGGTAGAAATTTGCTTCATGGCTTATTTTTCTTTTTGGGATGATGCCGTGGCCAAAAGGCCACGGCAAATTTTTAGTTTATCGCTGGATCATGAGATAACCGTTCAGCGGTGGGCGGCCGTCGCCAAAATTGACGATATAGAAATAGGTGTCCGCCGGTAGCTCTTCTCCATTGAAAGTGCCATCCCAGTCGTTGCGGTACGGCATTCTTGAACGGTACACTTCATCCCCCCATCGGTTGTAAATCTGCACCTGGCTTTTCGGAAAATCGGGTTCGTTGAGCAGGCAGGGTATAATGAAGCTATCGTTGATGCCATCACCATTAGGAGTAATGATAGACGGCGCCTCGCACTTAACATCTTCGCCCACGAAAAACTCAACCACCGCCCTGGCACATTCACAGCCTTCGCTACACACTTCGTAAGTTAGTTGATCCCTTCCAACAAAGTCCGCATCCGAAAGATAGGATATTTCGCTATCGCTGACCACACGAGCCGTGCCCCGGGCAGGCCCTTCGATAATAGAGATGAAGGAATTCGGCGGCGTATCATCATTGGCCAGCACATTCAGCACCGTCTCAACGGCAAATTCTACCGATAACTGGTCGTTTACAGCAATGGGATTCTCCTGATAGTTGATGATGGCCGTATCCCGGGAAGAAAGCCCGCAGAATCCATCATCCAGGGTCCATATTACCATATTATCGCCGATGGCAAGGTTGGAAACGGTCGTCATACGATTGTTCCGGTTGGCAAATAACACCGCCGGGTCAGGAGAAGACCACCTTCCTGTACTACCTTCCGCCGGCTCTCCGGCATCCAGTGTAGCGTCGCCAAAGTCGTTACAGGCAATCTGGTCGGAACCCGCGTCAGGCTTGTTATCGGAAATAGTGATGAACACATCCGCACTATCGCTTCCGCATTCGCTATTGACGACCCAGGTAAAAACATAAGTATTGCCCGGCCGCACGCCTGGCCCGCTGACTGTTGTATTGGGATCGAGGCTGTCGTCAATGAATACATTGAATTCACTCTGTATCTGCGACTGTATCCACTCTCCTTGCCCGTTGGGCGGCGCAATAGCTTCAAGCAGTACGTCGTCGCCGGCACAGAGCAGGCGGTCCTGCCCAATCACTGCATCCTCCGGCTGGCCAACGGCAATGCGGACGGTATCCGTACTGTAATCCCGGCATGCTCCATTGGAGAGTGCCCAAACAAAGACATAGTTGTTTCCTCCGTTCAAGCCATCTACTGTTGTCTCCGGATTATCCGGCATCTGTATTTCTATACCCGGGGGGCTACCCAGTATCGGCTGCCATTCGCCGGTGCTTATTGAGGGCGTTTGAGCATTCAGTTGTATAGCATCCCCAATACAAAAGGAGGAGTCCTGTCCGGCATTGGCCTGCTCAATCGGTATAATGTCAAGCTCGGCAACGGTAGGAGGTGACGGGTCGGAAATACAATTATTCATAGAGGCTTCCACCGTAAAGGAATGCGTACCGCTGCCATAGGGCGTGAAATCGGATATCTGGAAATTGAGGCTTTGCGTACTGCCTATGGCGTCTCCATTATAGTACCAGGTATAAAACGCACCCGGCGTTGCAGTGCCGGCTGATACCGAAAGCGCCAGCGCGGTGCCAGGATAATCGATGCAGGCCGGCCCACTATTCGAAGCCAGAGGAGTAGCCGGCACCTCATTGACCTCCACATTGATCACAGCGGGCGCCGAGGAGCATCCATTTTTAGTGACGACCAGCGAGTAAACGCCACTATGTAATATCGGATCTGCCGAATTGATCAGAGGATTCTGTAGGGAGGACGTGATAGGGCCCAACCACTGATAAGAAGCTCCGGGAGGGCTCGCCACCAGTTGGAGGGGCTCGCCTTCGCATACCGGAGCGTTGCTGCCGGCTGCTGCTACCGGAATCGGGTTGACCGACAAAGCAAGTGCGTTGGACGTATCGGAATCACAACCATTTACGGTCACATAAACCCGGTACGGGCCCGTGTCATCCGGCGAAATATTATCAAGCGTCAGTATTTCAGAAGAAATGGGTATGCTCCCCCCCGGTGTAAGCCAGTTATAACTGATATTACTGCCGGTGTAATCATTGGTGTGTAAAGTGATCGACTCACCGGAGCAGAAAGGAGGCTGGGTTGAGGGGTCAAGCGTAGGTGCGACCGGCGCTTGAGGAGCGTTCCTCGTGTTCACGACCGTCGAGGCCGGCATGGAGCGGCAGCCCGCCTCATTAGTCACGATCAAGGCATAATTTCCGTTGTTGGCGGCCGTAGCATTGGGAATGACCGCACAACTATCCGCTGAAGCGAACTGGCCCGGCCCGGTCCATTCATAAGCATATAAACCGTTGTCTGGCGGAAACACACTCGCCTTCAACAGGATATCCGTCGGCCCATCCAGGCAGGAAGGGGCATTGTTGGTCAGAGCGTCAATCCGAACACTGGGCAGCACCGTGACCAGCAAAGAGGTGGTATCCGTACAACCTGCCGGTGTAGTAACGGTGAGCTTATAAGTTCCCTGGCCCTGCATAGCCACGTTGTTAATCACCGGGTTTTGAGCGACCGACATATAGTTGTTCGGGCCGGTCCATAGATAGTTGGCGCCAGGAATGGAAGGTGTGGCAAACAACTCCAAACGCGACCGCTCGCAAACAGCTGAGGGGCTGGCGCTGGCCAAAACGTCCGGTACATTATTGACAATAACAGTCACCGGATTGGAATCATCGGAGCTACACCCAAACCTTTTGGTATACACCCGCCATACGCCTGCGTCCAGAGCAGTGGCCCCGGGAATAACAAAAATATTGCTATTGGTGATAAACTCCTGCAGGCTGGGCCCTATCCAGTGATACGTACTGGCCCCGGCAGGAAGGGCTTTCAGAACGACGTCCTCGCCAGCACATACCGGGCCGGTGTCTACCGTCAACGCCGGGCGGGCTGGTTTGGGCAGGACATTCACCACGGTGAAGTCCGGTTCGGAACTACAGCCATTTTTCGTGACGACCAGCTGGTACACTCCGGCATTGGCCAGGGTAGCCTGATCGATTACCGTCGGTAGCTGGCTGGAAGAAGAGAATCCGGCAGGGCCGGTCCATTGATAGGTAACGCCCGTAACGAAGGTGCCCAAAACAACCGGTTCTCCTTCGCAGATCGTTATATCATCATCATTTGCCGACGCTACGGGCCGGTTGACCACTGAGATAGATACTGCTGCCGAAGGTTCTGATAAACACCCATTGGCTTTGATAACCAGATAGTATTGCCGGGTTCCTGGCTGGTGCGGGCCGCTTACGATATACTGAGGGGTATTGGTGCTGGCAATAGGCGGTTGGCCGTCTCCTGGTAACCCCTGATACCACTGGTAGGTGGCATTGTTCAGCGTTATAGATGAGGTAAGAATGATATCTTCATCATTACAAACGTTCAGGTCCGTATTAATGGCAGGGGTTAGCGGTTGATTGGTAATGGTGACATTAACTACTTCTTCCGCCATACAGCCGGTCAGGCCGGTAATTTCCAGCACATAAGCGCCGGCATCACCGCCATCAACATCCGGAATGATCGGGTTCTGCTGAGTAGAAACCAAAGAACCATTTGGATGGTACCATCGATAGGTATATACTACGCCTCCCTGAGCTACCGGAGGATTGGCAAATAGGTAAAGCGTATCTCCACCGCAAATGCCCGGGCTGTAGGTTGGGCTCGGCCCTTCTGCCTCGATCCTGATGGGCTGGGTGCAGGTAGAGGTATTGCCTCCCAGGTCAACCACCGTAAGGGTTGCCATTACCGTGGTCCCGGCTTGTTCACAAGTAAAGGTATTGGGACTGACGTACATCGTATCGATCATGCAATTGTCCCGGCTACCTGCATTGAATTCCTGCACACTCACCGTATCTACTTCCAAGCCTGAAGGATTGATTTCTACGATAGTGGCCTGGCAAAGTGCTACGGGCGGCTCATTATCCACCACAAAAACACTGTAGGAGCAGGTATCCTGATTGCCCTGGTCGTCTGCAATGACATAAGAAACAACCGTTTCTCCGACATTGAACTCATGCGTGGGGTTAATGACGGGAGGCACGACCTGTGTGAAGGCAATATCCGTAGCGCCTTCAGCAAAGTAGAAGGGCGAGATCTCTCCGTAGGTGAGCGTCGCAAAAATATAACTGATGCTGTCTACTTCGCCATCTGCATCGACAACAGCCGGATCGCAGGGGTTAATACCATCGCCCGGCACGCCGGGCGGCACCATCACAGGATTGGGCTGTACCATAAACTGCACCATTCCGTCGGCTGCCCATACATTGAACGTATCGGCGGGGATACTGAAAGTAACCTGTCCGGGCATATCGCAGGTGGCGACGCCGACACTGGTCGTGCCAATCTGGTTGCCACTATCGCCGAAGATATTGAGGAAGGCGCCCGTGCCACTGAAATCTCCTCTGAGATCCAACGTCAGCGTTACACCACTTACTGCATTGGCGGCCACATCCTGGAAAAGGAATTCTACTGTATCGGCCAAATAATCGTTGAGATTGGGGTCGTAGGTGAAAGACAACCAGGCGGTGGCAGTATCCACCGGCGCTGTACGCTCAAAAATGCCGGCTACACCGCAGTTGTCGGTCACGCCCTCCGGGAAGGGAAGTGTGATCATCGTAGAACACGATCCGGGCTCGAGGTCGACGGTCACATCGTCCGGACAGGCCAGGATCGGCGGCTCCTGGTCTTCCACCATCACCTTGTAGGTACAGCTATCCATATTGCCGGCGCAATCTCTGATTAAATAAGTAATGGTATTCTCTCCTATGGGCAGCACCACATCTAAATCTCCGAAAAAAGGAGCCGTAACCGCTGTTCCGTCGTTGATCCGGTATTGATACTCCAATTGAGCAAAATCCCGGGTAAGGAAAGATAGGTTGCCGGTTAAATTACTGCCGCCGGGGCAAATGTCATTGACCGCATAGCTCCCGGAGAGCGTTGCCGGAATATTGGGTTCCAGGCGGATCGTGATGACTCCATCCAATGCCCAGGCATTGATCTTGTCCATGGGGATGGAAAGCGTCGTGTCAGACACCGCACACTGGGCCGCAGAACGGCCGGTGCGGCCGATGACCACCCCGTCTTCACCAATAATCCGGAGGTACTCGGTAGGGCCCTCCGCATCGGCACTCAGTATCTGCAGCTCCAGGGAAGCGTCTGCTGCAGCGTTAATAGGCAGGGAGCTGGCCACTGTGAAATTGAGCTCTATTGGGTTGACCGGAGTGGTGCCTGCCTGCCCGGGCTGGGCATTGGACGTCAGGAACGTGCTGAGGTTGATATTATCCATTCGAAGCGCTGCCGCACACTCTTCCTCTACCAGAGGAGGTTTAAGGACAAAACTGGCCTGACAAAGAGCGGGGTCAGTTGACACCGCCACGTCCTCCGGGCATCCACTAATTACCGGCGCCGTATTGTCAATAACGATAAAGGAAGCAGTGGTGGTGTCGGCATGGCCACAGGCATCCTGCACAACAAAATCCACCATTTGCATGATGATCGTATCACTCGAAGCCGGGCAGATGATATCAGGCATGCTCACCTGTATAGCGGTACCGGCCTTGTACGCTGTCCATTTCAGGCTATCGGTAACGGTGCAGAGATCGGAGGCTTGCGCGCCGCCCTGCGAGTTGATCCATTCTGCAAATTCTGTCTGCAGGTCCATCCCCTCCATACAAGTGATCACCCGGCCTGTGGCGGCGGTTGTGACCTCAGGGGCGATCGTATCGATGACCGTGATGCGCTGAATGAGCTCTGTAACATTCCTGCACGCATCCTCTACCCGCCAGGCTCGTTCAATAACAAAATCTCCCTCGCACATGCCGGAGAGAATGGTCTCCGAAAAGATCTCCGCCGAAAGGCTATCGGCATCCGTGCAATTATCCTGGAGCATGGTTGGCACTCCTGTCACCATCAGGTCGCCCTCCTTGCCGCAATCTACGGTTGTGTCCGCCGGCACCACAAAGGTAGGCGGAGTAACATCTTGAATGGTGATGATCTGTTTCTTCTGACTTGTATTATTGCAGACATCCCGGGCGCGCCAGTTGCGTTCCACCCGGAAACTTTGCGGGCAGTTGTCATTATCCGGCACTAACTGGTCAATATAGCCCAGCAGGATCGGCCCACCGCAATTATCCAGGGTATCATTGACCATACCGGTAAGGCTGAGGTCCTCATAGTCCTGCTCACAGGAAATGGTAATATCCGGAGGTGTAGTAAAAAATGGCGCTCGTTGGTCCCTTACCATCACAATATGAACAGCTTCGGAATAATTGCCGCAGGAGTCCCAGGCCATCCATTTGCGATGGAGGTCGAACTCCCGTCCATCCGAACAGGTAACATTCAGGGTATCTTGCTCATAAGCCGCCGTCAGGCCCGATTGGCAGTCGATCACACTGACCATAGAAGGCGGATTGTTCAACAAATACTGGTCTAATGTATCGCATCCAACTATTACCGGTGATGGGGGTACGTCATTGAGTACCGGCGGGGTGGTGTCAATGGTGATGAACCGCGCTTCGTAGTAGGCGGTGTCCGCATTTATGTCGCTACAATCATTAAAAACTGAAATATTGACACGCAGCGTATCACAAGGCTCGGGAAAAAAAGGAAAGGGCGGAAAGGCAAAATTGACACTTGCACATTCATTTATATTACTCCCGACCTTTAGCTGCACCGAAGTTCTCCAGCTGTTGTAAGCCCCAATAGCGAACTTGCAGTCCACAATCGTATCCAGCGTGCCGACAAAGGAGACATCGGGTTCCGGCATGGGCTGAACGATGATCCGCTGGATGTGGGTAATGGTGATCATCTCCGAGTCGGTGTGCCGCCAGATGCGGTAGAGCGTGTCCAGCGCACAGGTAGCCACCGTACCTCCGATTCCTCCGGTATCGGTGCTATCCAAAGGAGAAACCATCATATCGGCGTCCAAATCATCTGTAACCAGCAAGTCTTCAGGCGCCGGCACGTTGCAAATACCAATAACGGTAGTATCCCCAGGTGGGTCTACAAACATAGGCGCGGCTAAGGGGTTGAAGTTATACCGGCCGTCCATATCAGTCGATAAAGGGATGTTTTCTTTAGCCCGCAATGACTGCGCCCCTAAAACCAGGGTAAGTAGCCAGGCAAAACTCCAGAATTGCGTGGAGTAGAGTAGTCGTCTTTTCATAGTTCTATTATTTGGGATGCTGAATAGCCGATATTAATGTAAAGGCGAATGTTCGGCAGGCAATACGACAAAAAAAGATGAATTGAATGGGCAGGCGCAGACACGATGGCGTGATGCCGCAAGAGGGATGTTCATGGGATTCATAAAAATCGGTTTTGGTTGTTGTATAATTTCCTCGAAAGTGGAATCCAAAGCTGTCGGTTCCTGTCGATTGCCCGCAGGGCCAAATATTTGCGCATGCAAATTATTAAAATCTGGCCAATCCCGCTTACATTTTTCCGCTCTAAATAGCTAAAACAACTGTTTATCAGCCGCTTGGCCAGCAGGAACACTTGTGTTTCTTACGGGAAAGCCGTCCGGGAGTTTCAAACATTCTCTTAAAAACGAACAAAGTGCGCAAAACGCTGTATAGCCCTCACACACCTTGAGAGCGGTATGATCAACAGCGTTTCACGGAAAAAAACACCTACTCTTCTTCTTCCTGTTTTTCCTCACTGAGGGATTCTTCCGGGTTATCTCTGTCCCGCAACTTCTTATCATCCACATTTTCATTGAGAAACTCATTGACCTTATCCACGTCGAAGTTGGTGATGATCTCTCCAAATTCGTTGATCTTGATATCAAAGCCTTTCAGCTCATCGTGTACTTCGGGTTTTCCTTTTTTGGGTTTCTTCCTGGGCATGATCCGTTAGTTACTTTCCGATTTTACTTTATTGAAAAAGACAAAGGCTTTGCGCAGGCGCCGGGAAGTAATTTCCTTGCCGAGCAGCTCCATCATTTCGAAAATGGCGGGCCCCTTCATGGTGCCGGCCGCCCCTAGCCGAAGCATCGGGAGGACTTCTCCGAATTTCAGCCCTTTATCGTTAATAAAAGCCTCCGTTTGCGCTTTGATCTGATCAGCAGTGTAGTTCTCCAGCGTATCCAGTTGATCGGCCAACTCATCGAACAAGCCTTTGCGTTCAGGGTTCCAGCGCTTTTGGATCATCTTCGTATCGTACTCGCGCGGTTCTTCAAAGAAAAAATAGCCATTTTCCCAGAAATCGTCAAGTGTAACGGCACGTTCCTGCATTAATTCAATAAAGCCGAGCAGAAAATCATCTCCCGGCTCATAACCATGAGCAGCGATGATGGGCCTGACCTTTTCCAGCAAATCGCCTTTATCTGCTTTGATGATATACTGCTGG
>JAGQXQ010000313.1:0-8332 GCA_020436535.1 Phaeodactylibacter sp.
AGCAAACGCCTGCCCTTAAGGCCGGCATGTTAAGAAAAAAACCGGTAGCTTAAGCTTATATCCCATTTTTATGGGCATCGGACGCCAATAGCCAACAGCTAATCGCCAATTGCTGAATAGTTACGAAAAACGTAAAAAGACGATGCAAAAAAAAAGCCTTTCTACTCTTTTAGGAGTTATTTTATTGACGCTCTTTTCCTCTTCCGCCCAAGCCACCACCGATGGTGGCTGGCGCTCCCTGTTCAACGGCAAAGACCTCGGCGGCTGGGAGAAAAAGAACGGTGAAGCCACCTACGAAGTACGAAATGGGGCCGTTGTTGGGATCTCTAAACTGGGCACGCCCAATACCTTCCTGTGCACCCGGGAACATTTCAGCGATTTCATCCTGGAGGTAGAAGTATGGGGTGATGCGGCACTCAACTCCGGCATCCAGTTTCGAAGCAACAGCCTGCCGGATTACAAGAACGGACGGGTGAACGGCTATCAGGCCGAGGTTGACCCCAGCCAGCGTTCCTACAGTGGCGGCATTTACGACGAGGGGCGCCGAGGGTGGTTGTACCCGCTCAGCCTCAATCCGGAAGGACAGAGGGCTTATCGCACCGGCCAGTGGAATCAGTATCATATCGAAGCGATCGGCCCGGAATTGCGCATCTGGGTCAATGGAGTAAATACCGCCAATGTGGTGGACGATATGACGGCATCCGGGTTCATAGCCCTGCAGGTACACAGCATCGATAAAGAAGAGGAGGCAGGCAGGGAAATCTGGTGGCAAAATATCCGCATCAAAACCGATAACCTGGAGCAGGAACGATGGCCGATGGCGCCTCATACTCCGGAAGTTAACTACCTGGCCAACAACCTGTCTGATTTTGAAAGGGATAAGGGGTGGCGATTGCTCTGGGATGGTAAAACAACAGACGGCTGGCGCAGCGCCCGTAGCAATGCCTTCCCAAAAGGAGGGTGGGTGATGGAAAATGGCGTACTGTCCGTAGTCGAATCCGGTGGCGAGGAGTCTGTTAACGGCGGAGATATCGTCACCCGGAATAAATTCAGCAGCTTCGAGCTGAAACTGGAGTTTCGCATCACGGAGGGCGCCAACAGCGGCATCAAGTATTTTGTGGATACTGAACTCAATAAGGGGCCCGGCTCCGCTATCGGACTGGAATTCCAGATCCTCGACGATAAAAACCATCCCGATGCGCAAATGGGCGTAAAGGGCAACCGCACGCTGGGTTCTCTGTACGACCTCATCCCGGCAGAGAACCTGTCAGTGCCGGGCACCGAAAAGTTATTTCGGGGTATCGGCGAATGGAACCAGGCGCACCTCATCGTCAGAGGCAACCATATTGAGCACTGGCTCAATGGGTTTAAAGTCGTAGAATACGAACGCAATACGCCCATATACCGGGCGCTGGTGGCCTACAGTAAATATAAAGACTGGCCCAACTTTGGAGAATTACCTAGTGGCCACATCCTGCTACAAGACCATGGCAACCTGGTATCCTTCCGAAGTATTAAGATCCGAGAACTCTAAATTACTGGTTGCAAACTTCTCGACCAAACCACCAAAACAATATGGACCGCAGAGATTTTTTAAAAAAAGGAAGCATTGCCGCCACCGGCCTGACGCTGGGGCAGATGAGCGCATGGGCAAAGCCCCTGGCGAATAACGAAATTGTTCAACTTGGCGTCATCGGCACCGGCGACCGGGGAGGAGGTATTATTCGCCTCCTTAAGGACCTCCCTCAGTTTAAGGTCGTAGCCTGCTCCGATATACTCCCTTTCCGCCTGGAAAAAGCCATGGCCGATGCCGGCAAAGGCTGTAAAGCTTATCCTGACTATCGAAAATTACTCGACGATAAAAATGTCGACGCCGTTCTCATCGCTACTCCCTTGTCGATGCACTATCAAATGGCGGCCGACGCACTGGACAGCGGTAAACATGTCTATTGTGAAAAGGCGATGACTTACCACAAGGCAGAAGCCAGAGATCTGGTGAAAAAAGTCGAAGACTCCAACCTGTCTTTCCTGGTCGGCCATCAGTATCGGTATCACCCGCTATACTTCAAAGTCGCCGACATCATCCGCAACGGATATCTGGGCGTCATCACCAATGTGTATATCCAGTGGAACCGCAATGGCGACTGGCGCCGCCCGGTTCCCGCCCCCCAATACGAGCGCATGATCAACTGGCGCATGTACCGGGAATATTCGGGAGGGCTAACTGCCGAGCTGCACTCTCATCAGATCGACTTCGTCAATTGGGCCTTCGACAGCCGCCCCACCCGCGTTGTCGGTTTCGGCGGCATCGACTACTGGAAAGACGGCCGGGAAACCTTCGACAACGTCAACACCCTGCTCGAATACCCCAATGGAATGAAGGTGAACTGTATTTCCCTGACCGCCAACGCTCATGAGGGATACCTCTTTAAGTTCAAGGGTAGTAAAGCAACAATTGAATTGAAGGTTGATGAGGGCAGAGTATACCTTGAAAATTTAAACGAAAAAGAGAAAGGCAATGTCGATGGCGTTTCCGGCGCCACCATGTCCGCCCGGAGCAAGGGAGAAGGCTACCCGATCGAGGTGGAGCAGGAAAATAAAAACTGGGAAGGAACCCACTATGCTTTCCAGGATTTTTACGAAGCGATCCAGACGGGCAAAACACCTGTTTCCAATGTGCGCACCGGCGCAACTGCCGCTATCAGCGTACGTATGGCAATCGATGCACTGCGGGAAGGGGGAGTGCAGGAATGGAGCTAACCTCAAGCTGTTTCAAAACCGGGAAGTGGCCGGGCTACTAATTTTTTTCAATTATTGGCTCTCCGAAATCGCGGACAACAGTCTAAGGGCCCAACATTTCAACAATTCCCGTATCTTCGATACCAGGGGAATTTTGAACCCATCGGGCCTGAAAACGATAAACCACTTGCAATAATGAGAATCTATTTTTGGCTGCTGATCATTTATTTAAACGGTTGCTCTGGGGGCCTGGTGGCTCAGAAATTCGTCGATCATACCCTATCCAATCCACAAGCGCCTACCTCCGAAAGGTACCAATCCTTCACCTTCAACGGCGCCTGGTGCTGGTTTTCCGCCCCACGCGCTGTGTACTTTGAAGGCGAATACAAACGAACGTATACGGGCTGGGTGGACAATTACGGCGACCTACACGTAGCTTATTATGACCACCAGTCTGAGGAGATACGGTCGACAGTGATCTTCGACAACCTGGAAATCGACGACCACGACAACCCCTCTCTCTTATTCGATGAGCAAGGGCGACTGCTGGTCTTTTTCAACCGCCACATGCAAGGCGTGCAACCGCTTTACCTGATCAAAGCCCATCAGCCGGAAAGCATCGACTCCTGGGGGGAAGTAAAAGAACTTCACCTCAACGACGAAGCTCTGAAGGGGCTGGGCAGTATGAACCACACCTACACGAATCCGGTCAAGCTTTCTGCCGAAAACGGAAGAATCTTTCTTTTCTGGCGGGGAGTGGATGGCAAACCCAGCTACTCCTTCTCTGATGACAACGGCAACACCTGGGCGGCCGGAAAAATCTTTTTCATGCCGGAAAGAACTTACGGCTTTCGACGCCCTTACACTAAAGTCTATTCCGACGGAAAAAGTAAGATCCATTTTGTACTAACCGACGGGCATCCCCGCAAGGAAAAACACAACAGCCTCTATTATATGTACTATGAGGATGGAGCTTTCCATCATGCCAATGGCGCCAGGATTAAAAACATAGGTGGTGAACCAGTAACTCCTTCAGAAGCAGATAAGCTATATGACGCCAGCCTCACGAACGAAAAAGCATGGAACTGGGATATCGCCTCAGATGAACAGGGCCACCCGGTGATCGCTTACGTTAAATTCCCGAACGACAGCACCCATATCTACTGCTACGCCCGCTGGGATGGATTAAAATGGCGCAACTATGACCTGATCAACGCGGGTAGCTGGTTCCCTGATACGCCCGCGGGCATCGACGAGCCGGAGCCCAACTATTCAGGCGGCATGAGCATCGACCACGAAGCCGTCAACACCCTTTACCTTTCTGTGAATCGTGACAGCGTTTTCGAAATAGAAAAATGGGTGACTCCGGACGAAGGCCGGTCGTGGATGGTAGAACGGCTGACCCAGGGTTCCGTCAAAAACAATATCCGTCCTTTTGCCATAAGGGGAGCTAAGGCAGACAACCCGCTGCAGGTACTATGGATGCAAAACACACAATACTATTATTTCGCCTATGCTGGCTGGCTGAAAAAACAAATGGAGGGAGGGTTTAAAAACCGTTTTTTTACTTCCATCAAAATGGGCCGGCTGGCTCCTGTGACCGATAACCCACTCCGGCAGAAAGACATCAAAAACGTCATGCGCCGGGCCGCCGACTGGCAGTTGGCCAACCCGCGACTGGAGATCAGCCCCCTCGACTGGCACTATGGCGCCCTGTACACCGGTATCCGGGCGCTGTATGAACTTACGGGCGAAGAACGATACTTGAATGAACTCTTCAATGTAGGACAAGCCCACAACTGGAGGCCTCTAGACGACTTCTTTAATGCCGACCGCCTGACGGTAATCGACAACTGGGCGTGGTTGTACGGGTTACTCGATGATCCTGATATCATAGAGAAAGCGCGATGGGTACTCGACGCCCACCTGGCACGCGACTACCCGCAACTTACCGATGTTCGTTTTATTGACAACCCCTACCGCTTAGAGTGGTGGACCTGGTGTGACGCCCTGTTTATGGGCCCGCCTTCCTTCGTTCAAATGTGGAAAGTAACCGGTGAGACATCCTACCTGGATTACATGGATAGCCAATGGTGGAAGACCTCGGATTACCTCTATTCTCCTTCCGACTCCCTCTATTACCGGGACGGCCGCTATTTCGAAAAACGGTCGGAAAACGGCAAAAAGATCTTCTGGGCGCGCGGCAACGGCTGGGTGATCGCCGGGTTGGCCCGTTTGCTCACCCATCTGCCGGCGGATCACCCCAGCCGAAAAAAATTCGAACAACAATACAGGGAGATGGCGCACAAGCTGCTTCGCATACAGGGAGAGGACGGCCTGTGGCGGGTCAGCCTGCACGACCCGGCCTATCTCGATATGGGCGAATCCAGTGGGAGTTCCTTTTTTACTTTCGCCCTGGCCTGGGGGCTGAACAACGGCCTGATCGGCCAGGAGTATCGGCCACAAGTGGAAAAAGCGTGGGCAGCCCTGTGTGCCACTGTCAATGCCGAAGGGCGGCTGGGTTTTGTCCAGCAGGTCGCCGGCGACCCCTATCCGTTCTATGCGCACCAGTCGCATGTATATGCTACAGGGGCTTTTCTGCTGGCAGGCAAGCAGATGTACGAACTGGTTGGGCAATAAAGAACTTTATTGGAGCTATTCTTCATCATCGGAGACAGCAGCAGAAAATGCCCTGTTTTGCCCCAGTCTAAAGGTTGACAGCGCATTTTCTGCCTTTGCTCCCTTCAGGTTAGGGGCAAACAAAGGCAGAAAATGTGTTGGTCCATTGATAAATAGTTACGGTTTATTTTTAATAATGAGTTTATTCAACCCGATTACCAACTTGCCATGATCCGATGCGCCGTTTTCAAGAGCTACCTTATTTGCCTGCTGGCTGCCGCAGCCATATTATTTACTACCTGCTCCAGAAAAATAACTGAAAGCCGCTCCCCTGACACCCGGCCGGCCAACATCGTCCTCATCTTTGCCGACGACCTCGGCTATGGCGACTTGAGCTGCTATGGCCAGGAAAAATACAAAACGCCCCACCTGGACAAGATGGCGGAAGAGGGCATCCGCTTTACTAATTTTTATGTATCTCAAGCGGTGTGTTCCGCTTCCCGGGCTTCTCTACTGACAGGCTGCTACGCCAACCGGGTAGGCGTTGCCGGGGCCTTTATGCCTACCGATTCCGTCGGCCTGCACCCTCAGGAGACCACCCTGGCAGAACTGGTCAAGCAGCGGGGCTACGCCACCGCCATCTACGGCAAATGGCACCTCGGCCACCTGCCGGAGTTTCTGCCCACCCGCCAGGGTTTCGATGAATACTTCGGCATCCCTTATTCCAACGACATGTGGCCGAAACATCCTAATAACGAACACTTCAATTTCCCTGAATTGCCCGTTCTGGAGGGCGAAAAAGTGGTGCGCTACCTTCCTGACAACCAAGACTCACTCACTACCTGGTATACCCAGCGGGCGGTAGATTTCATCGGACGAAACAAGGACCAACCCTTTTTCCTCTACCTGGCCCACAGCATGCCTCACGTGCCTCTCTTCGTTTCAGGCCGGTTCCGCGGCAAGTCGGGCGCCGGCCTGTACGGCGATGTGATCATGGAGATCGACTGGTCGGCAGGGCAGGTGATGGAAGCATTAGAAAAAAATGGACTGACAGAAAACACCCTGGTTATTTTCACTTCCGATAATGGCCCGTGGCTTTCCTATGGCGCCCATTCTGGCGTTACAGGCCCACTCCGGGAAGGCAAGGGAACCGTCTTCGAAGGCGGTGTTCGGGTACCCTTCATCGCTAAATGGCCGGCCAGGATACCCGCAGGTGCCATACAGTCCCAGCCCGCCGCCACCATCGACCTCTTCCCTACTCTAGCCCGATGGCTGCAGGCCGCCCTGCCCTCCCAGCCAATAGACGGCAAAGACATCGCTCCTCTGCTGCTGGCCGAGAAAGGAGCCCGGAACCCTCATGAATCCTATTTTTTCTACTACAAACAGAACGAGCTGGAAGGGATGCTCAGTGGCGACGGGCGCTGGAAACTATATTTCCCCCATACCTACCGCTCTCTGGAAGGCCGCCAGGGCCGGGATGACGGGCTCCCTATCCCTTATAACTACGGTGTGAAAGTTGGGCTGGAACTCTATGACTTGCAGGAAGATATCAGTGAAACCAATGACGTGATCGACACTCATCCTGTTCAGGCAAAAACCATGAAGGCCCTGGCGGACAGCCTACGGATGGATCTGGGAGACTCCCTAACGGATAAGAAAGGGAAAGGGCTGAGGCCGTTGGGTGTTTATGGGCAGTAAGGCTGTTTAAACCTCTGACTCAAAGATCTGATCCATAAGTACCCACTTTTGCCCGGCTTCCGCCCAGGGCAGCGATTGCTGGAAATTCCACATCAACTCTTCCCATTCCTGAATCTTCGGGTTTCCGGCGTCAAGGCGTTCTTTTTCTTTGAAACTGAAACCTTCCGAAACTTCCATGATCATAAACAGGCGGTTGCCGGTTCTGTAGATCTGCATCAGCTCGATGCCGGAACTTTTAATGCTGTCCAATACTTCCGGCCATACCCCTCCCGGGCGGTGAAACCACTCGTATTGTTTAATCAGTTCCGGGTCGTCTTTCAAGTCGAGAGCAAGGCAATATCTTTTTCTCATATTGGCAGATTTTAGGTTAGCGACCGATCCAGATGCACGTACCCCCCATCCACGACGATCCACTGGCCGGTGGTATGGCTTGACCTTGGAGACAACAGAAATACCGCCATATCGGCAATCTCTGCTTTAGTAGTCATGCGTTTTTCCAGTGGGATCTTTTCGGTAATTTCCTTTTTTTTAGCATCCGGGTCCTCAAAAGCTGTATTCAGCCAGTGCGCATAGAGCGGCGTCATCACTTCAGCCGGCAGTACAGCGTTTACCCGGATCCCAAAGGGCAGCAATTCGGCGGCCCATTCCCTGGTCAGCGCCAGTTGGGCGCCCTTGGCCGCGGCGTAGCCCGAGGTATGCCCCTGTCCGGCCAGGGCGACTTTTGAACTAATATTCACAATAGCACCCCGGCTTTTTTTCAAATGGGGCAAAGAGAAATGAACCAGGTCGTAGTAGTGGTGAAGATTTTTATTCAGCGATGAGCAGAAGCCCTCAGGGCTGCCTTTTTCAAGTCCGACGCCATCATTGACACCGGCATTATTGACAATGCCGTCGATCCTGCCGAACCGGCTGATGGTTTGGGCCACCACCATCTGACAGCTGCCTGGCTCCGCCAGGTCTCCGGCAATAAACAAGGCGGGGCTGCCTTCCCCTTGCAATTCTTTCACCAGTTGCTCCGATTCAGTAACCGATCGGGAAGCAATAACCGGAATGGCGCCCTCTTTTGCCAGGCAGCGGCTGATGCCTTCACCAATCCCCTTAGAGCCGCCTGTAACGATAATGACTTTATCTTTGAGTTGAAGGTCCATATTCACTCGTTTATGCTTTGAGTTGATAAAATTCGAGTAACTATTCAGCAGTTAGCTTTTGGCTGTTAGCGGTTAGCAAATACCTGCCCTTAAGGTTATTATGCTAAGCAAAAAACCGGTAGCTTAAG
>JAGQXQ010000313.1:8352-13001 GCA_020436535.1 Phaeodactylibacter sp.
ATGGGCATCGGGCGCCAATTGCCAACAGCTAAGCGCCAATTGCTGAATAGTTACAAATTCGACAGCACTGCCGGCCTATACTCTTTGTTGGTGTTGCTCCGGTAATAGAAGTGTTCATTCTTTCCTGCAATCTCCTTTCACTCTACCTTCTCAATCAAATTCGGATAATCTGTAATGATCCCATCCACTCCCAGAGCGATCAGCGCCTTCATGGCAGTGGTGTCATTGACCGTCCAGGGAATGATGGCCATGCCCTTTGCGTGCACGGTGTCCACCACATTGGCGGTGACCAGTTTGTAGTAGGGGCTGTAAACATCAGGCGTGTAACCCAGCTCTTCCAGATTAGCCGCCACTCCGTGAGGGTTGTCAACCAGCAGGGCGATGAATAGCTGTGGGGCCATCCGGTGGAGGTATTGCAGGGGACGGACATCGAAAGACTGCAGGCAGCAACGCTCTTTGATGCCCAAGCGGGTAATTTCGTCCAGCACCAGCCGGGCAAAAGCTTCCGGGCCGGGAGTTTTGACGTTGTCGTAATCCGGTTCGATCTTGATCTCGATGTTATAGCGGGGCTTGCCCCTGCCTTTTGCTTCACAATCCTGATCAACGGCCTGTACCACCTCAC
This sequence comes from Phaeodactylibacter sp., assembly GCA_020436535.1. Lineage (GTDB taxonomy): Bacteria > Bacteroidota > Bacteroidia > Chitinophagales > Saprospiraceae > JACJXW01. The sequence continues at coordinate 8,975 of JAGQXQ010000313.1, forward strand.
TCAACAGAGGCTTGTGAGCAGCCATGGCCTGTTGCTTCGGGAATCGTTCATTACCCCGGCGGCCGCAATCATACTGCCGGATAGAATCGTAGGCCATCTGAAAGAGCAGCAGTTTTTCCTCTTCGTTTTCGGCCACCGGCCGCCCGTCCGGGTGGCTGCAGATGTGGTGCCCCATCCAGGGTTCATGGGAGACCACCAGAAGACTGTCCTTGCTCACCGCCAGGTCCAGCTCCAGGGTTTTGACCTGGGGGTATTCCAGTGCCTTGAGGAAAGCCGGCACGGTATTTTCGGGCAAAAGGCCTCGGGCGCCGCGGTGGCCCTGCCAGTCGAAAGTAACTGCTTTTTCGGGATTCATATCTTTTCGGGTTGTGGGTTCGGAACAAGAAAATAAGGCGCCCAGCAGGCCCAGTATTATAAAGGAACGCATGTGGTTGAATTTGAGGATAAATGTAGTGGTTTTATAGGAAAAGGGAAGCGTCCTGCCCCAACATGATAAATCGAAGTATAAAATGCAAAGTCATTTTTTGGTGGGCTACTAGGAGTAAAAAACCTCATGAAAATCCAGAAATGAGCAGATCCTCCCTATTTTTGGCCCAAATTCCACTGCCATGCGCCACTACCAAGCTTGCTTATTTACCCTGCTGTGCTGCTCCTTTTTAGCCACTGCTCAACCTACCATCCCCCGGCTGGGGCAATTGGACGTGCAGCACTATACCTTCCAGTTGGAGCTGTCGGATGATACCGACCAGGTCACCGCCTCTGCTGATATACGGATCAGGTTCCTCCAGCCGCTGTCCAGTTTCACCCTCGACCTGGTAAAGCGGGGAGCAGGGGGCAAAGGCATGAGCGTACTGGCAATAAGGGAAGGAGATACTCCTGTGGAATACCGCCACGAGGGTGAGGCGCTGTCCCTTTTCCCCAAGCCGGCGGTAAAGGCAGGCGAAGAACGCACTTTCCAAATCCTCTACCAGGGCACGCCCGCTGACGGGCTGATCATCGACAAGAATAAATACGGCGACCGCACTTTCTTTGGCGACAACTGGCCCAACCGCGCCCACCATTGGCTACCTTGCGTGGACCACCCTTCCGATAAGGCTACCGTTGACTTCATCGTGACCGCCCCCGACCACTACCAGGTGGTGGCCAATGGCATACAGCTGGAAGAAACCAACCTGGATGATGAAAGAAAACTGACTCATTGGAAAGAAGAAGTACCACTACCGATAAAAGTGGCCGTCATCGGCGCCGCCCGTTTTGGCGTTCAATACGCAGGCGAGGCAGCGGGCATACCGGTAAGCAGCTGGGTTTACCGGCAGGACCGGGAAGCCGGTTTTTACGACTATAGCCTGGCGGTGGAAGTCCTTCAATTTTTCATAGACTACATCGGGCCCTACCCTTACCGCAAACTGGCCAATGTGCAATCTAAAACCCGTTATGGCGGGATGGAAAACGCCAGCAATATTTTCTACTATGAAAACTCAGTAGACGGAACCCGCTCGGAAGAGGCCCTCATCGCCCATGAAGTTGCTCATCAATGGTTTGGCAACAGCGCCTCCGAGCAGAATTGGTTCCATATCTGGCTCAGTGAAGGCTTTGCCACCTACGGCGCCGACTTGTACATGGAGCAAAAATACGGAAGGGCCAGGCTGGTGGAGCGCCTGCAATCGGAACGGCAGCAAGTAGTTACTTTCTCCGGCCGCACCATGGCCCCTGTCGTAGACACCACCATCACCGACTGGAACGCCTTGCTCAACCCCAATTCCTATCAGAAAGGGGCCTGGGTGCTACACATGTTACGCCACAAAATCGGTGAACAGGCCTTCTGGAACGGCCTGCGGCAGTACTATGCGAGCTTCCGTGGCGGCAACGCCCTGACCGAGGATTTTCAGCACGCCATGGAAGCCGTAAGCAAGCAGAACCTTTCCGCGTTCTTCCAACAGTGGATCTTCCGCCCTGGCCAGCCCCGCCTGGAAGTGAAATGGGACAAACCCAGGAGAAAGCGCCTGCGGCTGGTGGTCCGTCAACTACAGGAAGGGCCTGCTTTTCGCTTCCCTCTTGACATTCAGGCTATCAGTGCCGATGGCGCTACTTCCCAAACCTGGACGATAGATGTAAAGGAGAAGTCGATGGAAGCTATTGTAAAATGTAAGTTTGAGCCGGGCCAGCTCATCCTGGACCCGGATACCTGGTTGCTGTTTTCTAAATAACATCTCGATAACCGGCTTTACCGTTTGGACCTGGAAAATCCCGCCAACAGCACAATTGCCGTGAACGGCAGTGTGCCGGGGCGTACCCCGAAAAAACTGCCCTATTTATCTGCCCAATGCCTTTTCGCCCAATGATGATGGCCTGAATGATACCTTTTATCCTCAATCCTCCCCAGGACTGGATGCACAAATAAGCAAATTCTTCATTTACAACCGCTGGGGCGGAACGGTTTTCAATAGTGAAAACCGCCCATTTTCGGACCTTGCGAATGTCTGGGATGGCAGGCAGGCACTATAATATCTAATAAGACCATAACTCCCTTGTCAACTAAATTTAGCTAAACAAAGCGAAAACACACTACCAATTGTGTGGTTTTCATATATTGCATGTTTTATTATAAACTCATGATGAATAAATGGCCTTTACGTTCTCTGATAACCGTTCTGGTTATCACCAATTCTCTTTTCTGCACCAGCGCGATTGCTTCTGATACTTTTATCTGGATCGGCGGAAGTATCGGTGAATGGACAGTTGCTGCAAACTGGCATGCAGTTGATGCGAATCAGGACGGTATCCTTCCCGCCATTGATGGTGATGTAATTATCGATGGAAATGTAAAGGTTACCCTTTCCGCTCCTACTAATTATGTAGTAGAATCCGTGGTGCTTAGTGGTGGCGCGAACTTGACCATAGCTCCTGGCGCCACCCTGACGACGAGAAAGGGCGGGGCGCCCGGTAGTGGTGGATTCCGCCTTGATGGAGAGAGCGGCAATGAAAGCACACTGACTGTAAACGGGACGCTTAACATCAATACCAGCACCACCAATGCTCCCAGGGATGGATTGGACATCAATAGATATACCTCGGTCACCATTGGGCCGATGGCCGTCCTTTCTATCCTTAATGCAGGAGAATACGCCATAGAAATAAGTGATGACCTGACCAATTCCGGGTCTATTATCATTACTTCTCCTGTTAGTGGAGGAATAGCTGCCAGCGGTGGGGTTGACAATAGCCTGATTACCAATAATGGGTCCATTACGATGTCCGGACTGAATAAGGCAATCGAATTAAACTCCGTGATATCTTTGGTCAACAATGGTACGGTTACGATCTCCGCTCTTTCTGAATCTGATCTGATAATCAATGGGGGTGATTTTATTAATAATGGAACCCTGGGCGGGTCCGGAACAATAGAGACAGCCAACTTAATCCATGGGGCAGGATCAACCATAGCACCAGGAACTTCTCCTGGCAAAATTATATTTAATGGTGATTTAGATTTGTCAGGGGTTACACTTGACATCGAAATCGATGGCGGTAGCAACGCTGGTATAGACTACGATCAGATAAAGGTGAATGGAACCGTAAATCTCGACGGTGCAACGCTAAACCTCGATGGCAGCTACAGTCCTATTCCCAGCGATGTATTCACCATCATCACCAGCGCGGGTGTGATAAACGGCCAATTCGATACCCCTATTGAAGGCTCAACTGTTACGCTGAATAATTCGTTGCTGTCTATACATTATACTTCAAGCGACCCGAATAACCTTAGGGTCAATTTCAGCGGCGGCTGCAGTTGCGATGGCGCACCGGTCCCCTGTGATGGTATCGCTGACAACGATGGTGATGGTGTATGCACACATTCTGATTGCGACGATAACGATCCCAACGTCGCCACCCAACCAGGTACTATCTGCGATGATGAAGACAATACAACCCTTAACGATATCATAGACACCAACTGTAATTGTACGGGGACACCCACCGCTTGTACGGGTATTGGCGATGCCGACGGCGACGGTGTCTGCGCCGA
>JAGQXQ010000314.1:0-2553 GCA_020436535.1 Phaeodactylibacter sp.
TAATTGAGGCGGAAATTGAAGGTGATGGTTCCGCACTGTTTATCTACATTGCCCGGAGCAAATTTCCAGCGTTTAGCGGAATCTACCGCCAGTTGTTTCAGCCGGCTAGAGGTAGCGGTAGAACCGGCCTGGGTAAATTCAGCGCTGATCACATTACCATTGCTGTCGATACACGCTTTAACTGCCACTTTGCCCTGATCCTGAGAGTTATCCTGAGGTTTGTCCTGGCGCAACACCCCTCGCCCTCCAAAGCCTTCCACCACACCCGAACCGGTTGAAATGCCGGTCACCTTGTCGGCATTGGGGTCACCTCCGGGGTCCCCCTGATTGCCGGGCTTACCGGTATTGCCCTTACCTTCTCCATCACCAAACAGTCCACCGATAGAATTTTTGAGTTCCTGTGCTTCCCGTTCTTTGGCTTCCCGGGCTGCTTGTTCCTTGGCGGCCTGTTCGCGGGCCGCCTTTTCCCGGGCTTCCTGCTCACGGCGCTGCTGGTCGAGTTGTTCCTGCCGTTCTTTTTCTTTTCGTTCCTGTTCTTTGCGGATAGCCACCTGATTCGGGTCTTCGGTGGTGACGACTTGTTTCTTAGGTTCCGGTTCCGGCTTGGTAGGCTTTGTTTCCTGCGGAGGTGGAGGCGTCACTTCTTCCCGGGGTTGATCAGGCACTTCTTCCGCAACAGCAGGTTCGGCCGGGCCGGCATTTTCGGATCCCTGCCCTTCATCCGGAAGCCCCAGGTTGACCAGAATGCCGGCCTGCCCGGGCGGAGGGTCGGGAAAGGTAAGGAGAGGCAAAAGAGCCAACATGAGCAAAACCACATGAAGGGCTACACTAACCATCATGCCCCGCTTCTTATTCTGTTCGTCATCGCGTGTTACAGCGGTATCATATGCCATACTGATACTTTTTTCTTATTAGTCTTGAATATCGGGCTACTTCAAATAACGGTAAAGTCTCGGTTTGCATTCCTTTACCTTCTTATTTATCAATTTTTTAACGCTTATTCTGTAGTGCGAATACCTGAAAAATCCAATCAGCCCGTACATCTTACCCCCAGGTGCTCTCGCCGGAACGGTACACCCTACATCACAAACGGCCTCGCTCCCTCCCCTACTCCATGCCTTCGGTAGCCAGTACGCCATTGATGCGATAACGCATAGCAATATCCATTACCGCTACCACATGCTCGGTGGGAGTGCCGCGGTCCGGGGAGATGGTGATAGCCGGATTTCGGGTGCGGCGAGCCAGGCGTTCCATTTCAGAGTCCAGCCCTTCGAGCGATATGCCCCGGTTATTCAGGTAATAGTTTCCTCCCTTGCTGATCCGCACATCATCAATGCGCTCAGTAGAGGGCTTACTCGCCTTTGAACTGCTGGGCAGCTTCAGGTTGAGTGCATTGGGGGCAACCAGGGAAGAGGTTAGCATAAAAAAGATCAGCAGCAGAAAGATGATGTCCGTCAAAGACGACATGCTGAATTCCGCGCTGACTTTACTTCTTTTCTTTAATCCCATCGTTCATCTAGGTTTTGGGCTGAGTGGCAATAATAGCATTAACTTTCAGCCGGTTGGCGGCTTCCATCACCAGAACCACATTATCGAAAGGGGTGCCGACCTCGGCAACTATCGTAATGATGGCATTTTCTCGGTTGTCGGAAGTCCGCACGGCCATGCGCAGGGCTTGCTCCATATTGCGTCGGCTCACCTCATTGTTGTTGACCGAAAATTGTCCGTCCTTGTCAATGCTCACCACGATCGATGTAGCAGCAACCGTTTTAGAGTCCGACTTCGGTAACTCAAAGGGTTGAATGCGCACAAAATTTGCAGTCAGCATAAAGAAGATCAACAACAGAAAGATGATGTCGGTCAGAGACGACATGCTGAACTCCGCATTGACTTTACTTCTCTTTTTTAATCCCATAATCTTAGTATTTAGGGTTTAACCCAACGTACTGCCATAGAACAAAACAATCCAACCATGCTCCATAGCGCCATTGCCCGGCAACAATCAAACCATCGAACAATGCAACCATGAACCTATCCCCTACCCTACGCCGTAGGCTCCTGCAACAGGTCCATAAACTCAACCGTAGTGCGCTCCATCTTAAAGACCACTTTCTCTACATTGGCCACCAGTACGTTATAGCCAATAAAGGCAAGAATACCAATGAACAAACCACAAGCCGTGGTGATAAGCGCCTGATAGATACCCCCTGCCAGCACGTCCGGCGTCACGTTTTGCTCCGTAGCCATGCGATAAAAGGCCATGATCATACCCGTCACCGTCCCGAAAAAGCCAATCATAGGCGCGGCGCCGGCAATACTTGCCAGGGTAGAGAGGTTCTTCTCCAATTTAAAGATCTCGAGGTTGCCCACATTTTCGATGGCGGCGTCAATATCCCGCAAAGGCTTGCCAATGCGCTGTATGCCTTTCTCCACCATCCGGGCAACCGGGGAATCGGTCGTCTGACAAAGAGCCTTGGCGCCCTGAATATTTCCCGACTGAACGTTGGCTCTGATATTGTTCATAAAACTCTCATCAATGCGGCCGGCCCGCTT
>JAGQXQ010000314.1:2645-4733 GCA_020436535.1 Phaeodactylibacter sp.
ATACCCATAGTCCCGCTCTTGGCAATAATGTCGAACAGGCTTTGGGTGCCCATTTCACGGTCCAGGCCTTCCGCCTCCTGAAACAACAATAAGGTTTGTTGCAACATGAATGTTTGGTTTTTAGTTTGTGTTCAAAATGCCAGCACATTTCACTGGCTATTGGTTAACAACGAATTTGGAAATTGCCAAATTATTAAATAGCTAACAAAAACAGTGACGTTCGCCCATTAATTTCGATTCATTTCTTCAAAGTAGCCTTTTGGGATGCAAAATACCCTTTGAAATATAGTTTTTTCTACTAAAAGAAAGTTAAATTAAGAATAAGCCCTGGTAATTCAGTTTTTTATCCGAAGTTCTTATTTTTGCCCTTCCAGCGAAAATTCGCTAACTTGGCGGCAACGAATTAAATCCTTCATTGTTCTTTTAGAGCACGAACCATAAAACCTTACAATTCAAATCTTAATGAGCAGAAGAATCACAAAAGTAGCGGTCCTGGGTTCTGGTGTCATGGGCTCGGGCATCGCCTGCCACTTCGCCAATATCGGACTGGAAGTCCTGATGCTGGACATCCTGCCTCCCGGCCTTTCGGAAAGCGCCCAAAACAACTCCGCAGAACGCAACCGCATCGCACAGGAGGCCCTGCAAAAAACGATCAAAAGCCGGCCGTCGCCTCTTTACGACAAAAGCTTCGCCTCCCGCATCAGCATCGGCAACTTTGAAGATGACATGGAGAAGATCAAAGGCTGCGACTGGGTAATCGAAGTCGTAGTTGAACGTCTGGATATTAAAAAGCAAGTCTTTGAAAAGGTAGACCAGTACCGGGCAAAAGGCGCCCTGATCACCTCCAACACTTCCGGCATTCCCATTCACATGATGCTGGAAGGCCGCAGCGAGGACTTTCGACAACACTTCTGCGGCACCCACTTTTTCAACCCTCCCCGCTACATGCGCCTGCTGGAGATCATCCCCAGCCCGGAAACCAAACCTGAAGTAGTCGATTTCCTGATGCACTACGGAGATCTTTACCTCGGAAAGCAAACCGTATTGTGTAAAGATACGCCCGCCTTCATCGCCAACCGGGTTGGTGTATACGCTATGGCCAAGATCTACCAACTGGCCACCGAACTGGGTATGCGGATCGAAACGGTAGACCGGCTGACCGGGCCGGCTATTGGCCGCCCCAAGACTGGTACTTTCCGCCTGGGCGACCTGGTCGGCCACGACACCGCCGCCAACGTGATCCGGGGTATCAACGAGAACTGCCCCGATGATGAGCAAGCGGCTACTTTCGAGATCCCCCCCTATCTTCAATTCCTGCTCGACAATAAATTCCTGGGCAATAAATCCGGCCAGGGTTTTTATAAAAAAACGAAAGAACGCGACGAAAAGGGCCGGAATGTGATCCTTGCCCTCAACCTCAAAACGCTGGAGTACGGGCCCCAATCGCTGCCCAACCTGCCCAGCCTGGACGCCACTAAACAGATCGACAACTTGCCCAAACGGATAAAGGCCCTCTTTGGCGCTGAAGACAGGGGGGGGAAACTTATCCGACAGTCCCTGCTCGGCCTGTTCGCCTACGTATCCAACCGCGTCCCGGAAATATCGGACAACCTCTACGCTATTGACGACGCCATGAAAGCCGGCTACGCCTGGGAACTGGGCCCCTTTGAATACTGGGATATCATCGGAGTGAAAAAAGGTATGGAATTGGCGGAAGAAAAAGGCCAAACCGTCGCCGCCTGGGTAAAAGAAATGGTAGCCGCCGGCCATGATACTTTCTATAAGCGGGAAGGCGGCCTGAAGAAATACTACGATTCAGCCAGCAAGGCCTATAAAGTCGTTCCCGGTTCCGATGAGTTCGTTATCCTGAACAACTACCGTGACCGGAAGCCAATCCTCCAGAACAATGAAATGAGCCTCCACGATATCGGGGATGGAGTGTTGTGCCTGGAGTTCACCAGCCCCCACAATGCCATCGGCGAAGGCATCCTGCGGGGCGTCAACGAGGCCATCCAACTGGCAGAGGAAGGCGAATGGCAGGGAGTCGTGATCGGCAACAACGCCACCAACTTTTCCGTCGGGGCCAAC
>JAGQXQ010000314.1:4800-14624 GCA_020436535.1 Phaeodactylibacter sp.
CTCGATGCGCCTGCGCCACTCGGCCATACCGGTAGTCACGGCCACCCAGGGCTACACCTTCGGCGGAGGATGTGAGTTCCTCATGCACAGCGATGCTGCCGTTTGCGCCGCCGAATCTTACATCGGCCTGGTGGAAGTAGGGGTCGGCCTCATTCCGGGCGGCGGCGGCACCAAGGAATTTGCCCTGCGCGCTTCTGACCGCTTCTTTGAAGGAGACGTTCAGATACCTACTCTTATTGAACAATTCAAAGCCATTGCCCTGGCGAGCGTCGCAACCTCTGCTCACGAAGCATTCAACTACGGCTACCTCCTGCCTGGAAAAGACAGCATCGTGCTGAATCGCGACCGGAACATCGCTGAAGCCAAAGCTAAGGTATTGGAACTGGCAACCGACTATACTCAGCCTCTCCTCCGGCAGGATATTACCGTACTCGGCCGGCAGGGCCTGGCTGCCCTCTATGCCGCCGCCAATGAATTACGCCTGGGCAACTATGCCTCTGAACACGATATCAAGATCGCCCATAAGATCGCCTGGGTACTCTGCGGGGGTGACCTCACCGGCGCTCAGCAGGTATCTGAACAGTATCTGCTGGACATCGAAAGGGAAGCCTTCCTCAGCCTGGCCGGCGAGGCTAAAACACAGGAACGCATCCAGCATATGTTGAAGACGAATAAACCGCTGCGTAATTAATTGGCGGAAGGCGGAAGTGGACAGCCGGAGTTGGAAACCAGGCGTAAGCCGCCTATTTTGAATCACTATTTATTAAGAAAAAACAAACATGGAAGCATATATCGTTAAGGCCTATCGCTCTGCTATAGGCAAAGCCAAAAAAGGAGGATTCCGGAACTACCGTTCCGATGACCTGGCGGTGGATATCATCCAGCACCTGCTGGCCCAAACGCCGGAACTGGACCCCAGGCTGGTTGACGACGTTATCGTCGGTTGCGCCAACCCGGAAGGAGAGCAAGGCCTGCAGATCGGCCGGCAGATATCCATGCGGGCCCTGGGTAAGGAAGTGCCCGGCATGACCGTCAACCGCTACTGTGCTTCCGGACTGGAAACTATTTCTATTGCCGTTGCCAAGATCAAGGCAGGCATGGGACAGATCTTTATCGCCGGCGGGACCGAAAACATGAGTGTGATCCCTATGACGGGCTATAAACTGGCCCCCAGTTACAAGGTAGCGTCTTCCACTCCCAACTACCTGGCCAGCATGGGCCTTACTGCCGAGGCAGTGGCCAAAAAATACAACATCTCCCGGGAGGCGTCTGACGAGTTTGCCTATCATTCTCATCAAAAAGCCGCCGCCGCCATCAGTGCCGGCAAGTTCAAAGATGAGATCGTGCCGGTAACGGTAGAAGATGTATTTGTAAAAGATAATAAACGTGTAAAGAGCGAGCATACGGTAGATACCGACGAAGGCGTGCGGGCGGATACGACCGTGGAAGTATTGGGCAAACTTCGTCCCGTCTTCGCCCAGGGCGGGATCGTCACAGCCGGCAACTCTTCACAGACATCCGATGGGGCTGCCTTCACCCTGGTTATGAGTGAGGAGATGGTCAAACAACTGGGCCTGCAACCCATCGCCCGGCTGGCTTCTTGCTCCGTCGGCGGCGTCGACCCGCTGTACATGGGTATTGGCCCCTGTGTGGCTATACCCAAGGCCCTGCAACAAGCCGGCCTGAAACTTGCGGACGTCGACCTGATCGAACTCAATGAGGCCTTCGCAGCCCAATCGTTGGCTGTCATCCAGGAAGCCGGCCTCGACCCGGCGATCGTCAACGTCAACGGCGGGGCTATCGCTCTGGGCCACCCCCTTGGGTGCACCGGCGCCAAATTGTCCACCCAGCTTTTCAACGAGCTGCGCCGCCAGGGCAAAAAATATGGGATGGTGACGGCCTGCGTCGGCGGTGGGCAGGGCATTGCCGGCATTTATGAACTATTGAACTAATTGACAGGATGACAGGATAATCAAGATTGGCAGGAATGAAAGGAGGAAGGGGCCTTTAGTCCGCTTCTTTTTCATAACCATGTAAATCTTAAAATCCTGTCATCCTGTCTCACTTCATCAACATCACATCTCCCTTATATACCTCTACCCGCCCATCCACGAACTCTATTTCAGCCACATAAGCGAACACGCCGGGGTCTAGTTCCTCACCGCGGAAAGTGCCGTTCCAGCCCTGCCCCCCATTATTGGGCAGGAAATCAGAAGCTTCATAGACCAGGCTACCGCCGCGGTTGAAGACCCGCAGGGACTTTACCCTCACTACGGCCTGGTCGGCGTAAATAGTGAAAAAATCATTACTGCCATCCTCATTGGGGCTGAAGGCATTGGGAATAAACACCCGGCGGCCTGTCCGAACATTGACCATCACAAAATCATTGGCCCGGCAAAGGGTTACCGTATCGAAGACTTCAACGTAGTATCCGGTAGAGATGAACGGCGTCACCCATACGGACTGCCCGGCCTCTTTATTGCCCGTACTGTCGGCCAATGACCAGGTATACACCACACTGTTACTACTGGGCTGGGCCGTAAGCAGAAGTGAATCCCCCAGTTGCAGGCTACGGGTATCTCCCAATTCAACAATAAGGTCCGGGGCGCCGTTGACGGTTTGGTTAAACACCTCTTCGCAGCCCGCAGCGTCCTGGATGGCAACGGAATAGGTATCCGCAAACAGAGCGGAGAACTGTCCAGAAGATTCAAATACCACACCATCCAGCGAATAGCGGTAGGGGGGCGTCCCTCCAAAAGTAGTATCCACAGAAATGGCGCCGCCATTCTCTCCACTTACACAGGTAATATCCATGGCGGAGAGCTCCGCCTGGATGAGATCAGGCTCTTCAAGTACAAAATCCGCACTGGCCTGACAACCTTTTTCATTGGTAAGCACAACGGTATAGGGGCCAGCGCCCAATCCGGCGGCGGTAATACCGCTCGCTCCATTCGACCAGTCGAAGGTAAAAGACTGCCCCGGCCCGGAAGGAATGGCTCGCAGGATAGCATCCGTATCACCCTGGCAACTCACCGGCATTTCCACTGCAACCTCTACGGATACAGGCTCTGTCGGCTGTGTTACCGTCACGTCTGTTTCGTCCTGGCAGCCATCACCATTGGTCACCAGAACGGTGTAGAAGCCTGCAGGTAGCCCACTGACGTTCTGGGTATCGTCACCGGTACTCCATTGGAAAGCAATGGGCGCGCCATTGGTTTCTACCGAGACGACTGCATCACTGCCTTCAAAACAGGAAACTGCCTGTAACTCCATGGCGGTAGCAATAAATTCTTCGGGTTCTGAAATACTCAGAGGCACTTCTTGCTCACATCCATTGGCATCCATCACGGTTACGGAATAATCGCCGGCACAGAGCGCATCGGCCATACCGGTAGCAGCACCATGGCTCCAATTAAATTGATAACCGCCTACCCCTCCGCTGGCCATTACGGTGGCACTGCCGTCACACGCTCCGAAGCAACTGGCGGCTTCGGTGTTCATCACCTGCAGGGCCAGCAAATCCGGTTGCAGGACATTCACTGTAAAGGTGGTGTCGAAGAACATATCCATAATGGTGATGGTATATACATCCGCCGGCAAGTCGGGCAGGAATACTTCCTCCCCTGCCTCGGCGATCGTTCCATTGCCATTGATCGAATCGTCGCTGTTCTGCCAGGTATAGTTGTATGGTGGCTGCCCATTGATGGCGGAAAAGATGATCTGCCCATTCTCATCGCCAAAGCAAGCCAGGGTGTCGGATGTGAAGGAAGGAATAATGTCGGTGATGAATTCTACGGTAAAGCAAGTATCGGCGGTACAACCGAAATCGTCATTCACCGTTACACAGCACACCGCCCCGCCAACGAGCATATTGTTGGTAGGGCCGGTCGTGCCGTCACACCATTCGAAAGTATAGTTCCCTGTCCCTCCTGTAGCGCTCATCATACCAATACCATTGGCATTCCCTTCTCCAATAGCCGGCTGTGTTTGATCGACTTGAATGACAATGGGAGGCAAAACGGACAGATTTGTATTTACGATACTATCGCAGCCCCGAAAAACTTGCAGGGTATCGGAATAGGAGCCGGGGGCCGTATACACCGAACTGCCCACGGTAAAACTATCGCCAAAACAGATCGTGGTATCCTGGTTGGTCACCGGAGTGATATCTCCGGCATCGGAAATGGAAAGAGTAAAGATTCCCCGGTTCGCGTCCGCATCACCATCTATCAGCAGATAGTAAGTATCTCCCGGATAAAGACAAGTCACCTCCATTGATTCGTCCAGGTCTTCGAAAGTGTACTGGCTGGTGATGTGCTGGAAAAAACCGCTGCAACTGCCCGACAGGGGCCGGTACAAGCCCAGCTGAATGCCAATGGAGTCTATTGCCCTGGCGGATACCGCATCAATGATCACGTGGCCCGAAAGTGGCGCAATAAACTGAAACCAGACTGAGGACTGCACTACAAAGTTGGGGCTGAAGGGATCGCCTACACTGGTTGCGCACAGGTTGCCCAGCGGCTCCGGCAGGCTGACGGACCCACCGTCGGGAATAACTCCCAGCATCAGGGCGTCACAGCGTTCGTCCGGGGCGTCTTCAACTCCTACATTGATCACCTGCAGCCCGAAGAGGCCCTCTTCGGAACCGGGAACAGTGAACGCGCCATCAATCAGCACGTAATAAGTCGTATTTGGCTGGGGGCAGCGAAAATTCATGTATACCTCGTAGCTATCATTGGGCGAGGCCCAGCTGAGGAGGCTAAAGGCGCCGTCGCAGGCATCATTGTCCGTACCGTAAACGGCCAGCTGTATGTCCAGAGAATCCCCGACAACTTCCGGGTCGCTCAGGGCCTGGATCAGCAGCAGAGAACCAATATCGCTATCGGTAGTGAATTGAAACCAGACGCCATTCTCATTGGCAAAACCACCCTGATCTAATGGGTTGGGCTCTCCCGGCGCCAGGGATCCGCACAGATTGCTGTAAAGGCCCTGGTTGAAGTTACCCAGGGTATCATTATTGCTGAGTAAACCCAGGTCGATGGCCGTGCAGGGCTCTCCGTTAACCCCTCCGGTACCTACTACTTCTATGGTGAAATTCACTTCGCCTGTTGAAGAGCCCGTCGATGGCAGAGCCAGGGTATAGGCCACGCTTTGCCCGGGGGCAGGGATGGCGAAATTATCGCATATCTGCTCCAGACAGGAAGGCGCAATGGGGCAGCCAATGGGAAGGAAAGGGTCGTTCTCAAAGGCGCGGAAACACACCTCCAGTTGGGCAGGCAGATCTGCGGCACAGGTATAACTGGCTGTGTACTGCTGGTTGGGCAAGGCGGTAAAACAAAGGCCGGAATTATTCTGTGGGTAGGTAGACCAGCCCTCACCTTCCACATTCACTTCCCACAATAAATCCTGGTTGGAGAATAGGTCATCACAATCGGAAGCAGTGACGCCACTTTCGATGGTCAGCTGTACTTCCACCTGGGCTGTTGAAATGATAGCCTGAAAGAGCAGGCAAAGTAAAAGAAAACGCTTCATGAATATCCTGTTTTTTATAGCGGCAAAATTCACCTGCTGCCGGACGCAAAAGGCTGTATTACTGAAAGCCATACTTTGCCGGAGCAGGAGTTTCCTTTAAAAAAGGATGTATATACAGAAGGGAACGGTACTACTGAAAAGCAGCGCGCCTGTATAAGAGGGAGACAGTTGCTAACACGATTCCATAAATGATAAGACAAGAATACACAAATTTAACATTATTCTGCCGATAGAAAAGGTGTTTTATAAAAAAGAGGTGGTGCTTTTGCAAAAGCGCCACCTCTTTTTTAATTCGTTCATCGAAATAATTCCTACTTCGATGCCTTTATAACGGTAATATCTCCGCGAATGATCTCTCCTTCCCCAATATTGAGGCGCAGAACGTAGTAGTAAGTACCGTCCGGCAGTTCATCGCCATTAGTGGCCGTGCCCTGCCAATTGTTGAGGTAAGGCTTGGCCTTGTATACCACATCTCCCCAGCGGTTGAAGATGATCAATTCATTATCCGGGTATTTATCCGGATTCAGCAAGAGCTGATCAAAGACAAAGGCATCGTTCAGCCCGTCGCCATTCGGGGTAATGCCATTGGGCACATCGAACTTGCCAGTAGTGTCTCGCTCAATCTCAACTTCAACCAATGCTTCAGAACAAAGTTCCGGGCAAAGGGCGTTGCAAATTTCATAGGTGAACTCGTCAGAGGCAGGAGACAATAGTGATATGGACAGGGCGTAGGTAAGATCACCATCGCCTTCATCGGTTACCCGGCCCAAAATCGGGTCCGTAAGCACAGTCACGGTCCAGTCACTTACACCCAGCAATTGATCGTTGCCTACTACATTCAAGGTGCCAGAAACTTCCCCTATTGGAATGCTCAGCAGATCAGCCTGTGCCTCCGGAGCCTTTTCGGGAATGACCACCAGTGTATCCGAACTATAATCCGGACATCCGTCTTGAGACAGCGACCAAACCAGGATGTTTTCACCATCCTGCAGGCCACTCACTGAAGTGGAAGGATTTGCCTCATCAGCGATGATAGCGCCGCTGAGAGAAGTCCAGCGGCCGGTCGTATTTGCGGGGAGGACGCCGGTATTACCGGAGATCGGGGCGTCGTCACCACAGGCGGCCGCATCCTGGCTGGCCGCAGCGGCGACCAGGCTGGGATCCAGCGCTAACTCCAGGACAGCGGAAGTGTCCGTACACATCGTCTGGATATTGATCACGACCAACTGATAAGTGCCGGCTACCGTCACCGAGGCCATCGTCTCATCACCAGGGTCCGGAGTGGCCACCCCACCGGAGAGGGACAGCCATTGATAATCATACACCGCGCCCTGACTCGACTGTGAGCCGTCCAGCGTTACCGATTCGCCACAGCCGACGACGGTATTGCTGGCAGTAGCTTCCGCCACCGGCGCATTGGGGTCTAAATCGACCACAACCTCACGGGTAGCTTCGCAGCCATTGTCGGCGCTGACGAGGGTTACCAGATAGGTCCCGGCATCGTCGACATCCACTACTAAGGAGCCGGCAGCCGGTGTCGGCGTACCAGAGCCACTGACTGTCGACCAGCTGATGGTTTCAAAATCACTCGGGCTTCCACTCTGGGAAGCATCCAGAGATACCGACTGGCCGGGGCACCCCACCAATGGCGGCTCCGCCACGGCGATATTAGGCGCCAGGGTATCGGCTACTATGGAAATATTGGCCGCAGATTCACAGCCGTTAGCAGAACTGACCAGCGTTAGCTGATAAAGGCCAGGGCCGTTGACGCTGGCTGTCAGCGTGTTTGCAATAGGTGTCGCTATACCTCCATTCACCGTTGACCAGCTTACACTCGAGAAGTTTCCTGGCAACCCGGAAGGCGCAGCGCTAATCAGCAATGACTCGTCCCGGCATTGGAAGGTGGTATCGGCGTCATCAAAAATGACAACCGGCGGATCGATATCTTCAGCAACCCCAATGGTATCAGAGGCGACGCAGTTGGTGTTGGTATTGGTCACCAACAGCTGATACGTGCCGGGCATATTGGCAGTGGCCTGCAGGCCAGTGCCGATCTCTACACCGTTCGGATCCAGCCATTGGTATTGAATGGAATCACCGACGGCTGAACCATCGCCGCTTAACATTACCATATCTTGTATACAAGTGATATCCCCGCTGGATTCCAGGGCTATCACCGGCAAGTCGCGAAGGTCTCTAACGACCAACTCATTCGTGCCGACACATCCCGAAGTGGTATCCGTTGCGGTCAGGGTAAAAGTACCTCCTGTATACACCTGCACGGTGAAGGGGTCGGCGGTGGTTTGAATGTCTCCATCCCACTCGAAGACCAGGTTATTAATATCTACAATTGTATCATTATTAACCCTGAAGCTTACACTAACGGTATCCATGGTGCAATCCAGGTCGAGCAGGCCGGCATTGGTCGGTGCTTCGAAGACGATCTCCGCCGGTTCTCCATCCGCTGCGACTAAAGCCACATCGGTAGCAAAGCAGCCATTATCGGTGTTGACCACCCGAATGCGATACAAGCCGGGCAGGGTGACCGGAAGCATCACATCCGTACCGACTGTATCTCCGGCTTCATTGGTCCAGGTGTAGGAAATATTGTCACCGGGAGTAGAGCCACTGCCGTTGAGCATACCTTCCGTATTGGAACAAGCCAAAGTAACATTGGGGCCTGCTTCGGCAACCGGTTCATCACGCAAATCAAAAACATAAGCCGTATCCCTGTCAACACATTGGGAATTCACATTGGTAACCACCAACTCGTAGATCCCCGGAGCATCAACCGGCAGGAAGTTGCGGGTCAGGTCGCCGGCAATGGTTCCTTGCAGCGCGTTCCACTGGTAAGTAACAGTGATCAGGGTATCATTCATCGTGGAGGCAGAAGCGTCGATCGTATCCAGGTCATTGATACAGGTGATATTCACCATGCTGTTAGTTATCTCGGCGGTGGGTTGGTCCTGGAAGGCCTCCACAATGCGCTCCAGCGTGCCGGAACATCCGGAACTCAAATCCGTTACCTCCAGCTGATAGACGCCGCCGGCATCAAAAACGGTAAGGGTATCGGTGGCGCCACTCTGAATGCTGCCGCCGTCCATAGCCGTCCATTGAATGGTATAAGTACCAAAAGGCAGGTCAACCAGGGTGCGGACTTCTGTCGTTCCATTCAGGCAGGTCAGGTCATCGGGGAAGCCGGCGGAGAAGCTGGGCGGCAGGGTATCCCGAACCACCATAACCGTATCAGCTGCCGAACAGCCGGAAACGGTATCCAGTACCGTGAAGATGTAAGTGCCTTCCAGTGCCACTGTTGCCGTAGGTTCATTATTGTTATTTACCTGTACGTTGAGGTCCACGCTGCGCCAGACATAACGATAGGGGCCGCCCTGAGCGGAGCCGGAAGCATCCAGTAAGACGGATTCCTGGTTACAGGTCAGGGAATCAGGAGCGTTGACATCGATGACGGGCGCGTCGGTATTGGTGCCTACCTCGGTAGTCGTTGAAGACACGCAGCCCGTCTGATCGCTGGTGACCACCAGTTCGACTGTACCCGGAGAGGTGATTTCCGGGGTAAGGCTCGTCTCCGTACCTGGAGCGATGGCAGCCCCGCCGGAAGCGATCCATTCGAAAGTAAAGGCATCGGGAGGAACGTTGGTGACCACTCCCCGCAGGGTGACATTCTGGCCGTTACAGGTGAAGTCCACCGTTGGATTACCCAGTATTTCGACTACTGCCACCGAGGAGTCCGTTACCACGACTGTATTATCGGAATTGAAACACCCATTTACTTCGTCCAGTACCTGGAAGGTGTAGGTGCCAAGCTGGTTGGTCATATACACAGAATCCGTTGTCAGGGTATCCCCATTAGAATCCACCCAGGCGTAGCTGAGGTTTTGGGTCACATCACCGGCAAAGCCGGTCAGCGTAGCCATTTCATTACACCCCAGGAAAGTCGTATCAGTGCCCGGACTGGCAACCGCCGTAGGGGCAATGGTATCCAGGACCACTTCAACCGAGTCGATAGCGATACAGCCAGTAGTGGCAATTTCCACTTCCAGGTAGTAAAAACCGGTGTCTTGTCCGGTTGCGGTGATTGCCGCATTGGAGGGGCCGGCAATGATGTTATTCATTGGGCCTCTCCAGGTATACTGGATCGAATCCCCCTGAGAAGAAGCTGAAGCATTGAGCGTTACTTCATCCCGTACACAAGTCAGGCTGAGTGCATCGCCCGCTTCGGCATCCGGGAATTCCGCTGCCGTCAGGAGTACCTCATCCGCAACGGAACAGCC
>JAGQXQ010000314.1:14683-18491 GCA_020436535.1 Phaeodactylibacter sp.
GCTATTGGGGTTGCTGCAGATCTGGCCGCCCTGGCTAGCCGTCCAGGTATACATTATCTCCGGGCCCTGGCTGGCCTGGGGGCTTATAAAGGTGCAGGGGGGGTCACAACTGGAGACCTTGTCCGGCCCTGCGTTGACAAACAGGTCCGCGCCCAAAGCCGGAATATAGAGTGTATCCGTGATCTTCAGCGGCGGCGCCGATTGATCGAGAATGGTTACGATTACGAAGCCTTCGGACAGGAAACGCGCCGAGTCCAAAAACTGGGGGGGCTGAGTTTGCCAGCTGTAAATATAGGGCCCTTGGCCTCCCTGGACGACCACCCGGGCGGAACCATCGCCGGCGCCGGGGCAACTTTCGGGAATAATAATGGTGTCGACCAGGAAAAGCCGGTCCTTGATACAGACTTCGCCCGGGCTATCTAACAAGCTTCCAGGCCCATTGATAGTCGTAATTACCGGCTGAGGGATATCACTTACCACCAGAGGATAACAACTATCCGAAGGGCCAAGCAGCTCGAAGCACATTTCAAAGATCACGGTGCTATCGAGAAGCGTCAGGCCTGCGGGGGCACTGAAGTCAAAATCGAGGTTACCGACCGGCTGCCCACCCAGGCCGATAATCAGGCCGGGGATGGCGTCCGGGTTGATAACATCGACAAGCGCCAGAGAGCCAGGACTCCAGTTGAGGGTAAAATGGCCGCCGGTGATATCGACAAATTCAGAGACCTTCACGGGTAAGCAAACCGTATCCTGAACTTCGCCGGTGACACTTCCTATCTCCAAATAAAAGCCTTCGGGGCTGAGGATGCAATACCGGCTATCAGAATCATAAATGCCTATATTTTCACCATTGGAGCTCGAAGTGATTACCTCTGCTTCGATCGGAACGTCCGCAACCTGCAGAAGATCGCAGATACCCGGCGTGGCATCATCGGGAATCCGGAAACAAAGGGTAAAGATAGGTTCGCCAGGAGGAAGCGTCAACGGGGAGGGGGCCGTCCAGGTGAAAGTGATCTGGCCGGCGCCTGTGCTGAGCAGGCCAAAATTGGCGATGGTCGCTCCCGGTAGGGTCAGGTTTTGAATCCCCCCGGCCAGAATAAATTCCATGTCATTTGGCTCGAAGGCCAGAGAAAACTGCATGGACTCCACGTCGGTGAAATTGAAGACGCTAAAGTCAAAGCAGAGGGTATCTCCCGGGCGGCCCTGAAGGTCATCGGTAATGTCTATGATCACCCCTTCCGGCTGGATAACCTCCTTTTCGCAGTTGGTGGGGTTGATGCCGATGTTGGGGCCATTATTAACCTGGGCAAGGTCGTCCTCGTTATTGATGAGAGTAAAGGGGCTATTGCCGCCAAGCCCTGTTATGTCGAAGCAGACCTCAAAGAGCACTTCGCCGTCATTGCGGTTGGTAGGGTTGCCATCCCACTGCATTCCGAGAATGCCATTACTCGTATTCGCGGTATTGAAGGTGATTCCTCCGGGGAGCCCTACACTTTGGGTATTGGTAAAGGAAAGGATATTCGGGTTCCACTCGATCAGGAAAGCCAGGTCGGTGACATTCTGGAAGTTCCCCCCTGCCAGCACCGGGATACATATCTGGCTATTCAAGGTATCCGGTGTGCCGCAATCAGCAGAAAGCTGCACTCCAGTAGGGTTACAAGGGCCGACTGTCACTTCGCCTGCAAATTGCCCAACCGCAATATCGTTGAACCCACTCTGGAAATCGTTAGAAGCCTGAGGCGTGAAGAAACTCTGTCCGGGCTGCTGATCGCCAATTGTTACCGGAAAACTCATATTACAGGAGCCATCTTTAAGGCGGAGGCATAACTGGAATATGAGGGTTGAGTCGGGCAATGAGATTCCATTCTGCGGCACCGGGGCATTCCAGGAGACAGTTACGCTTCCAGGCAAAACACCAGCCGCCTGGCCTGGAACACCAAAGCTACTAATGCCCAGGTTCGGTAAGTTTTGAGGAATGAGGACGTTATCATACATAGCCTTGCTGGCATCCCAAATAATGGGAAACTGAAAGCTGGTCAGTGCATCCATACCAAACACTCGGAAATCAATACATACCAGGTCGCCTTCGTTGCCCTGCTCATCGGAAATGTCGATGATAAAAGGGCGGACACAGCTGGAAACCAGGGCCGTATCTATTTCCGAGTCTTCGATACCGATATTGGTGCAGCCGGCGCCCTTCCGCTTAATATCCGGTGTGATTGGGCTCGCCGTTGCCGGTATGATGATATCGGTGGCGTCGCCATAATTACCCAAAACGGTGAAACATACCTGGAAGATGACCATGCCGTCGGCGGTAGTTACTCCCTGAGCAGTGGGGTCGCTACAATTGCCATTCATGGCCGTCCAATCCACCAGCACCCGGCCATTGTTCACCTGAGTGAAGTTGCCGGGGCCCAGGTTGGGCAGGTTATACCCCTGGGTGTTATTGAATTGCAAGACTGTGCTATCCCACTGGATAAAAAAGCGGGTGGACAAAATATCGGTGAAGTTGGCTACTACCACATCTACACAAATATTATCATCGGTACAAGCCGCAGCACCTTCAGGCGGAACAATATTGATCGTAGGTTGCGCAAATGCCGCAGTAGTCAGAGCCAGCCCTACAACCAGCGTTGCTAATATCTTTTTCATTGAAATTATGAATTTGGGAGGTATGATCTTGTTCTTCATGGGACTAAGCCAGTTTTTAGGATCGTCTTATCCCTGTAAAGGAATGATTGATTGAATGACTGCCCGCCATTGCTCAAAGCTTCGGCGGATGAAAAATGATTGATTAAGCGGCACGTCGCCATTCAGCTTAGCGGAACAGCGAATAAGCCAGGTTGATCTCATGGGTCGTCCCGGCGGTAGGCCCAAACGAACTAAAAGAATAACCGAAGCCGTAGCCAATCTTAAAGGTACTGTCGAAACCGGCAGTATCGCCGAGCACGATACCTGTTTCGAGATGGACCATGCCGGAGGTAGAACCACCGGCGCCGATCCAAAAATTGACCGGCAGGTAGTAACGGAGATTGAAGTCCACATTGACGGGGGCGCCCTGCGTGTACTTCACCCAGGCGGAAGGCTCGAGAAAGCTATCGTTATCGAAAAACTTGTAGAAGCCCAGCATACCGTAAAAGTGCTGTACTCGTTGCGTAACGTACTCTCCTGCATCATTCTGGATGGTCAGGTCCAGGCCAAAAACCTGGGGGACGGATGCGCCGGCGTAGAAATAGTCATCGTTGCGGCCGACCAGATGGTAATAATACAAGCCGACACCGACATCGGGAAAGAATTGAGACTGGTCGGTAGACCCTACTACGTCACCCTGGTCTCGCAGGCGGATCTCCGAAGCATTAATACGGAAATTGACCGCTCCTGCGCTGAGGCCGACGACAAAGCCGCCCACTTCGGGATCGGAAGTGACGATACCCGCTACCCGGCCATAAAGGCCGGTAAAGCCGGTGGGGCCGGTCTGATCATTCATCAGATGGCCGCCCGCCATGAGAGCTACACCAGATCCATCAGCATAAAGGTAGGAGCCCCGTACCGTTTGAGTACTGGGCGCGTTGTCCAGGCCAACCCACTGAGCGCGATAGCCGGCGCCAAAAGTGATGTTCTGCCCAAAGGCCAGAAAATCACTCTCCACAGCAGCGGGATTGATAATGCCAATATTTTCACGGTATTGAGTAAACAAGGAAAGTTGTTGTGCCTGTAGGCAGAAGGCCGCCAATAGCAAAAACGGGAGCAAGTAGAATCGAGTCATGGGACAAGTTTTTGAGATGGGCAAAGTTAGTAAAATTTAATT
>JAGQXQ010000315.1 GCA_020436535.1 Phaeodactylibacter sp.
AGTTTTATGGGCATCGGGAGCCAATGGCCAACAGCTAAGCGCCAATTGCTGAATAGTTAGAAGGGGAATTACTTTTATCGTATTGAAGTTATTGAAGGGAAGGAAATATAACCCTAGTCTTTGATAGATTTGCCATTTAGCAATACTTTATTAATTATATGCTCGTCGACAATCAGTGATTTTGTTTGTAGCGGATCTTTTCCCATTTCAATAAACTCACTAATTCTACTACTACATACTTCTATCGACTTATCAGAAATATCACATCCGATAAACTTGCACCCCTCCTGAAGCGTGGCAATAGCCGAAGAGCCGCTTCCGACAAAAGGGTCGCAGACCACATACCCAGGCTCAGCGCTTGCTCTCAGCATCACCTGAAACACTTCGGTCGGTTTTTGTGTAGGGTAGGGAGCCCGTGTCACTCTCTTAATCTGCCAAATATCAGGTATACTCCTTGAATTTATTTTTCGCTTACCCTTGCTCGCAAACAAAATAAATTCATGCCTCCGCCTGAAGTAATGTCCCATGCCAATATTCACTTTATCCCAACAGAGTAGATTCTTAATATCAAAAACCTCCCGGACAATAGGTGCTAACGAAAGCAGAGAAAAGGAGTCAAACATGATATAGATATGCCTGTCGTTTTTCAGGACGCGCTTACACTCGCTGAGGAAAACATGGTAATTCTCAGGGGTATCGTGAAACTCATCAAACCATTTTGAATCGTTTTGGCCTTTTTCTTTGTAAACACCGATTATCTTGCCCCGGCCTAACTGAAGCATTTGGTTCATCCCTGAGTAGGCAGGATCCGTAGTGATCAGATCGACACTCTCATCGGGTAACGACTTTAAGAAGGCTATCACATCCTCCTGGTAGATGCGGACACGGCCGTCCTTTGTTGAAAAGGCTGGGTTTAACTTATCATTAGAACTGTTTGCCTTAGAGGACAATGACTGCATGGGTTTTTATAGTTTTTTAAAAGATAAGGATTTGACAACAGAGTAGCGAAAAATAAAGAAAGGAAAAAAGTTTCACTGTGTTCGTGAACGCCTCCAACTGCAAGGCTATTTCACAGGGGCAAAACCATTCCATCCTGAACCATCTACTAAAAAGCCCCGGCGGAAACAATTCCGCCAGGGCTTGAATGGAGGTTTCGAAAATAATCTTTGGACTCAGAACGCAACAGAAAGTTGCACCCTGAAGCATTACTCCACAATAACCGGCTGTGTCCCGATCAGCTGGCCTTCAATAACCAGTTGCAGGTAATAAATGCCCGCCGGCAGTTGGTGCACATCGATCTGTTCATCGGTCGTGCCCACAGTCAGCTGCACCGGGCGGATGTCCAGCGCCTGGCCATTGGCGTTGCGCAGCAACAGCTGCCCGCCGTAGGGCTGGCTGCTCTGCAAGCGCACGTTGACGCGCTGGCGGGTGACGGTAGGGAAGGCCTTCATTTGCAGGTTCTCCTTATCCACAATCGCCGTACCGGTAACGACACCACGGGTGAGTGTGACGCTGGCGCTGGCGCCAGGCGTAGCCACGCTGCCATCGGAAGCCAGGGCGCGATGATAGAGGGTAATGCTTTCATTCAATCCAACGCCCGCAGTTTGCAACAGCAGATCGACTACACCGAAGGTGGTTTCAAACACCTGACTGTCGCCCACATTCTGGTTGACCAAAATGGCGCTGAAATCATCTGTTGCCGAGAGCTGCCAGATATAGGCCAGCTGATCGCGGTCAGTGGCCACATCCCACTGTGGGGCAAAAGGCGTATTCGGATCTCCCTGAATGGTGAGAGCAGCCCCGTCGGCCGGTGAAGTAATGGCAGCTTCATCCGAGGGAAAGAAGTTGATTTCCGGCAGCACCTGGCTGCGAAGCTCACCACTGGCGTACTCAGTCGTGTGCAAGTTAAAATAGTTGTTCCCTGCCCGCAGGGTGGCTACCTGATCTTCGGTTAATTCATACGTATTATCTCCAGCGGTATAGATACCACTCTTCAGGTCCGGAGCCAGGGTTGGAGTGAGGGTAATATCCAGCCCGCCGTTTTCACCGGGAGCGCCGATGTGCAGGTGCGAACCACCTGCCACCATGGCGTCAAAATCGCCGGTGAGGTTCGAAAAGGCGCCGGTGAGGGCCAGTTGATTGCCGGTGAGTTCCAGCTTTAGCCCACCGAGTCCGCCGGAAGCTACTGGTTGTACTTCATTCTGGCCACTCAGGCTAGCGGTAAAGTAAGTCGTTGCCAAAGGCAGCAATTGGCCGCGCACTTCCCCCATGGGGTTGTTTTCCGTATGTACGTTGACATAATGGCGGCGCATACGCAGCGTATCGCCCCAACCTTCAGTAATGGCGAACCGGTTATTACCAGCGGTGAAAATACCGTTATCCGGGTTAAGCCCCAATACTTGGATGACCGGGCCGTTCTGGCCGGCGTAACCGCGGTGGATATGAGCGCCGCCGGCGATGTCAGTAGCTACCGGGCTGCTCAGGTTCATAGCCGAGCCGGTACCTGTGACACCGCTACTGTTCACCTCCAGAATTACCATACCACTGGCGCCTGTACGCCGGGCAGGCACTTCACTGGCGCCGGATAAAGGCGCTACAAAATAGGCGGCCGCTTCGTTAACCAGCTGGGCGCGCAGTTCCCCGCTGGGGTTGGCTTCACTGTGAATATTCACATAGAA
>JAGQXQ010000316.1 GCA_020436535.1 Phaeodactylibacter sp.
AAAGGAAAACCCAAAGTCAGCTATGAAATACTTGCTACTACTACTGCTTTTACTTCCGTTTTTTTCCCAAGCCCAGGTCGTCAACACTGAAAAGCTGCGGCTTGACAAAGAAAAAAAAGGGTTCTTCGGCGAAGCCAACTTCGACCTGGGCCTGGCGCGCAATCGCGCCGGTCAGACCGTCCGCCTGGGGGCAAGCGCCCGTCTGGAACTGCGGCGTGGCGCCCACCGCTGGATGCTACTGGGGGCTTACAACCTCACTCAGTTCAACGATGTGGACAAGCCGGGCTCGGCGCCCAAGAACTTCGCCAAAAACGGCTTCGGCCACCTGCGCTACAATCACCGCGCCAATGAGTGGCTGACCTGGGAAGCCTTTACCCAGGCTCAGTCCGACCGGATACAACAGATCGACTTGCGCCTGCTGGCCGGCACAGGCCCCCGCCTGCGCCTGGTCCGGACGGACTCCGCCCAGCTTTACTTTGGCGCCCTATATATGTTCGAGCACGAGGAGTCCAGAAATGAATTTGAAGAGCCTGAAGCTTACACTGAACACCTCAGGCTGGACGACCATCGGTTGAGTACTTACCTCTCTGCCGGTTTCCACCTTACTTCATACCTGACGATCAACCACGTCTCTTATTTTCAGCCCAACCTCAGCAATTTTTCTGACTTTCGCATTTCTTCGGAGACCAGCTTGTCCATCAAACTTACGGACCGGCTCTCCCTGCGCACCTACTTCCAGCTGATCTACGACACAGAACCCCTCGTGCCGGTGCCCAATGCGATGTATGTGTTGAATAATGGGTTTAGCCTGGTGCTGTAAGGGAGCGTTATTAGTTGTTCGTTGTCTGTTGTTGGTTATTCTCCGAACAACCAACAACGCTCCCCTTACGGATGCGCCGCCACCCAAACCTCCCCGTCTTCGAAAATTTCCTTTTTCCAGATAGGCACAGTTTCTTTGAGGGTGTCGATGGCATACTGACAAGCTTCAAAAGAAGCTTTTCGATGTGGAGTTGCCACCGCAATGATGACCGCTATTTCTCCCGGGTGCAAGGTGCCGACGCGATGGTGGAAGGCCACCTTTTCGGCGGGCCAGCGCGCTTTTACCTGTTCGGCGATCTTACGCATTTCGGATACCGCCATTGGTTCATAGGCTTCAAACTCCAGGCGTACAACGGGTTTGCCCCGGGTGTGGTTGCGCACCGTGCCGATAAATACATCGATGCCGCCGGCGCTTTTGCTGGATACGAAGTCGATGCATAGCTGGGGTTGAAGAGGAGCATGAAGAAGTTGTATGTCGATCATGGTTAAAAGCTTTGGGGATTTTGTATTAACAATACAGACGCACGTCCGTTTTAGAGAAACACAAACACCGAGAAGGCCTGTATAAAATAGAAAGCAAGATAAAAGTATTAATTTTTTGAATGGCCCTGTTTTTTTCGCAGTTTAGAGCAATACAATAACGACTCATTTATGCCATCACAATGTGTTTTTTGTTGCATTATCGAAGGCCACCTGCCCGCAAGTAAGGTATACGAGGACGAACAGGCGATTGCTTTCATGGATATTATGCCGATCAATCCTGGCCATATACTGGTGGCCCCCAAGAGCCACTTCCAGGAGTTAAGTGATATGGATGAGGATACCGGCGCCCATTTGTTTCGGGTGGCCATGCGAGTGGAAAAGGCTTTGCGCGCCGCCGGACTGCCGTGCGAGGGCACCAACCTTTTGCAGAATAACGGCCAGGAAGCCTGGCAGGAAGTGATGCATGTACATCTGCACGTCATCCCCCGTTTTAGAGGTGATGGGGTGAAGGTGCATTTCGGCCAGCAGGAAGCCCCGAGGGTTCAGCTAGACCAATGGGCCGAACAGATCAAAGCTCATCTTTTGCCATGAGACGTTTTGCCATCTCCGACATCCACGGATGCGCCCTGACCTTCGAAGCTTTGCTCGAACAAATTGCCTTCAGCAGCGCCGACGAGCTCTTTCTGCTGGGGGACTATATCGACCGGGGGCCAGACAGCAAAGGCGTCATTGACTTAATTCTGAAGTTAAAGGAAGAAGGCTACCAGCTGCATTGTCTGCGCGGTAATCACGAAGCCCTCCTACTGAATTCAATTGGAGGCTTGACCGATGACCATGAACTTTGGTTGCAAAATGGAGGCGATACGACAATGAGCAGCTTCGGCCTAAGTTCAACCGACTCTCTTCATCTCATTCCATTGGAATACATCGAATTTCTCAACCAACTTGAATGGTATTTCGAAACGGATCACTATATACTGGTTCACGCAGGACTGGATTTTCGCACAGCTCAACCCCTGGAGGCCCGGCATGCTATGACCTGGATCCGCAACTGGTATGAACAGATAGACCGAGAGTGGTTGAAGGGCAGAATCATCGTGCACGGCCATACGCCTGTTCCTCGCCCTCTGATCGTAAAACAATTAAAAAAACTGGACATACTACCCGCTTTGGATATAGATGCCGGTTGTGTGTTTAAAGGCAATTACCTCAAATACCTCTGTGCCTTTGACCTGGATAACCGCCAGCTTTTTTTTCAGGAAAATATCGAAACAAATGCATAAAGAGATCCTGGACTTTATGAAGTCACAGGCCCGCGAAGCCGGGCAGGTCATGATGAAACGGCTCCATGGTGACTACAGGGTGTACACCAAGCCCGACCGCTCCCGGGTTACAGATGTGGACCTCGCTATTTCCGATCAGGTGCAGGAAGCTGTAGCCCGGCAATTCCCGCAAATAGGCCTGTATAGCGAGGAATCACCTGATAAAACCATTCTGCCCGGAAGGCCCTATTTCATTGTCGACGAACTGGACGGCACCAGTTCATACATCGATGACAAGACCGGTTTCTCCCATCAGTCTGCCTATTATGAGCCCGGAAAAGGCCTACTGATCGGACTCATCTATTACCCCTGGAACGACGCTTTGCTCTACGCCTTGAAGGGCGAAGGCGCCTATCTGGAGCAGGAAGGCGAGGCCCGGCGCTTGCTTCCACCTCCGGACAAACCTTTTGACCAACTCACCTATTTTCATTCCGCTCGTTTTCGTGGGGAAAAATATATAGAGTTATTCCGTAAGCTGGGCGTAAGTGACAAGCGAATCATCCGCACCGATGCCCGCCGTAGCCTGTTGATGGCACAAGGAGAACTCGATGTCTGTTTACACCTTCGGGCCCGGATTGCCATCTGGGATATGGCCGGCGAAAAAGTCATCATCGAAGAGCTGGGCTTCAGCCATTGTTATTTCGATGGCAGCCTTGTACGCTTTGGCCAGGAGCCGCCCCGTGGCAACCAGGGTTACCTGAAGTGCCCTGCCAAATGGAAGGATAAATTTCTGGAAGAACTGCCCGGGTTGTTGCCCCGGGAATATAAACCATGAAGATGGAACGTTACTTCGCAAAATTGCTGCTGTTCGGAGAGTATACTATCATCAGGGGCGCGCAGGCGCTGGCCATGCCCCTTCGGCAATACAGCGGCAGTTGGCAGTTTGCCGCAGATGAAGACCCCATCCGTTACAGCCTTGAAGAATTTGTCCAGTATTTGATGCGGCTGAAAGAACGAGGAGAGTTGTTAACCGATATGGACCTGCGCCGTTTCGAACGGGAGGTTAATCGCGGCCTTTATTTTGAGTCTGACATTCCGGTGGGTTACGGGGCAGGCAGCTCAGGAGCGCTTTGCGCAGCCGTTTACCGCCGTTTTGCCATCCAACCCTTTGAAAGGGGCGATGAGGCCCACTATGTGCGGCTCAAGCAGCAACTGGCGCAGTTGGAAGGCTATTTCCATGGGGCCAGCTCTGGCGTCGACCCGCTCATCTGTTACCTCGATCATGCGGTGCTACTCCTGCCCAACGGGCAGGCCCGGTTGGTTACTCCTTCAGAAAAGAGGGCGGCTGATAGGGGCGCTTTTTTTTTATTGGATACCGGCATTAGCCGTAAGACCGGCCCTCTGGTGGAAAAATTCCTGCTCCAATGCGAGCACCCCGGTTTCGCAGAAGCTGTAAAAAAAGAACTGGCGCCCGCTACGGAAAACGCTATCGGGCATTATCTGGCCGGCCGGCGCGAGGCTCTGATGCCGGAAGTGGGCAGAATCTCCGCATTCCAATACCGGCATTTTCAGGAAATGATCCCTTCTCCCTTTGTAAATGTTTGGAAGGAAGGGCTGCATTCAGATGTTTTTTACTTAAAGCTTTGCGGGGCTGGCGGCGGTGGGTTTCTGTTGGGGTATTGTCAGGACGAAGCATCGGCAAGGTCGAGCATAAATATAGGGCAGTTCATCCCTTTACCCAAAATTTAGAGAGCCCCCAACGGCGGACGGGAGCTCTCTTTTCATACTAATCCAGTTTCTGTGAAATGTAAGAGTAAAAGTCTTATACCATAATATAATATGGGCCAACGGCCGAATGGTGGTCACTTAGAATATTGTGAAGACGTATTCCACAATGAGGCAATAGCAAACGCGTTAATGCACTGTGGTAAGCCGGGTGGGTGAAATATAAGCCGCATTCAATTGTATGAATACCTAACAAAGGTATAGCTTTTCTACTCATTTCCAATAATTATTGCTAGTCATTTTCTGTTGGAGGGGCTTTCAGGAGTACCGGATGGTGGTTTGACATCGTAGATCACTTCTTTTTTTTTGCCCGGATACCAGGCTAATTCCCGAAGGGTCAATGAGTAATCGTATATTTACACCTTCAGGAGCAAGTTATACTACTTGTGCTAACCAAAGCATTGGCTAGATCATTTTGGAAAAACCAACAACCATATCAATCCAGGGAGCCTTTAGCAAAGAGGAATTGCTGCAGGATTATTATACTTGCGCCCTCAGCCGGGAAGTGAGTATTCTGATCCGTAAAGAGACCTTAACCGGCAAGGCCAAATTTGGTGTTTCCGATGATGGCAAAGAGCTCTTTCAAGTGGCGCTGGCCAAAGTCTTCCGCAAAGGGGATTTCCGCTCCGACTATTACCGGGGGCACACCCTGTTGTTCGCTCTGGGCCTGGGCAATGCTGAACAACACTTTGCTCAGCTCTATACTGATGCCGATAACGACCCGTTTTCCGGAGGGCGGCAGATGAACAGCCATCACGCCACTCCTCTGATCAGCCCGGATGGCGAATGGTTGCCAACTCTGGATCGATACAACTTGTCCTCTGATATCTCCACTACGGCGGGGCAGATGGCCCGCGGTATCGGGCTGGCGATGGCCTCCAAGAAATACCGGTCATGCCCGGAACTCAGCGATACGCCTTTTTCGGATAATGGCAATGAGGTGGTTTTTACCAATATTGGCGACGGCAGCACTTCGGAGGGCGCTTTTTGGGAAGTGATGAACGCGGCCGCCGTCCAGCAAGTCCCGATGATTGTCACTGTTGTGGATGATGGCTATGGTATCTCTGTGCCCAAACACTACCAAACGGCCAAGGCGAGCATCTCGCTGGCGCTGGGAGGCCTTCAGGCCGAAGAAGATACCAACGGCATAGAAATTTACCATGTCAAGGGTTGGGACTATCCGGCGCTGTGCGCCACCTATCGGGAGGCTACTGCCCTGGCCCGCAGGAAGCATTTCCCGGTACTTATCCATGTCGATGAACTCACTCAGCCGCAGGGGCATTCCACCTCGGGCTCACATGAACGCTACAAATCCAAAGAACGCCTGGAATGGGAAAAGGCGTACGACTGCAACCAGCAGTTCCGATACTGGATACTGGCCAACGGCCTGGCCAGCGATGAGGACCTCAATAAACTGGAAGCCAAAGCCCGCAAACAGGCTAAAGCCGCCCGCGACCGCGCCTGGAAAACTTACAACGGCCCCATCCGGCAGGTGTGGAAAGAGATGCAGGAGACTTTCGGCCAGATGGCCGCTCAGGCCAGCCAAAAGGAACGGGCAGAGCGCATCTGCCGGGAATTGGAGCAGCTGTACAACCCCGTCCGGGCCGATATCGTCCGTTGTATCCGCCGGATGCTCTTCGCCACCCGGGGCGAAGGCCTGCCCGCCCGCCAAAAACTGGAGGAGTTTCTGGCCTCTGTACAAGATACCATGGAGGAGCGCTACCATACTCACCTGTACAGCGAAACGGAACAGTCGGCCTTGAAAGTGCCGGTGGTGGCCCCCCGTTACTCGGAGCACAGCCCCCTCAGGAACGGCTACGAAATATTGAATACCTTTTTCGATAAGATGCTGGAAAAATATCCCGCCCTCTTCGCTTTTGGCGAAGACCTCGGCAGGATCGGCGATGTGAACCAGGG
>JAGQXQ010000006.1:0-11649 GCA_020436535.1 Phaeodactylibacter sp.
TATAACGGCTTGAATGCGCTCGCCCGCTACCCCATCCGGCATAGCGGATACATCTTTATAAGACTGTTCGCCGGCTTGTTGAGCCGATGCCGAAAAGGGAATGCAAAGGCTCAGGAAAAGCCAAAAAATGAATGTCTGGAAACAAACGGGTGATTTTTTCATATGTCGGTTACGTTTAATTACGAAAAGCTTCGTATGCAATTTTACACTAAAATAAGTAGCTGTCAAAATAATACGAAACATTTCGTACCTGTCTATTTACAAAAAATATCCCCTTCAACTCGTATATTGCGCCCCGTTTCTGCCCAGGAAAAGTTTTTAAAAAAAATCTGTCATTCTTACCCAACCTTTTCCAACAGGGGAATGGTCTTAGCAAGTGTATTAAAAGAAGCTATCAATAATACTAAAATAACAAACGCTATGATGCCTGTAACCACTTTTCTCGTTTTGACCTTAGCCATTATCGCTGTTGGAAAAAAAGCCAAAGCTTTTCGCTAGGGCGGCCAGGTCGAAATAACAGGTAAATTCGCCTGCCTTCAACTTCATGGCTTCGATTTCATCATATCCCACCTTATTTCACGCCGTTTGGGAAAGTATCTCCAGAGTTCACCTTTTTCGTTTCAAGGTATGGAAAGCAAGGCCCGTAAACAGGCCTAAGTAAGCGATGCTCATCAGTTCTGCGCCAGAAAACCAACCGAGGTGCGCTACCAACGCCTCCCCCTTATACCGTGGCATAAAAAGAAAGCCCGGTGCGTAGGGGTTGAGCAGTTGCCAATACCAGCCAGTACCCAATAAGCCGGCTACCACATAGCCCAGTATCCCGATCAGCAGTGGTACTATAAACGCTTTAAACCGAAGGCTTAACCAGGCGTGCAACCCCATCAGTCCCAGGATGGAGAAAACGGTTCGGGCGGATAACTCCGCGATTTGCCGTAAATCCGGCAGCCCATCCAACAGGCCGCTTGCCGGCCGAAGCAGGCCAAATAAAAGCCCTGACAAAAGCCTCTACAGCCGATTGATCGTTTGCGTTCATAAATTTCATTTCCAATCGTGAAACGTTAAGAAGGCAGAACTGTTTTATATTTTTATCGCCGCATAAACTGAACAACCGATGAAACTAAGGCTTGGATTTTCGCCCTGTCCCAATGACACTTTTATTTTTGACGCCATGCTCCACGGCAAGGTCGATACCGAAGGACTGGAATTTCAGCCTGTAATCGCTGATGTGGAGGAACTCAATCAAAAAGCCTTCGCCAAAACATTGGATATCACCAAGCTAAGTTATCACGCCTTTGCCTTCCTGCTTAAAGATTACGCTCTGCTGGATGCCGGCAGCGCCCTGGGCAATAATGTCGGCCCTTTGCTCATCGCTAAGGCTCCCATGGAAGAAGCTGCTATCGAGGAGGCCCGCATCGCCATTCCGGGAAAATATACCACGGCCAACTTTCTGCTTAGCCTGGCCTATCCCGGGGCCAAAAATAAAACGGAAATGTTGTTTTCCGATATCGAAGAGGCAGTGCTCACTGGAAAAATGGACGCCGGGTTGATCATCCACGAGAATCGCTTTACTTACCAGGATAAGGGATTGGTCAAGATAAAAGACCTGGGGGAATTTTGGGAAAGTACCACCCGGATGCCGATCCCCCTGGGTGGCATTGTGGCCAGCAGGGCCCTGCCCGCTGAGGTCCGGCAGGCGGCCAACCGGGTGATGGCCCGCAGCGTAGCTTTCGCAATGGACCATCCGGAAGAAGCCAGATCATTCGTCCGGGAACACGCTCAGGAGATGGAAGAGGAAGTCATGTACAAACACATCCACCTGTATGTAAACGATTATACGCGCAACCTGGGCATCAAAGGCAAGGAAGCGGTGCAGTTACTTTTCGATATCGCCATGGCCAAGGGGGTGATCCCGGTTCAGGACTTGTCTGTTTTTGTAAATTAATTCCATACCCCCATCTTTGGCACGCTTTTAGCTATAATTAAAATATAAGTCAATTATTTTGGTTAAAGATTCAGGCTCGTGGTCCCAATCACGGGCTTTTTTTTTACCCTTACCCAATTAAAAAGTTTGGCACGGATATTGCACCTAATAGTTCAGGTTATGTAATTATGTAAAGTTCGTTTTTCCTAAAGAAGCCCGGTTGGTCCCGGGCTTTTTTTTTGCCCTTACTCAGGTAAAAGTTTGGCACGGATATTGCTTCTAATAGTTCAGGTTATGTAATTATGTAAAATTCGTTTTTCCTAAAGAAGCCCGGCTGGTTCCCGGCTTTTTTTTTTGCCCTTACTCAGCAGGCCCCTTAAAAATCCAAACAGTTTATTATTTTTGCCCATCCATCCTTCCATTTGAATTTATTCCTAATCAGATAAAACTCAAGAGTAATGATTATTGGCGTACCCAAGGAAATTAAGACCAGCGAAAACCGCGTAGCGCTGACCCCCGCCGGTGCTCTGGAACTCACCAAGCGAGGCCATAGCGTATTTGTCCAGTCTACTGCCGGAGTCGGCAGTGGGTTTCCGGATGAAGAATACAAGCAGGCGGGCGCTCAGATCCTACCCACCATCGAAGAGGTATATGGTAAAGCAGAAATGATCATAAAGGTGAAGGAGCCGATAGAGCCGGAATACAAGCTGATCAAAAAAGATCAGCTTTTATTTACCTATTTTCACTTTGCTTCCTACGAGCCCCTGACCCGTGCGATGATTGATAACGGTTCCATCTGCCTGGCCTATGAGACGGTAGAACTGCCCGACCGCAGCCTGCCCCTGTTGACCCCCATGTCGGAAGTCGCAGGCCGGATGGCCATACAGGAAGGAGCTAAATACCTGGAAAAGCACCAGCATGGCCGAGGTGTTTTGCTGGGCGGAGTGCCTGGCGTCGCGCCAGGAAAGATTCTGATCCTCGGTGGTGGCATTGTCGGTACGCAAGCCGCCAAGATGGCGGCGGGCCTGGGGGCTCAGGTGATCATACTCGATGTAAACCTGCCCCGGCTACGCTACCTCGAAGACGTCATGCCAGCCAACGTGATCACCATGTATTCCAATGAGTACAATATTCGCAAGCTCATCAAAGATGCCGACCTGATCGTGGGTGCGGTCCTTATCGCCGGCGCCAAGGCGCCCAAACTGATCACCCGCGATATGCTGAAGGAAATGCAGCCGGGAACCGTCCTGGTGGATGTGGCCGTCGACCAGGGAGGTTGTATCGA
The DNA here is from genome assembly GCA_020436535.1 of Phaeodactylibacter sp. GTDB lineage: Bacteria > Bacteroidota > Bacteroidia > Chitinophagales > Saprospiraceae > JACJXW01. The sequence goes on from JAGQXQ010000006.1 coordinate 3,207, forward strand.
GACCTGCATGCCGACTACTCACGACGACCCTACCTATGTGATTGATGGTGTGGTTCACTACTGTGTGGCCAATATGCCGGGCGCAGTGCCCTATACCTCCACCATCGCCCTGACCAATGCTACGCTGCCTTACGCCCTTCAGCTGGCCAACAAGGGATGGAAAAAGGCATGCCAGGATGATAACGCACTCAGGCAAGGCTTGAATGTGGTCGATGGAAAGGTGGTCTACAAAGGTGTAGCGGAAGCCTTTGGGCTTCCTCTGGCCAAAGTGGAAGACGTGTTGAAGTAAAAGCCGCGAGCACCAGTAAAAAAAGCCATGCCGGAAGTTTCGGCATGGCTTTTTCTATTAGGATAACGGCAACGGCTTAGGTTACGGGTAGACCTTGGTCAACTCGGTTCCGGAATCCAGAACGATATAAGCCGTTGTGAAGCCGGCCGCTTTCGCCTGGTTCCAGGCCTGCTTGGCCTCTTCAATATCATCGAAGCCGGCCAGCAGTTTAATGGTCAGTCCACCACGCTGGCGGTCTTCAATATTACCGTAACGCTCCAATCCGGAAGATTTGAAATATTCAGGGTTCCGGTAGGCAGCAAGCTGTACCTTATAGCGGCCGCTGCCAGTGCTGGTTGCAGGCGTCGAAGGAGCGCCGCTTTTAGACTGAACCCCGACATTGGCTTCTTCAGTGATTAAAAAAGCATCTTTATACCCCTTGGCCTTGACGGTGCTGAGGGCGCTACTGGCCTCCGCACGGCTGCTAAATACGCCAATACGCACTTTATAGACACCGCCTTCGTATTTTGAATAAACCTGTCCGACACTATTGAGTCCTGAAAAGTTTTCCAGCCCTGGTTTGTTGAGGGCAGCAACCTGCACCGCATAACCATTGCCAAGGGCGGCCCCTTCTCCACTCGTCGTGATGACGCCACCATCCCCCAAAATGTTGCCGGGACGGGGAGTTACATCGGAACCCGGATAGGTATCAGCGCCTCCACTGACGGACAACATGGAGATCATTCCCAGGATGGTACGGTCATTGCCTTCACTGGTATTGACCGTACGGCTGATATCGCGAAACCCGGGCCTGGAATAACGCAGTACATAAGAAGAGTTGGGGCTTAGCGCCAGGGCATAGTCCCCATTGACGTCGGTAGTAGCCTGCATCGTGCTATTGGTCGATTGATTGGTAGCCGTCACCGCTACGCCGGCAACCGGAAGGCGCGTAGTATAATTCAGAATCTTGCCAATGTACTCTTCACCCCGGCGGCTGAGCATGATATTGTATTCTCTGTTTTGGCGCACGCTCATAGTGGACACCGAAAATACGGCCTCATTGTACCCATCGGCACGGATGACGATATCACAATTCAGGCCTTCTACCGCCTGAAAGCTGTAGGTTCCCCGGCTATCGGCCTTAAACAAGCCTTCCCCACAGTTGATAAAATCGATGGTTGCACCGGGAATGGGGATCCCATCAGAAGCATTTCGGATATTAAGGGTAATATTATCTGCTGATTTAGATACTCTGTAGAGGTCTTCATTACCCCGCCCCCCCGGGCGATTGGAAGCCAGGTAACCGATATTCCGGAAACTGTCATATACGAAGCCAAGATCATCACGGGAGGAATTGATCTGGTTGCCGAGGTGGAAGATGCGGGCCCAGCGCCCGTTGGCCTGCTCTGCGCGAAAAATGTCGTAACCTCCCAGGCCCTGATGCCAGTCGGAGGAGAAATACAAATTATTCCCATCAAAGAATGGAGATACCTCATCCCCCGGTGTATTTACATTGGGGCCCAGGTTTTCCGGTGTACTCCAGGTGTTGCCCATCCGGAAGGAGACGTAAAGGTCGAAACCGCCAAAGCCATCGGGCCGGTTGGATGCAAAATAAAGGGAATTACCATCCGGCGAGAAATTCGGCCAGCCAGTGGAGAAGCCGGATCCGTTGTAGGGGAAGGGCTTTTGCTCCGCCCATTCCCCACTGGAATTGATCTGGGCGATGGATATACTCAACTCCAGGCCTCCGGTGGGTAGTTGACGGGTACCATCGATGAAGTTATTCTTTGTAAAAGCTACTGACTTGCCTTCCGGACTGTAAGATACCGGGCCTACATTTACATAAGTATCATCATTACTCAAACGGTTCTGTAATGGTACCGGAGCTTCCAGAAAGCCATTATCCCCAACCCTGGCCATAAACAACTGATTGTTGGCCTTGCCCGTCCAGGTAGATCCCGCCGGGCTAAGATCGGTGCGGGCGGAAGAAAAGACCACCTGGTCGCCGTAAAAAGCCGGCCCAAAATCGGACGACGTCGTACTGATATACTCAATGCTCACCAGATAGGGCGAAGATTGCCCCAATTGATTCATAGCGAAAACGCAGCTCTGGGCGAACTGTCGCCCTTTTGCTGCATTTTCTTCATTCTTGCGCTGGACTTTAGCATAAGCGTCAAACCATTGCTTGGCCTTATCATACTGCTCCAGGGCCATCAGCACCTGCGCATAATGAAAAGGATACTCATCGACCATCTTCTCCCGGCCTTCCCGATCCGCCAGCACTCTTTCGTACCAACTGCGAGCTTCTTCCATCTGATTGAGAAACCGATACGAATCGGCGAGTTGGAGCATGGCTTCGTGATTCGCCGGACGCTTCTCCAACAGTTCGAGATATCCACGAACCGCCAGGTTGAAGGCTCCCATTTCATAATCCTTATTGGCACGGCTGAGCTGCCCGTAAACGGGCAGACAGGCAGACCAAACAAACAATGCCAGAAGAGCTCTAAAAAAAATCTTCATATTCTTGTGTTTTCAAAAGTAATTACAGGAGTTGTTATCCTCTGCGGAAATCTTTGGTAATATATCAATAAAATTAAATACTCAAAAAAGGAAACCGCCGTAAGCACCATAACGGAAGTTGATTTTGAATTGTTGTGCACCAATTTTCACAATTCCACATGATATTCTCAACAGGATATTTAACTATCTTACTTCAAAAACATGAAACGCCTGCTCTTTTTCTTCTTCACCCTTTGTTGCCTCGCCGCTACCTGCGGGAAAGGCCGTAAAACCATCTCCGGCGATTGCATCGATGAAAGCAAGATCAATCCCGACATGGCCTGTATAGAAATCTACCAGCCTGTCTGCGGCTGTGACGGCAAGACCTATTCCAACGAATGCTACGCTCAAATTTCCGGAATCACCCGGTGGGAGGATGGGCCTTGTGAAGGTAATTAAATTAAACCCGGATCCTTTCAAAACAAGACAGGCCCGAAGCTGTACTTCGGGCCTGTCCTGTTATTGCACTTTGCCCAACACCCGGAATTCAGTACGCCGGTTCTCCTGATGTTCTTCTTCCGAACAGGGCACCCCGTCCGCGCAGCCGTTGGCCAGCTTGGATTCTCCGTACCCTTTAGCCACCAGGCGCTCTTTTTTGATGCCCTTGCTAATGAGGAACCGAACGATCGTATCGGCCCGCTTCTGGGAAAGGGTGAGGTTGGAAGCGCTGTCTCCATTTGAATCTGTATGAGAGCTGATTTCCAGTATTATATCCGGATTGTCTTCCAACAGCTGTAACAGACGGGTCAGTTCAGATACCGATTTTTTCTGGACACTGGTGCGGTTGACATCATAGTAGACGTTCATCCGGAAAGCGAACTCGTCACGATCTCCCTCCGGGCTCCGGTCGAAGCCAAAGTCAGTGGCGCTGGCGCTGGCAGTAGTGTTAGCTTCCGGATCCATCTTTACGGGCAGCCCCTCTCCTTCCCCCTCACTCGAAGGGTCTGAAGCGTAAGGGATGAGGTACGCGTTAAACGACTGTTCATATTTTCCTTCCTTCGCGCATACATCCAGATTGAGCGCGAAGAAGTTTTCTCTTTCTATTCTCAGGCGGTAACAGCAACCTTCTTCCATAGGTAAACTAAAACGCCCCTGCTTATCGGTAAAGGCGGCTTCGGGCTCGGTACAACCAACGCTAGTCAGCCGAACTTTTGCCTGAAATACCGGCTTGCCAGATTCTTTGTTCAAAACGACGCCATTCGCCAGATACCCGTCAAAGGGTTTTTCCATTACTTCCTCTACTACCTCCGGCGCCGGCGTTTGGGCAACTCCGGGCGCCAGGGCCAGGGCAATGAAAAGCGTATCCGCCGCCAATTCGCCTTTCCTTTCGCAGGCTTCAAGAGAGCGAGCTTTGTAACCCTCTGACAGCCCGGTAAGGGTGCAACATTCCGGAAGGCGAAGAAACAAGCGCCCGTCTGGCCCAGCCAGCAGGGTATCCCCACTACAAGAGCTGATTACTTTGGCATAAGGCACAGGGTCGCCGGTAGTGAGATTTACTATATCTACCTGCACCGGAGTACCGAGAATAGCCAGTTGGAAAAAATAAATATCATCTTTGCCCATTCCACCACTGCGGTTGGATGTAAAGTACCCTTCCATTTCCGTTGAGTTGAAAATGACCCCAAAATCATCCGCTTCCGAATTGAAAGGGGCGCCCAAATTATGAGGCAAGACCCAAAGGCCGTCATATCCTTCTTCGGTCCAGAAGATATCCTGGCCACCCAGCCCAAGATGCCCATTAGAAGAGAAGTACAATTTTCCCGAATCGCTGATAAAAGGAAATACTTCGTCATCCGGCGTATTGACGGCGGGCCCCAGGTTTATCGACGGCCCCCACCGCCCATTCTCGAAAAAGGACAAATACAAGTCCTTCCCGCCCTGCCCACCGGGCATATCGGAAGAAAAGAACAACCTTTTGCCGTCGGAACTAATGGAAGGATGTACGACCGAGTATTCATCACTATTGAAAGGAAGGGATTGAAAATTGCTCCACCCGCCTTGCGGCAGATGCCGGGCGGTGACCATCTCCAAACGGTGAATTTCTGGTTCAAGAGGAGAATGAGAAGACACCTTACGGGTACGGGTAAAGTAGATTTCGGTTTCATCATTGTTAAAAGCAGCCAGCCCTTCGTGAAATCGTGATTGGATGTCACTGGAAAAAAGCTTGGGCTTAGAATATTTTCGCTCCGCGTTTCTATCTTCAATCGTCACCTTGAAAAGGTCGAGGAAAGCCCGTAGCGGGTCTTCTTCGCTTCGGCGGAAAGCAGAAAAAACGAGGCCATCCTCAAAATAGGCCGGCCCTAATTCACTATTGGGGCTATTGAACTCGGGCAGAGATAGGGTAACCCCTCCCACCTGTTCACGCGACAGGCCATCGATATAATCACAGGCATTGAGCAATCTTTGCTTCCGGGGGTCATAGGGATGATACCGGAGGTAGTCTTTAAACCAGCGTTCCGCTGCTTCACAGTCACCCGTACGGAGCAGCATCAGCCCATAGTAGAACTTGTGCTCAGGGCGGCATTCGGGAAGGCCGATCACCAGGGCATACCATTGGGCAGATGCCTTATAATTCCCCAGGAAGCGGAAGGATTCCGCCAGGCGGATCTTAGCCTGGGCAAGGTCTTCCCGCCCGAGTATTTCTTCATATATGGGTATGGCCAACTGGTAATTCCCCTCCTCAAAGAGTTGATTGGCTTTTTTTAATTTGGCAGGCTGGGCATATACTACGCTGCACAAAAATAATAATAGAGCAGGTAACAGCCACGTACGCATTCTCATAGTTGCTGTGTTTAGGTACTTAAACCGGGTTGTTGTATAAATAATAGGGCTCATCGGTATCTTATAGCTAATGATATTAAGCGCTGAGCAGCAGGGATTTCACTTCAGGCCTTTGCGGCTACAGCAGTTTAGGCCTCCTATTGGAATAATGGCTTTGTATACTTACGGAAAGAAGGGGCTGAGGTTTCATTTTGAGCAATTGTATCTTCCTGAATTGTAAAGTGAATGGCTTAAGGCATTTAGCAAAATTGCATATATTCGCTTTGGCAAGAAGTTGTCCGAACAGTTACCAAATACTTACAATACATGCACATCACAGCCTTGTACACCTACCCCATCAAATCCCTGGCCGGCATCAGCCTGCCAAAAGCCCGTGTCGAAAAGCGGGGCCTGGCCTTCGACCGCCACTGGATGCTGGTGGACCGCGACGGGCTGTTCATCAGTCAAAGGGAGATTCCCCAGCTGGCCCTCCTGGTGCCGGACCTTACCGTGCATGACCTCATCGTCCGGCACCGGCATGAAGGGTTAGAGCCACTAGCTATTCCCCTGCTCCCAGCGGAAGGGGCTAAGGAAATGGAAGTTCAGATATGGGACGACCGCTGCACCGCCCTCCAGGTAAGCCGGGAAGCAGACGAATGGTTCAGTGAAATATTGCAAACCAACTGCCATCTGGTGTACTTGCCAGAGGAGAACACCCGCCCTCTGAGCCCCAATTACGGACACCCTGGCGAGATCACCGCCTTTGCCGACAGCTGCCCCCTGCTTATCATTGGCGAGGCCTCTCTGGCGGATCTGAACCAACGCCTGGCGGAGCCGGTTCCCATGAACCGCTTCCGCCCCAATATCGTCTTTTCCGAAGGCCAGCCCTACGAGGAGGAAGGCTGGAAAAACTTCCGCATCGGCAGTGTGCCCTTTCGTGGAATCCGCCCCTGTGCCCGCTGTCAGATAACCACCATTAATCAGGAATCAGCGGACATCGGCAAAGAGCCGCTCCGCACCCTGAGCACTTACCGCCGGCAGGGGCACAAGGTGCTCTTTGGCCTGCTCGCCAGTTGGGCCGCACAGAAAGGAGAGGCGCCCCATATCCAGGTGGGAGACAGGATGGAAGCCTATACACTACCTTATAATAACCTTTAACAAAAACTGCCGGGAATGCTATTCCCGGCTCACCAGAAGGCTTAAAAATAAATATCAAGGATCACCATGCCGCCAAAAAGAAGGCTGGCAACGCCATTGGTGGTGAAGAAGGCGAGATTGACCTTACTGAGGTCATGTGGTTTGACGAGAGTGTGCTGATACACCAGCAAAACTATAAAAATGGCGGCCGCCACCCAGTGGAGCCAACCGAAAGCTGGATATTGCTGGTAAAGAAGAACAGAAGCCAGCAGGATAAACCCTGCGCTTGCCAGGTGAAGAACAGAGGAAAGCCGAAGGGCATCGTTCCTGCCCATAGCCACGGGTACGGAATACAGGCTCAGGGAGCGGTCAAAATCATCATCCTGCAAAGCGTAGATGATATCGAACCCCGACACCCACAACAGGACTGCCGCAGAATACAGCAATGGCAACAAGGCAAACTGCCCCTGAACCGCCAGGTAGGCGCCGGTAGGCGCCAGAGAAAGCCCTAACCCCAGCACAAAATGACAGAAAAAAGTAAAGCGCTTGGTATAGCTATAACCCAGGATGACCAGCAGAGCTACCGGAGAAAGGAAAAAACAAAGTGGATTGATGAACCAGGTGGTGACGATAAACAACAGGCTGTTGATGAAAACAAAAGCCAGAGCCGAGCGAGGGCTAATGACCCCCGCCGGAATCTCCCGGCCGGCTGTGCGGGGGTTTTGCACATCGATATCCCGGTCGAGATAACGGTTGAAGGCCATGGCCGCGCTGCGGGCAAAAATCATGCAGAGCAGCACCAAAAGGAAAAGGCGGCCGTTCAGCCCTTGCCCCGATTCGAGGGTGCCCAAAAAAAAGCCCAACAGCGCAAAAGGTAAGGCAAAAACAGTATGGCTGAATTTGATCAGAGACAAATAATCTTTCATAGGTATTCAATCTACGTATCACACATCTGCAAACATAAAAAAAGCCTGCAAGATTTTGTTCAATCCTGCAGGCTTTGTCGTCAGCGCAAAGCGCCGTTATGCTACTGCGTTACAGTCGGTGCAGCTTCCCCTTCGGCGCCTTCAACTTCGCCCTTCAGGTAGATAAAGGTTTGCGGCGGGTTGGTGTTAGCCGTGATGGTCACCTTCTGATTGCGCTTGCCTTTCTTGTTCTGAGAGTTGAACTCCACAGTGATCACGCCTGAACCACCCGGCGGGATCGGCTCACGTGGCCAGCTCGGAACGGTGCAACCACAGCTACCCTTGGCGTTGCTAAGGATCAGCGGCTCTTCACCGGTGTTTTTGAAATTGTAGGTATGAGAAACTTTCTCACCCTCGTTAACAGTACCGAAGTCAAATTCGGTCTCTTCAAAAGCCATTACTGTGGTCGGGCCAGTCGGAACAGCAGCTTCCTGAGCGGCAGGCTGTGCAGTTGCATTCGGGTCAGCTGGCTGAACCGTGTTGGGGGAAAGGCTCTGAGCAGCTTCTTCCTGAGCGGAGGTCTGGCTATTGTTACAGCTTGACAGAAATCCGACTGCCAAAAGGACAAGTAGCGTTACTTTGAATTGTTTCAACATCTTGATAAAAGTTTTGGGTTTGACACTTAAATTGTAAAAACCATTTTGCCGATGGCCAGGCTGGAATTCCAGTTCTCTGGCGTCGACGGGTACAAAGGTAATAAACGAAGCCTTCCCTCCCGTTAATCGGTTTTGAAGTTTTGTTAATGAGTTGTTAA
>JAGQXQ010000006.1:11675-19501 GCA_020436535.1 Phaeodactylibacter sp.
TCACCACATCACCACCTCCCCACATCACCACCTCCCCACCTCCCCACCTCTCTCCCAAGCCCTACCTCAGAAACCGATAAGTCGCTTTCACCAGAAAAATATGCTGCATCTGCTCTGAGAACAGGCCGTCCGTCAAACTGGGTATCAGGCGTTGAGTGGGGTCTCCCGAAGCAGTATTGCTTTGAGACCACACCAGGAAAAGTTCTGATCCGGGAGTATACTCCCAGCGCAGCACCAGGTTAGAGCGAAACTGAATGAAATTAAAATCGGGTTCATCAAAGGTGTAATCCACTATTCCATCCAGGTTTTCATCTACTTTAAAAGTTTCCGCTTCCGCATCAAAGGAAAGTTCCTTTTCGGTGAATAGGTGGAAACGATCATAAAAGTAATCCGCTTTGGCATCGGTGATATATTTCAATTCCCGGTAACTGCCCTTGGAAATGAAAGGCTGTCCATAGTACTGTATCGTCAGGTTGGGCGTGATATTGTAATTCAGGCGGATGGTGGTGTAAAAGGTCCGCTGATCTACGAAGCCGGCGATGTAGCGGGGTGTCTCGCCTATAGCTTCTTCAGTGATGTACTGCAATTTGCGCTGCTCATTGGCAAAGGAAGGAGAAACAGTGATGTTGAACGCATTGGCCGGCTGAACTGTCAAATTCAATGAATAATCGCGATAGGCAACCGTGCGGGGGGCGTTGTGCTCAAACCCCCAGGCGTGTACGATATTTAAATAGGCATAAAGTTTTTTCCGGCGGTTAGAGCCGATGCCCAGCCAATGCACCAGGCCTTTGGACCGCTTCAGGGTTGGGCCTCCCCGAAGGTCGTTGTTGGAATAATCGCTTAACTCGTGATCGAACCCTGTGTCAAAGCTCCAGAAGTTTTTCAGAAAACAACTCATGCCTATTCCGAGGCGCTGGTACAGAGCGTTGCCTCCGAAATCCCAGCGGGCGGCGTGGTTATAGTTAAACGACATATTGCGGAAAATGGAAAAAGGTTCGTTGATCCGGTAGCCCATCCAGTAAAAATGGTTCACCTCATCCGCATTGCGCATAAAACCGATATCGTTGATCTCCAGTCCCGGAGAACGCCAGGCCAGGCCGCCATCAAAAACGAACCGCCCGTTGAGCTTTCCCAGCCGCAAAGTTCCGCCATGCCCATTCAGGGAAGTTGCGGTACTGTCCACCTCCAGGTGATCCGCATCAGGCCGCTGAAAAAGGTGTTCAAAGGCGTTTTGCGTATTGCGGATCACTTCCTGGCTACCCTGCACCGAGCTGCCCACCGCTTTTACGGAGAAGAGATAGGTGCGGTCCTTCCACCAGTGAGTAAAGTCCAAACCTCCGGTGTAAGCCGAACGGTGCAGGCCGGCAAAGTCCGCATCGTTTTGGTCGCGAAGGGTGGTGGTTAGCATCCCGCCGAGCACGGTTCCTCCTTCCCGGAAATCCTGGGTAACCCGCCCTACAAAGAAATTGGTGAAAGGTTCGACTACTTCAGTGGTTCGGTCATCTCCGTGAGCGATCTCCGCCATTTCACGGGCGGTGACGGCCTCCAGGATGCCCACTCCCAATCCGTTACGAGTCTTACCACTAAATTTTGCCGCCCCCAGAATGGAGGTATTATCCGGTACGCTGGCATATTCATCCTCTTCGAGGCTGGGCGAGGCATGAGGTGCGCCTCCGATGCGACGAGAGTAAAACAGGTTGTCCTGGCTGAAGTTCCCGCCGGCCCAAATATCGCTCACCTGATAATCGAACAGGTTGCGGTTTTCAATAAAGAAAGGCCTTCGCTCCGGGAAAAAAATGCGAAACCCGTCCAGGGTCAGAGCGGAAGGATCGGCTTCGACCTGGCCAAAGTCAGGGTTGATGGTAAAGTCCAGTGTCAAGTCGCTGGTGACACCCAACTTGCCATCTACACCGGCGCTGATAGACTCTTGGCGCCCGGTTGCGAAGGGATTGCCCTCTTCTTTTTCGAACTGCTTGGCCTGCGCGACCACATATGGTTGTATCTCGACCTGTTTCTGCGGGCGGACGCCCTCCAGCCCCCGTAACTCTCCAAAGCTGCTCACCCAGTTGGGATTGTTCTGCGAAATGAATTGCCAGGTCGAACGCGACTCCTCCCGGAAATCACGGCGGGTGAGCTGTATGCCCCAAACCGGATTGGGGTCATCAGCGTAGCGGATCTGGCTAAGTGGTATACGCACTTCTGCGATCCACCCCAAAGAATCGATGGACGTTTTAGCATACCAGATCGGATTCCAGCTGGGGTCCCAGTTGTTGCCATTATCAGAGACAAATTCGTCGCCCTTTACACCGGAAACCGAAATCGTAAAGGAAAAAGCCGAGCGCTTGTCATGATAGCTATCAATGTTGATCTCCACCCAGTCGCCTTCAAAGCCATCCCGGCGGGACATTCGCCGGACGATCCGCGCGGGCTCCGTATCGTAACAACGGTATCCGATATAGAGGTTTTTATCATCATGCAGGATCTTAAAGGCCGTTTCCTGGGTGGGCGCCTCTCCGTTGTAAGGCTGAAATTGAATGAAGTCTCCCCCCCACTCTACCTGTGACCATACGGGTTCATCGAGTTTACCATCAATTTCGGGAGGATTTTCCCGGATGAATTGGGTCGTATAGGTTTTGTTTTCTTTGGATAGACTAGAATGCCCTTCCTCTTCTGATTTGAGGAACTGCTGTGCACTGAGGGGCCCGGCCATCAGGCATAAGCAAAACATGGGCCACAAATGCTGTACTTTCATAACAGTCGGTGTATAAAGAGTATGAGCTGCCCATCGGGCCTTCAAACATACTCTAATGGGTGAATAATTTCTATGTGGCGCCCCAAAGATCGGAAAAATAATCTCCTGCCGCAATGGATTTTCTTTTCGGCCGTCCTTTATATCCGAAGTGTATTTGGTTGTCAACATTGAGGATTCTCCTCGTGGATTGAACTATATTTGAGGCGACAAGTATTAATTCTATCGATAAAACCAACATGCGCTGGCTTCAAAAATATTACCGATATTACCGACTCTACAGTTACCGGCTCATCCATTGGTTTGCCACGCACATCTCCGACCGCAATTATCAAATCATCGTCAGTATCATTATCGGAGTGGTTTCCGGCCTGGTGGCGGTAGGGCTGAAGTATTTTGTTTTTCTGCTTAAGGAGTGGATACAAGGCACCGACCCCACCCGGGAACGATACCTATTTGTCTTTATCCCCCTGGGCGGCATTTTGTGTACTATCGCGTTCGTCCGCTTCATTCTGCGCCGCCCGGTCAATCCCGGATTGAGCGAACTGATCCACGCTATTTCCCAAAAGAAGGTCAACCTGCCTCGTTACGAAACCTATGCCCACGCGGTGAGCAGTTCCCTGACGGTCGGCTTCGGCGGCTCGGTGGGGCTGGAGGCGCCGATCATCCGGACAGGCTCCGCCATCGGGGCCAACCTGGCGCGTTTCCTGCAGGTGGGCCGCAAACGGCAGACCCTTTTCCTTGCCTGCGGCGCGGCGGCGGGCATGTCGGCTATTTTCAACAGCCCGGTCGCCGGCGTGATCTTTGCCTTTGAAGTGCTGCTGACCGAAATGGCGCTGCACTCCTTTATACCCTTACTCATCTCCGCCGCCACCGGGGCGGTGATCGCCAAACTGCTCTATTACGAACAGCTTTTTTTCCTACCGTCCAAAGGATGGGCGCTCGACGGCATTCCGTTCTATCTGGTCCTGGCCCTGTTGTGCGGGCTGCTTTCCGTCATCATGATCCGCACCAACCTGCGCATTACAACCTATTTCAATAACCTGAAGCAGCCGATCATCAAAATAGGGCTGGGCGGCCTGGCTATCGGGTTGCTCATTTTTCTGATGCCTCCCCTGTTCGGCGAGGGCTACGAAACGGTCAACAACCTGTTGGCGGGCCGCTTTGAGGCCATTGTCGAGCACAGCCCATTTTACCAGTTGTACGACCAGCCGCTCTTCCTCATCGGCTTCGCCCTGGCCGCCCTGATCGCCAAGATCTTCGCCAGCTCGATCACCATTGCGATCGGAGGGAACGGCGGAGTGTTTGCGCCTTCCATGTTTCTGGGCGCCACCCTGGGCTTCGCCTTTGCCCACAGCATCAACCTGTTGGGATGGATCGAACTGCAGGAAGCCAACTTCATCGCCGTGGCTATGGCGGGCCTGCTCAGCGGTGTTTTCAAATCGCCCCTTACCGCCATCTTTTTTATCGCCGAACTCACCGGCGGCTACGGCCTGTTCGTTCCCCTCATGCTGGTTTCCGCCCTCTCCTATTTCGTTTCTCTTTACTTCGAGCCGCACTCCATCTTTACCCGGGAGTTGTTCCTGAAAGGCTTGTGGGTGCCGCATCATGAACGCGACCTGAGCATTCTGAAAGAGATGAACCTCCGCGGGTTGATCGAGACTAATTTCCGGCAGGTACGCCCTGAAATATCCCTGGGTGAATTTGTCAAAATCATCGCCAAGTCCAACCGCAATGTCTTTCCGGTAGTAGATGAAGGAGGCCTGCTCAAAGGCATTGTGCTGCTCGATGATGTGCGGGAAATCATGTTCGACACAGGCCAATACGATAAGGTCTTTGTGAAAGATGTCATGCACAACCCGCCAGCAGTCATCGATATCCAGGATCCTATGGAAAAAGTAATGCAGCAATTCGATTTCCACAACGCCTGGAACCTGCCGGTGGCGGATCAGGGTAAATATTTGGGCTTTGTTTCTAAATCTTCGGTATTTAACCGGTACCGGGAGTTGCTGATCGTGCGGAGCCGGGAGATGTAGCGTTTTAAAAAAAATCCACTCTTCCCGTAACACTTCCTTTTTCCTCTGCATTAACCAGCAAACACCCTCTGATCAACTAAACCCTGAAAGATAGCAACTCACCGAACGGATTCCATACATCTTTTCAATATAAACCTAAAAAAACTATGAGAAAGCAAGCTTCTTACCTGATCGGCCTGTTGGCCCTTTCCCTTTTTCCCCTGCTGAGCCAGGCTCAGATCAGCGGGCAGTCCCCACTGTTGACCACCAATAAGAACAATGGCTATGAGATCGGCGTCGGCAAATTGCCGGTGGTAGAAGGCAACACCCTGGGGCAATTTCAGATGCGCGGCTGGGTGTCCAACGGCAGCTATCAGCCAGGCGTTGAGATCCGGTCGGTCATTACCGGACCAGTACAAAATGACGGTTTCCCTGCCAATATGCTGTTTTCCACCGGCTACCCGAGTTTCACCACCCGTATGGCCATCACCGCCGACGGAAATGTAGGGATCGGCACCGAATTGCCCGATTTCAACCTGCACGTGGTAGGTAATACCCACACCACCGGCGACTTTTTCGGCCGCATCCACTTTGACGACAATGCTTCGGCGGACAGCCCTCCGAGCGATTACACGGACGAGGCCTACTTCGAGCTGCACCAGTTGTCGGGCTTCGGTACCGCTCCGGCCAGCACCACCACTGCCGGCGGCCTGTTCACCCTCGCCCCCGGCGGCGCTAGCGACGACCACCAACTCTTCTTCGCCGATGACGGCATTTTCCATCGCCGGGAAGCCCCCGGCGCCGGCAGTTGGTCCAACGCCTGGGAGAAACTGCTGTCCTCTGTAGATATTACCGGCACCCCTAACCAGGTGGCCAAATTTACCACCCCCCATACGTTGGGCGACAGCCAGATATGGGACGACGGCAATCAGGTCGGCATTCGCACCAACGCCCCGGATCCCGCTTTTGACGTGGATATCAAAGGCAACACCAAAGCCGACGGAGGGCTTACCGTTTCCAATAACGCTTTCATTGGCGCGGCGCTGGCCATAGGCACTACCACCATCCCCGCCGGTTACCGCCTGGCCGTGGACGGCAATGTGATCTGCGAAGAGCTGCGGGTATTGCTCTCTCCTTCCTGGCCCGACTACGTTTTCGAAAAGGACTATCGCCTCATGCCTCTGGAAGAGGTGGAAGCCAGCATCAAAAAGCAGGGCCACCTGCCCGGTGTACCTTCTGCCACCGTGATCGACGAGGCGGGCCTCCCCGTCGGTGAGATCACCGCCAACCAGCAGGAGAAGATCGAAGAGGCCTTCCTGCACCTCATCGAACTCAACAAACAGCTGAAGCAACTGGAAGAGCAGAACGCCCAACTCAGGACACGGCTGGAAAAGCTGGAAGGAAGAAATTAGCCTAAAAACCCAAAAAGAAAATTCAGATGAGACCTATCATATTATTAACCTTATCCCTACTGCTGTCTTTTTCCAGCCTGCGGGCCCAGGAAAAAACAGCCGGCAGCCTTTGGGAGGGCCTCGACAAATTGGAGGTACAAGGCTACGAAAGAAGCCAGGTAAACCTGCCGGAAGAATTCCGCCTGCTTAAGCTGGACGTTGAACAATTACAAGCCCTGCTGCGAACCGCCCCGGAGCGTTCTACAGTGCAACTGGGCCAGAGCACCGTGCTATTGGACATCCCCCTGCCCGACGGATCCTATCAGCAGTTCCGCATCCGGCAGGCGCCGGTGATGCACCCTGAACTGGCCAAAAAGTTTCCGAACATCAACTCCTATGAAGGGCAGAGTACCGACAACCCGTTCTTCCGGATTTACTTTGCCTTCAGTCCGATCGGTTTCTACGGGATGGTGCTGACGGAACAATCCGGCCCGGTGTTTATCACCCCGGTCGTACGGGAAGACACCGAACACTATCTCAGTTACTACGAAAAAGACTTTGATCTCACACAAGAGCCCATCAATTGCAGTGTACAGAGCGCCGGCAGGCCCGCCCCCGGCCTGGAATACCGCGGAATGGCCGGCGATTGCCAGCTGAGGACTTTCCGCCTGGCGATAGCGGCTGATGCCGAATTTACTGCCGCCTCGGCTACCTTTACAGATCCCACCGGCGTAAATAATGCCCTGGCCACCATCAACAACATGGTGACCGTGATCAACGGGGTATACCAGAGCGAGCTGGCCATACAACTACAACTAGTACCCAACAACAACCTGCTGATCTTCACCAACGCCGCCACCGATGGCTACACGGATGGCAATCAAAACACCATGGCCGGAGAAAACCAGGGCATCGTAGACGGCATCATCGGCTCGGGCAACTACGACGTTTCCCATGCGCTCGGCGTCAATGCCGGCACGGGCTCCGCCGGAGTCTCCCTGGGTATTGGCACCGTATGCAATAACGGCAGCAAGGCCAGGGGCGCAACCGTAGTGGGCAATGTCGCCCTCAGCCCGGGCATCATCACCCTGATCATGCATGAGTTAGGGCATCAGTTCGGCGCCGACCATACGTTCAATGAGAGTACCCAGCCCATTTGCAGCAACGCTGGGCAGCT
The DNA here is from genome assembly GCA_020436535.1 of Phaeodactylibacter sp. Taxonomy (GTDB): domain Bacteria; phylum Bacteroidota; class Bacteroidia; order Chitinophagales; family Saprospiraceae; genus JACJXW01. The sequence goes on from JAGQXQ010000006.1 coordinate 19,008, forward strand.
GAACCCGGCCACCGCTTTCGAGCCGGGCAGCGGCTCCACGATCATGTCATACGCCGGTACCTGTGGATCCAGCAATGTACAGGGGCCGCGCGACCGCTACTTCCACGCCATCAGCCTGCAACAGATCGGCAATTACGTAACGGTGGGCGGAGGTAGCTGCCCTGTTCCTACCCCGACCACCAACAACCAGCCTACGGTCAATGCCGGCGGGGATTTTATCATCCCGGTGAGCACCCCGTTCATGCTAACTGCCACCGGCAACGATGCAGACGGCGACGCCCTCACCTATTGTTGGGAGCAGATGGACAATGCGATTATCACCCATCCGCCGCAGTCCACCGCTACGGTAGGGCCGGTTTTTCGCACCCAGTTGCCGTCCGCTTCCCCCATCCGCTTTTTTCCCAACCTGCCGACAGTGATATCCGGTACTTCTCCCACCTGGGAAGTGCTGCCCAGCGTTGGCCGCAAAATGAACTTCCGGGTGACGGTGCGGG
>JAGQXQ010000317.1:0-3616 GCA_020436535.1 Phaeodactylibacter sp.
AGTTCGGCCCGGATCTGTACCTGTCTGGCAAAGGGGTTGGGCAGGGCCTTCAGGAGGATCAAAGGATCTTCGGCCGCCAGCTCTTCGGTACTAAAGACCGGGAATTCCCCGCCATTGGAACCATCGATACAGCCAATGCAGGGTTCCCCGCCCAGGCTGGGCTCCAGCGCCAGAAATGCCGTATGCAGCGACAAAACGCGGTAATAGATGCTGCTCTCGACGATCTCCTGAGCCGTGGCATCACCCTGGTTACTGTTCTCCAGAGAAAGCAGGTAATTGGCGGCCCAGGCCTCTTCCGCCAGGGTGTCAATAGTATGAACATCCTGGGGTTCTACGACGCGGGTAGTGAAAAGCGGCGCCCCGTCCACCACGCTCAGATATTCTATCCGAAAGGGCAGGAATCCCTGATAGCGCCCCACCTGGAAGACCGGCCGTTGTAGTGGAACATTGACCGTATTGCCCCCCAGGGTGAAGCGATTGTAGCAAATGCCATTTTCTAAAGTGGTATGGAGTTCCACAGCGCCCCGCAGCCGGCTCGCCGATTCCAGCGCTTTGCGTATCTTATACCGGAATTGCCCGGAACGCCGGAAAGTACCTCCGGAAAGCAGGGCCAGCTCTGTATAGAGGAAGTCGTTGCCGCTCCATTCACTGGGGCCCCACCATTCCCACCATTCCTGGATGTTTTTGTTTTGATAGTTGATGGCGTAAAAGGTGGCCAGGCTGAAGCCGTCCCGGCGGCTCAAGTCATCCACCAATTCTCCGGCGTACCAGGGATCCCCTTCATTTTGAGAATTGGAGACCAATAAAACTGCCATTTCCTGCCCTTGCGCATTGGCCTGAACCAGCGCATGGTAAAGGGCATTGTCCAGCCTGCCGTTATCCGGGAAAGAAGAACCAGATAGATTCTCAAACGTTTCATCGATGGCGGCGGTGGAGCCGGATACCCAGCCATCACTTAGCAATGCCGGCGGGCCGTTGGTGTTGGTGGTAGCCCATAGCTGAAACTGGTCTTGCTCCATCAATCCCATCTCCAATTCCTGGCGCAAACCCGCCAACAGGTCTTCTTTGGAAAAACTACTGGCGTTGTCGGGCTTATAATCCAGATAGACAAGCAAACGGCGGGGCGGCGCAGCAGGCAGCTCCACCAGTTGGCCCGGTAGGGCCACTACCTGAAAGATCTGTTGGCCGGCATTATGGTTGACGTAAATACCATCGTTCAGTGGAGCATCCAGGCCGAGAGTGAGGCCGGGCTTGATCTCCTGCCCCTGCAGCATAACTTCGTAGAAAACGCCCAGGTCCGGATGGCTCCCCTGGTAGAAGCTGAGGGCCGGCAGCTCGGGAATATGGGGCTGTCCCCATTCCGGCCCTGCCCATACCCGGACGGCCAGTTCCTCCAGCGGTAGGAAGGACGCCTGAATGATCTCCATCGGCAGGTCGGCCAGCACCTGCTCGGCTGTCCAGGTAGCGGGCAACAGGTAACTGACTTTCACCTTCCGACGTTGCTCTTGGGTGAAAGGATAGACCCTTAGCTGGTATTGCCCGGCGCTCATTTTGAAGAGGATGGAGGGGTCCTGCCGGCGATCTACAATTTCCTCGTAGATATTGGTGGCTGTGCGGCGGTCTAAAATATCCGCCTTGACGATCACCTCATCGATCCAGAGCCAGGAATCATAAATGGCGGCTTCTTCGGGCAGGGTGAAGTTGAGGGCCATCTCCAGCGAGTCGTAATAATCAAAGTTGGTTCCTTCGTAGGAAAAGGTGAGGTAAAGGCTGACATCCAGGTAAATGCCTTTGGGCTCCATAGTAATAGTAGCCTCTTCAATCGAGCCTTGTTCGGTGTGCCATTGCTGGTCCGGGTTGAGGACGGTGAGCGAAGCCTGCCCATAGGCCCACAGGGCCAGCAGGCTTAGGAGCATGGTTAGTGTTGACATCTTCATAACGCGCGAATTTTGAGTGTTAAAAATAAAGGTTCCGTTACTGCCTGGTTCAGTAGTGGTTGCGAGTAGTTGGCAGTTGTTGGTTTAATTGTTGGTTACCCCATACAGGGTTCCTCCAACGATCGTCCAATAACCGTTTGACCGTAGTGAGCCAACACTCGGCTGTTCCAAAATATATTGTGATTATCACCAGGAGCATCTGGCAGAAGGTGAGCCCGGTGAGCGCGTTAGAAGGGGTATTCGGGGTTTAAGTGCCTGGACAATATTATCCGAACCTATGCTGCTTCGAAAGCAAAGTGCTAAGCGCATTTTTCCCGGGGTTCTGGCCATATTGTTATATGGCTGAATTGTTTTTGTCCAGGCACGTGCATGTTCAGGCGGAAATACATTTGCCTGACAAGCCCGAATAGCCGTTATTTTATAATAATGTCAATATACGGAAATTTCACTTTTCGTTTTCCAATCAAGCAGTTTTTGTATTCCTTCTTACCTATTTATCGACGGGAGATCGATAGAACTTATGCTGAAATTCCTACCTAATGACACTGGAAGGGGGAATTCGGAAGGCGGAAGGCGGAAGGCGGAATTCGGAGGTTCGGGAAGGCGGGGAAATGGGCTTTTGGCGCCAATCAGGAGGCCTATTGTGACTCCGACATAAAGATCGATGGGGTGCGATCCTAGTTTGTATCCCCTCCTTAGTTTAGGAGCCTATTGATGCCTGGCGGGGGGGTAGAGGCTTATTGAGGGCCTTATTTGGGGTTTAGAAAGGTTTAGCTTGCCGTTAGAGGGCTTCTTATCGGCTGCTCTCAACCCCATGAGTCCAGTAAGGGCCTAGGCCCCACCGGGCAGCGGCTGTTCTAAACCCAGATTAGTTCAGGAATAGCCATAAACCTGCTAATGGGTACAAATGGGAATCGCACCCGATCGATGCAGGCTTTCCGGCTTCACCTCTGGTTCGTCCAAAGTCCAGTAATGGCAGCATGCAGAGAGCCGCGCCGGTTGCTCTTCCTCTCTGCTGCCCGCCTCAAGTCGAAGAAGAGCAACCGGCGCTACCACTCACTTCGCCGTCATGCGCTCTATGCCGGTCCAGTCATCGGGCACCCCGCTGGCAATGCATTCAAGGGTTTTGTTGAGGAAAAGCCGGGTGGTGGCGTCATCCGGATTGTCCTTAAGTATGGCTTCAAAAGTGCGGTAGGCTCTGGCGAACTCCTTTTCGAAGTAACTGTCCCGCCCCTGGCCGAAAGCATCGAGGGTGGCCAGCTTCTTTTCGAAGATTTCGGGGTGGTCTCCGTCGAAACATTCGTAGATACCGACGGGTACTTTCTTGCCTTTCATCTGCACCTTGCCCAGCATGCGAAAATGGAAATCTCCAGACGGAGTGATTTCTGACAGGCTGTCTTCACTGAGCAGGATGTTGGTGCCATAATATTTGTTCAGGCTTTCGATGCGTGAGGCCGTATTGACCGTATCGGAGATAGTAGCGGCATCGAGCCGCTTTTCGTCTCCAATGATGCCCATGATGAGGAGCCCGGTGTGAAAACCGATACCCGACCGGATGGGCCGGCGACCCTTTTCCCCGCGTTCGCTATTGTATTCCTGCAGGGCTTTTTGGATCTCAATAGAGGCCTGAAGTGCATCCGTCGGGCTACGTTGGAAGAGGGCCATGATGGCGTCGCCGA
>JAGQXQ010000317.1:3631-6475 GCA_020436535.1 Phaeodactylibacter sp.
TATTGGTTGACAAAGCCTTCATTTTGGCCGATAATGGGCCCCATCCGCCGGTTGTAGGCGTTGACAAACTTGAAGTTCTGATCCGGCGTCATTGACTCAGACAGAGTCGTATAATCCCGGATATCCGAAAAGAAGACGGTGACCTTTCGCTCCACCTGATCCCCCAGGCGCACCTCCGTGATGTTTTCGCGCCCCAGAGAACGCAGGAAGGCGTTAGGTACAAAGCGGCCGGTAGCTCGATTGATCTGGTGCAGATTGAGTTGCGTTTTCACCCGTGCCATGAACTCATCTCTGGTAAAAGGCTTCGCGAGATAATCATTGGCGCCAGTATTGAGGCCCATCACCAGGTCTTTGACCAGGTTTTTGGCGGTAACCATAATGATAGGCAATTCGGAAGGCAGGTATTGCTCGCGGATCTGCTCACACACTTCATAGCCTGACATGCGGGGCATCATGATGTCGAGCAGGACCAGGTCGAACGGTTCGCCGGCATTGAGCGCCGCCAGGGCCTCCGCCCCATTCATAGCGGCGGTGATGGCGTAATAATCGGAATCCAGGTGGTTCTTAAGCACGTGCTGGTTGATCGGCTCGTCGTCGACGATCAGGATGCGGATGCGTTGCCCGGCGGGTACCGCGGCTGCAGGGCCGGGTTGTACCTCATCCGGCTCGGCGGCAGAGAGCAATTGCCGTGCATTCTGCTTGACATCCTCTTCTACCACCGCCGGTTGTTCATCCGAAACCGGCATGGTGAAAAAGAAGGTAGTCCCCTTCCCGGCTTCCGATTCCACCCAGATCTTTCCCTGGTGCAATTCTATGAGATAACGGGTGATGGAAAGGCCCAATCCTGTGCCCTCGTATTGCCGGGCCGTCGAGCCATCTCCCTGCTGGAAAGCCTGGAAGATGAATTCCTGCGTTTCCTTTGGAATACCGATCCCTTCATCGCTGATGGCCACCTGCAATTCTCCGTTTACTTCCCGGGCGCTGACCGAAACGGTGCCTTTGTCGGAAAATTTAACGGCATTGCTCACCAGGTTTTGCAGGATCTGCTGCAGGCGGTCTTCATCGGCCAGGACCGGCGGGATGTCCACCGGAACGTCATTTTGCAATTGCAGGGATTTGCCCTTGGTCAGCGGGAGGTTGATGCGCAGGATGATATCTACGAGAGACCGCAGGTGAAGCGGTTTGACGTGCAGTTGCAACTCGGCATTTTTCAGGCGGGAGAAATCCATGATATCGTTTACGAGGTTGTTGAGCCGCTTGCCCGCCGAGATCACCACCGAAAGGTTTTCCTGCAAGATCTCAGGGCTGGCCTCGGCCCGTTTCTCATAAAGCCACTCGGTAATGCCAATGATGCCGTTGAGCGGCGTACGCAGCTCGTGAGAAGTATTGGCCAGAAACTGGTCTTTCAACTGGTCGATCTCTTCCAGGCGCTCGGCACGTTGTTTTTCGATCTCCGCCAGTTTTCGCTGTTGGGTGAACCGATACCGTTGCCAACCCGCTAACAGGAGAAACAAAAGGCCAGCCGCAATGGCAAAAATGCGGATCCTCCAGGCGCGCTCCTGGCTCAACTGCAGTTCCAGCAATGCGGCATCTTTCTCCATCATAGCGGATTCCCGTTCCAGCTCTGCTTTGGCCAGACTCAATTCAGTAGCTTCCATTTCTGCAACGGCCAACTGAGCCTCTTTGAGCAGCTTCTCTGCTTCGGTGATTTTCAATTCCCCGATGACGGCCTTTTTCTCCTGGAAGATCTGCGTCCTTTCCCGTTCGGATAAACTCAATGCCTCAGAAGTCGTTTCGAACTCCTTTTCCAACTCGGCCAGCTGTTCGGAAGTTTGCGCCAGGTCCACTTCTTTTCTCAACCGTTCATATTGTTCCTGGTACTCCGTCATTTTCTTTTCCCGGCCGGCAACCTGATAGATGGTTTGCAGGATCTTATAACCTTTCAGCTCCGCCATCCGGGTTTTGTCGGCCCGGGCGGCGGCCAACCCCTGCTCTGCATACCGGACAGCCTTCCGCAGATTGCGGTTATCTCTTTCCGCAATGGCCAGATAATACGCGCTTGTGATCGTACCTGAATGGTAGTTTAATTTTTCGCTCTGCTCCAGGGCCTCTTCAGCATAGCTGAAAGCCTGCCCCGGCTGGCTGAACTTCACCTTCTCCACCAGGGTATTGAGCATATCAACACGCTCTTTCCCCTGAGTTGCCGGTAATGCTGCCTGCAGTTCCCGGATCGTCTCTTCCTGGCCGGAAGAAAAGTTCGGTAAAACAAATAGGAGCAATAAGCTAATGAATACAATTCTCATAGTTATTGGGTCTGATAGAATAGTATACGGGCCTGCCCGCAAATGGATACAGGCTAAGGGGCCGGTAAGTGCTTGGACAATATTAGCCGAACCTATGCTGCTTCGAAAGCAAAGCGCGAAGCGCATTTTCCCTGGGGTCCTGGTCATATTGCAAAATGGCTGCCCCCTCGGCAAGCTCAGGGTGAAATTGTTATATTGTTTTGTCCAGGCGCTTACTGAAGTATCATTTAACATAAAAAAAGAAACCCACTAATTTACGTAAAATAGTCTCTAAGAATATAAGTAGCCGGACAAATTTAGTCGACTCGTTAAAAGCCGAAACAACTATCCCAGTAAGAGCGGCGTTGCCACCTTCAGGAGCGTATCTCATCCTTTTCAAAGAACCCAAATGTTGTCGGCCTGTAAATTTTATTTCTTGCCCCATTGAACTATTATACCTACCTTGCGCGTTATTCAAAAGTATTTCCGATAAGCCGGAGATATGATTTAATCAATTTACAAGGAATAATCCTTAATACACAGACTGCTGTTCCAGAACCTA
>JAGQXQ010000318.1 GCA_020436535.1 Phaeodactylibacter sp.
CGCCTGGAGTCAGGGCGAAGTCGAAGATCTTCACCTCATCGATCACGCCCCGAAAATTAAAATCCGGGTTGTCGGGCAACATCTGCGCGATCATCATATCCACCGGGCTGCTGCGGATGTCACCTGCCATAGGGCGGTAACTGTGGAGTTCTCCATTGATGTATAGCGCCATCCATTGCCCGTCATAAGTAGCGCCAATGTGGTAGGAGGAATCGACTTCAACGGCCAGGCGGGAATCGAGGTCCCCGATCGGCCCGGCGCTGGAATTGACCGTCCATCGGATATGTCGTTCCGGAGTGATCGAGACCTTCCAACGGTTCTGCCAGCTGCCGTGAGAAGCGACGAACACCTCCCGCTCGGGCAACAGCCTCGGTTCAAACCAGCAGCTTACCGTGATGGCGTCCTTAAAGTTCAGGATGTTATTGTTGGCCACCCGGATGTTGTCGTTGATCCCGTCGAAGAAATAGGCGCTGAAAGGATGGCCGTTGGCGTCTTCGGTAAGTTGCGCGCCAAAGGGCTGGCCGTGCAGGGCATTGCCACTCACATCGTCGGCATTCTGAGTGAAGGGGTAATAGGCGATCAAATGGCCCGTATCCACCACGGTGAAAACTTTGACGAGTATGGAGGTAGTAACCGTGGAGGAAGCGCCCTGCTCATCGCGGGCTTCTACCCCAATATTGAAAATGCCTTCAGTGAGGGGGCTCTGCCAGGCCACTTGATTACCGTCCCCGATGAAAGCGCCGGCATCTGCACTCCAGCTGTAGGAAATGGTGTCTCCGTTGGCGTCAAAGGCATTGCAAAAGAGCTCCAGGGTTTCTCCGGGGGTTAGGTAATTTTGGCTTTTGACGAGTTCTACTATTTGCGGAGCCAGATTGATTTCCGGAATGACACTCAGCCTCAACGTGTCAGTATCACTATTCAGCTGCTCGTCGCTTACGGTAAGGATAATTTCAAAGGTTCCCTCTGTATCAGGGGCTTCCCAGATCACTGTGGCGCCCTGCCCCTGTATCGTTCCGCCATTCGTGGACCAGTTGTACGACAGGTCGTCGGAGTCCTGATCAAAAGCGGTTCCATAGATGGTAGCCGATGCACCGAACTCCACCTCCTGCGATTCCACAGCCAGGGCCTGGATGCGGGGAGCGTACTGGAAGGGCTGGCTGCTCTGCCTGTAATCCACCACTACTCCATCGGCCAGCATTTTATTTCTGTCGTATTGTACCTCTGCCCCCGTCGGAGTAAGCACTACCATCAGCGCTTCATTGGCGGGAATAGCAAGCTCAACCGTATTACTGGCCCCAGTTGCGATGAACGATTCGGAGAGGGATTCATAGATATCAACCGGTGCAGGCCCAACATTCAGTTCCACTACTTTTTCCAGGCTGTAAGGGTTGAAGAACAGATAAGTTGGGTAGGCCTCATCGCCGAAGAAGTCCGTTTTCAGGAGGTCAATTTTCAGGATTTTATCGACATTGGTTTTTTCGATAATGGCGCCGAGGTATCCCACCGAAGAAGAGCCGTAAAGCGCCAGGTTCGTGTTTCCCCATCCGCCGTTCAGGGCGTCGCCGGTGGCATAGGGAGACAGTCCGTTGTAGGTTTCCCGCATGGCTTCGTGGGCAATCAGCCGTTGGGGGTCGTTGGCCTGCGACCAGGCGGAGCCATCCTGATAGGCTGGAAGGAGAAACCCGGAATAGAACAGGCGGGAGGCATTGGCCAGGTTGAGAATCCATTTGGCGATGGCCCGGGCAAAGCGCTTGTCATAGCGCACCATGGGCGCCAGGGCGCCGGCTTGCTGAAAGCCATTCAGGATGAAAGCGTAATCGTTGCCATTGTCATTAGCCTCCCCCACCAGGCCGGAAACATCAAAGCCTCCCCAGTTTCCGACAATGGTTCCCCACCCCCGCAAGGGCCCGCGGCCGAATGGCCAGCTTGCGATCTTCTCCATGTCGTAATCTGTCCCTAATTCTGCATTCATCTTAGCAGCTATATAGACGCCGTAGGGCAGTTGCAGCTCGTAAGAAGGGTTACTGGACAGTTGGTTCAAAAACTCCAGGCTCCATTCCGCGCCTTTCAGGTACTCTGGATTGCCTGTTTCCTTGTAAGCATGATAAAGTATCCAGGCGAAAGCGCCGGCGGCCTCCGGTTCGATGACTCCTTCGTCATTGGGCTGCATATTTACAAAATCCCATGCCCGGTAATTCATCGACGCGCTGCTCCATGGCTTATCGCTGCCGCCCATCGCCTGCACCGCCGCCAGGAACTGATTGGCGATGCTGGTGAACTGGAAATCGGCGTCGCCAATGGGTGGATACAAGTCGTACAGCTGGTAGAAAAATACATTGGGCATCGTCTCGTACCACCAGTCACTACCGCTGCCGCTGCTGCGATTGTTGAGGTAGATCATTTCGTTATTGGCCTTGTTGAAATAGTCCTGGCTCATCAACAGCCAGTTTCGGCCATTCTGATTGCTTTTGTCTATGCCCATCAGGGAGGCTCCAACCAGGGAGGGTAATACGTTGATCGCTTCGCCGGCAAAGGAGTTATTCGTGCCCACATAGGAATCCAGGCCAAAGCTTTCCTGCTGTGGGTAGTTGATGCTACTGTTGTAAATAAAAACCAGTGGAAGGTATAAGCCACTCGCCTGCAGGTCATAGACGAAAGCATCGTAACCGATCGCCACGTCTTTCCAGTCCCTTACATTATAGGGAGCCGGTTCATTGGGCATCATTTCGATCCGGCTGATGTTGATCTGGCCGGGCTGGGCATGAACCATGCCGGGCCAGAGGGCCAGGAAGAGCGCCGGGAGGAGGAGTATTTTAATGTGATTCAGATGTGTATAGAATTGGTTCATAAATTTGTTTAAGTTGTAAATGGTATAAGCCCCCTCCGCCTTCGTCACCTCCCCCGATGGGGGAGGAATTTCATCGATTTGATGGGGCGCAAAGAAAAGTCAATAAGTACCTTCAACCTGTCTGACTGCTTACCGTTCGCGAGAGGCTACCATCTCGATGCGGAATAGCCGAAAAAAATGGACTCAGCCTATGTTGCCTGAATCACTCACGGCGTGGACGCCCGCGAGTGCAACATTAAACTAAATCTAAACCTGTCCGACTACTTATTCTTCCTCCCCTTCAATACCCCGGATTCTGCCGGAGGTTAGGATTCAGGTCCAGCTCCGTTTGGGGAATGGGATAGACTTCGTTCTTACCCGTCTGAAATTCTTCGATCTCCTGAGCGGCGATGCCCCAGCGAACCAGGTCGAAAAAGCGGTGCATCTCGAAACCCAATTCCACTCTTCGTTCGTGGCGGATGTGTTCGATCATTTCCTGCTGATTCGTCGTAGTTACTGGTGGCAGGGTTGTTTCCGGGTCGGCGGCCTGCGCGCGGGCGCGGGCTCTTACTTCCTCCAATGGAGCCTGAGCTTCGGCCACCCGCCCCAGGTTGGCCAGCGCTTCGGCTTCCCATAACAGGACTTCGGCGTAGCGGATGGCTGAATAGTTGATATCGCCATCGGCCTTCTGGCTGGCGGTGGAATCCGGCTGCAGGTATTTTCTGGCGCCGTAGCCGGTACTCGAATAAGAAGGTTTATAGATAAGGCCGAAGTAAGGGTCGTTGTTCATCGCCACAGTGAACTTGAGCCGGGGGTCTCCCGCTTCAAATTCATCGACAAAATCCTGGGTCACCTCGGCAAAGCCATATCCTGTTGAAAACTTTTTGGAAGCCCACCACTGGTTGAGGGAATTGCCAACGCCCAGTTCCAGATTGTCGTGCTGGATCTCCCAAACGGACTCGCTGTTATTCTGGGTATCTTCCCGGAAATTATCCAGATAGTCGGGCACTAAAGCATAAATACCCAGGCCTTTCACTTTAGAGACATATTCCAACACCCCATCCCAATTTTTGAGATACAAATGAGCTTTAGCCGCTAACCCATAAGCGGCGCCCCGGGTAGCCCGGCCAATATTCGCAGGGCCGTACTCGACGGGCAGAAGATCTGCCGCTGCTATACAATCTTCAACAACCTGCTGGAGAATATCCGCAGGAGGAGACTTGGCGATCTTCAGGTCTTCCGGCGCCAGCACTTCCGTCATCAGCGGCACACCGCCAAACACCTGCGCCAGGCCGAAGTAATAATAGGCACGAAGGAATAAAGCTTCCCCTATAATCCTGTCTTTCAGGTTTTCATCCATATCGATACCCGGGATTTTTTCGATCACCGTATTACACTGCGTAATACCCGAGTAACTCAGCTTCCAGAAATCATTAAACTCCTGGGTCCGGGGCGTCTGCGTGAGGAAATCGATCTCGACGATACCGGGACGGGAGCCATCGCCACCGGCGATGGCGTTATCGGAGGCCACCGTACCGAATGCCCAATAGAAATTGTTGTTTTCACTACTGAAAAGAAGATACTCATAAGCCGCATTAATGGCCTGAACGGCATCTGAAGAACTTTTAAAAAAGGTGTCTGCGTCCAGCTGGCCCAGCGGTTCCTTGTCCAGGATGCTCTCGCAGGAAACAGCAGCCATTACGGCGAGTATCAATAGAAAATGTGGGACTACTTTTTTCATAACTGGCTGTATTTAATGCCTCATTTTAGGGTGGTTAAGGGCTGATTATTTTTGATTTTTGATGTCTCTCCGGCACAACTAAAAGTCCAGGTTCACCCCCGCAATAAAAGTCCGCGGAGAAGGGACGGTGCCCCAGTCGATGCCAACCGCCAGGTCGGAGGAGACATTGAAGCCCTGTGTATCGTTTGCATTGGCCTGTATCTCCGGATCCAGCCCGGGATAGGAAGTAAAAGTCAGGGCATTTTGTACGCTGAAATATATCCTGAGGCGGCTGGCCACTTTCGAATTTTTCATCAAGCTGCTAAAGTCGTATCCAAGCGTAACGTTGCGGAGCCTCATGTAGGAGCCATCCTCCAGAAAGCGGGTCGAAGGCCGGCGGTTTCCGTTCCGGTCGTCTACGCTCACTTTAGGGATCGCCGCATCGGTATTGTCCGGAGACCAGCTATCTAAAATGTCCCGGTAAGCGTTGAAGCCCCGCGATTGGGTTTCATAAGCGAAATTGCCGTATAAGAAGTAGACATCATTGCCCTGGACACCTTGTAATAAAAGCGACAGGTCAAAGTTTTTATACTCAAAAGTGGTGTTGAGCCCGAATATAAAGTCCGGGAAGGGATTACCCAGGTGGGTTCGGTCTTCATCATCGACCACCCCATCGTCATTGAGGTCGGCAAACTTCACATCTCCGGGGCGGGTATCATTGCTCTGGAAAGGGCTGGCGTCTATCTCTTCCTGGCTTTGGAAAATACCTTCCATTTCATAAAGGAAGAAGGATCCGATCGGGAAGCCCGGCTCCGTTTTGGTGAGCGGCCCGTCGGCAAGCCCAAACCCACCCAGGATGGGTTCGCTCTCCGCCAGAGAAAGGACGACATTCTTGACGGCAGAAATATTTCCGTTGATGCTGAAGTGGAAATCATTGATGCGCTGCTGATAGCCTAGTGCCAGCTCTACGCCTTTATTCTCTACTTCCCCGGCATTGACAAAAGGCGGATTCAGCGAACCGCCTGCCTGAGGGATGGGCACCCGAACCAGTATGTCCGAGCTTTTCTTTTCGTAGTAATCGGCTTGTAAGGTGAAGCGGCCTTTGAACAGGCTCAATTCCAACCCGAAGTCGAGTTGGGTAGTCGTTTCCCATTTGATCTTGGGATTTCCGGTTTCGATGACGGTGGCCCCGGTGGCGATCTGCCCTCCGAAGGGATATACCCGGCGGCCGGTTTCGACCAGTGAGCTAAAAGGATAATTACCGATCTCCTGGTTGCCCAAAATACCCCAGCTGGCCCTGAGCTTCAGGTCCGAAATGAAGTTGACATCGGCAAAGAAGGGTTCGTTGGAAATATTCCAGGCGACCGAGACGGAGGGGAAGGTCCCGTACCGGTTGTCTTTGCCGAAACGGGAAGAGCCATCTCTTCGAACGGAAGTGTTCAGGACATAACGCCCCCCGTAGGTATAGTTGAACTGGCCAAAATAGGACAACAGGGCCCATTCGGTAACCACGCCGGATGCATTGATATTGCCGATCTCCTGAGTAAGGCTGTTGTTGATGTAGCGGAAAGCAGGGTCGGTGAGCATAAAGTTATTGGCGGAAGCTCCCAGGTAATTAGTCTGGTTCTGAATGGCCTCCATGCCCATCAGCACCGAAAATCGATGTTGCTGATAAGCTCCCAGAGAGCGGGAAAAATCCAGTGTATTATTCCAGACCAGATTTTGCTCGATCACTCTTCCTTCGTTCAGGGAAGTAGGGTCGTAAATGGCCTGTGAAAGGCGCTCCTTGAAGAGTTTTTCATTGCGGAAGAGGAAATCACCGCCTAAAGTGGTCCGCAGGTTGAGCCCTTCCATGAGGTTGAATTCGGCAAATACACTGCCAAAGAAACGGTACCGCTTGATCGTCCAGTCGGTGGCCTCGATAAAGGCCAAGGGGTTGGCGTTGCCATCGCCAAAAAGGGTTGGCTCGCCCAGTTCGGTAGAGGTTTTGATGTATTCGCCATCCTTATTCCGAATCGGGAAAACCGGGGCTGCGATCAGGGTGTAGCGGATCCCGCTGAGCTCGTTGCCCGGCCCGGCGCCATCCCCGGAACTGTTGATCACCTTTTGATCGGTAAAAGAAAAGGATAGGTTGTTTCCGATCTTCACCCGCCGGCTTTTTACCTCTCCGTTGAACCGAAGCAGGTACTTTTTAAACCCCTGGCCGCGAAAGACCCCATCCTGGTCCAGGTATTCTCCGGCGATGTAATAGCTTCCGTTTTCACTTCCCCCGGAGGCGCTCAGCATATATCTTTGGATGGGCGCGGTGCGGAATACTTCGTTCAGCCAGTTGACGTCCGGCAAGGTATCCAGGATGGCCAGGTCGAAGGTGTCCAACTGCCGCGGAAGGTCTCTCAATTCATTGGCATTTTTAATAGCTTCGTTGCGGATGGTAACATATTCCCTGGCGTTTAACAGGTCGGGCAAAGTGTAGGCATCCTGAAAGCCATAGTAGGAGTTGAAGCTGAATTGCGGCTTACCGGCCTTGCCCTTTTTGGTGGTGATCAGGATCACCCCATTGGCGGCCCTCGAACCATAAATGGCAGCTGCCGCTCCATCCTTTAGCACCTCCACCGATTCAATATCGGTAGTGGAAAACATGTTAATATTGCCGGTGGTGGGTACGCCGTCCACAACGTAGAGCGGATTGTTATTCCCTAAGGTGCCCGCCCCTCTGATCCGCACTGCAATATCTGCGCCGGGAGCGCCGGTCGTTTGGGTGACCTGCAGGCCCGCCACCTGCCCTTGCAAGGTTTGGTCAATACCTAATACGGGGAGCTTCTCGATATTTTCGGCCTTAATGGAAGAAATAGCGCTGGCCACGTTGCTCTTCACTTCCGATTTATACCCCATCACCACCACTTCATCCAGCAATTGGCCCGCCTCCTGCATCCTGATATCGATCCTGGTCCTGTTCTCCACCGCCACCTCCTGGGGTTCATAACCAATATAACTGAATACTAGTATGGCGTCAGAAGGAGCCATAATAGAATAGTTCCCGTCGATATCCGTAACGGCGCCGTTTTGAGTGCCTTTTTGTACAACATTTACGCCCACCAGTGGTTCCTCTCCATCTTCGGAGATTACCGTCCCTCCAATGGTAATGGAAGGCCCCGCCACATTTTGAGTATTGCCCGGGTTTGTTGCCAAACACAGGAATAAAAAGGCTGCCAGGGCCTTTAGGCTGAAGTATTTACTGCAATAGTGAAGTGTAAAGTTCCTCATAAGACAGTCATTCGCTTTAAAAGAATAGGGGTAACTATTCAGCAATTGGGTTTCAGACAACCGCTAATTGCTGAAAAGTCATGAATATTCACATAGACCAATCTCCTCTGATTGTTGCCAAAACAGAAGGCCAAGGTCCTTACCAGATACATAAAGGTAGGTCAACCGGGCGTCCGGATAAATTTTCCGGGACAACCCCAAGCATCAAGCGATAGGTCAATCGCTTCGTATTTAATAATAAAGTGGATCTAAAAACCTGAAAAATTTCCGCTCCAATTATTCTGTTAAATTACGATTATTCCGTAAAGAAAATCCACACTTTTTCACCAAAGAATAGTACTTTCATGAAATAAATACTTTTACATCACACGAGAGGCTAATTATATTCTGAAATGAAAGTATACCGCGAGATCACACCCCTCGACCTCGAGGATGTATTTGTCCTCATCGACTCCATAGATAATGGATTTGACTACCCCATTCACAATCATCCGGAATATGAACTAACCCTGGTCATGGGCAGTTCAGGAAAGCGGATCATTGGTGATAGCACCGAAAAATACCAGGACAATGACCTGGTTTTGATAGGCCCTTTCCTGCATCACAAATGGGATGGGAACGAGGGGAGCAAAGAAAAAAACGTTCCTTGCCGGGTGATCACGCTGCAATTCGAGATGAACCTCTTTGATTCCAAAATATTCAGGAAAAAGCCATTTTTTAAGATCCAAAAAATGCTGGAGAGCTCCAGCCGGGGGATACAGTTTTCCGGCCAGGCCCTGAGTAGGGCTCGAGAAAAGCTGATCCAACTGACTCAATTGAACGGTATGGCCAGTATCCTGAAATTTTTGGACTTGATGAATGGCCTGGCGGAATCCAGTGAAAAGTCGCTCCTGGCCAGTGAGGGCTTTAGCAAACAGCCGGTTACAGTGAAGAACGAAAGAATAAAAGCTGCCTACCAATATATACTCGACAACTTTACCCGGCAAGATCTCAAAGTGGGCGATGTTGCCGACAGGGTCAATATGTCTGATTCCGCTTTCAGCCATTTCTTCAAAAAAAGCACCAATAAGAGCTTCAAACAGTTTCTCCTTGACCTGCGTATCGGGCATGCCTGTAAGTTGTTGATCGAGACGGACCTGTCCATCAGCGAGATCGGCTACCAGTGCTTCAACAACCTGACGAACTTCAACCGCCTGTTCAAAAAGTATCGGCATTGCACCCCCTTTGAATATCGCAAGTCCTATAAAGAAAAAGACTCATTCGACTGGACCGCCCAGAAGACCATCAACCAGTTCCTGCCCGATGGCGAGGAAGTGCGGGATATTTTTAAGCCGAAAACGTATGCAGCGAGGTTGGTGCATCCGTAGAAGATAAAGGGCCTTTTCAGCCTGCTTATCGACGCAACCAATAACCCACCATCAAGACTCCGCAAAGCAGGAGCCCCCCCCCTGCTATCATCCAAAGCGGCCACCCCGTTTTAAAGGCCACCGGAGCCCCATCTCCAATTAGCACCAATCCTGCCCAGTAGTAAGGAGATTTCTGAAAAGACGGCAGTTCGCTGTTCAGGTAATCCCGTTTCGCCTGTTGCAACGCCTGGCCCTTAGGCAATCCGCCGGCAAGATGGCGATAGAACCGGTTGAAAATGTGAGTAGTGGATTGTTC
>JAGQXQ010000319.1 GCA_020436535.1 Phaeodactylibacter sp.
GTGCCGGGGGAATATCGGGTGGTTTGTCCGGGGATTAACAAATTAATTTTTCCATTAAATTATTTTACTCAGTTATAATTTTCTTGATAATTATAAAGCAATAAAACCACAGAAAACAATTTACAATTTTGAAAAACTCGCTCAGAACCTTTTTCTTTTAAAATCCTCGATATCCCGGCGCTCTCGCTTGGTGGGCCGGCCGGCGCCTTTTTCCCGCTGTTCAACACCGGTTTTACCGACGAACCAGTCTTTGTATTTGTTCAGTTCTTCTTCGGGAGTCAGGTCTTCATAGCAGGTTTGGGCAATGGGGGCGCCTACTCGTTTTTCGATGAGGCCTACGACTTTGTACTGAAATAGGAAGCCATCTTTACGGACTTCAAGTATGTCCCCCCGTTGTATTGTTTGAGAAGCCTTAACAGTAGTGTCATCTATTTTAACCTTTCCCGACTTGCAGGCGTCGGTGGCAATGGTCCGGGATTTAAAAATGCGGACGCTCCACAACCATTTATCAACTCTTACCTTTTCCAGTTGTCCCATATATTATAGATTCTTATTATACTGTTGAAAGAGGCGGGTATTGCATATTGAGCATCTCCAGTTGGTCGACCATAGTTTTGACGACGATGTAGTTTCGGTACCAACGTTCATCGACCGGAACGATGGTCCAGGGAATACTACTGTTATTGATAGCGTATTCGTAGTAACGCATGTAATCGTCCCATTGTTCCCGCTCCTTCCAGTCACCGGGGTTGTGCTTCCAGTTTTTGTCCGGTTCATTGATTCTTTCATTCAATTCCTTCTCCTGTTGATCGTAGGAAATATGCAGGTAAAATTTAAAGACGACGGTATGGTTGTCGAAAGCCAGCAATTCTTCAAAGGCGTTGATAGCATTCATCCGTTTGGCGGCCCGTTCATCATCGATCCAGCCATGCACCCGCTGTATGAGGATGTCTTCGTAATGAGAGCGATTGAAGATTTGGATCATGCCTTTTCGGGGAACCTGCTTGTGAACCCGCCAGAGAAAATCATGGGCAAATTCTTCCTCAGTCGGCTTCTTGAAGCTGTGCACCTGTATACCCTGGGCATGGCACTCTTTGAAGACGTGCTTCACCGCCCCATCCTTGCCCGATGCATCCATCCCTTGAAAAATGACCAATGCTGAATGTTTTTGTTCAGCGAACATCACCTTCTGCAATTCGCCCAGTCGTTTGGCGAGCTTGTCAGTTTTATCCTTGAGCTTATCTTCATTTACATCCTTCGGAGGAGTCGTCGGGATTTCTGACAGTATGATCATTATTCTGGATTTGTATGATATAGTATAATATGCTACGATTAGCAAATATGCTAAAAATAAAGGAATTAGTTCTTTCCGGTTCGGCAGGCTTTTTTTCTCGTTCGGAGCTTTTTTTTCCTCTCTACCTAAGTACTTATCTAATTTTAGGCAGTAACATTATTTTTGCTAAAACTGACTGTAATAAAATGAGGACACCCGTACTGCTGTTTTTGGAGATTTTACTGCTAGGCTTTTCAGCCGGCGCCCAGGCCCAAAATTGCCAGGCCGCCTTTTCCTTCGGGGAAACCGGACTGACTATAGCGTTCACGGATGCATCTACATCAGCAGATGGAGACCCCATCACCTCCTGGCTTTGGGATTTTGAAGATGGCGCCACCAGTACCCTGCAGAATCCTACGCATACCTTCCCGAGCGCTGATAAATATGATGTGTGCCTGATTGTTACTACACAAAGCGGCTGCGCCAGCGAACTCTGTGTCCGGATTGAGATATGCGTGTTAGACGTGTCGGTAAATGTGGGTGAGTGTAATGCCAATAACGAAATTCCGTTAGTGGTCACGGTCAATGACCTTTTTGATAATGCCAGGGATATCAATATTTCTTTAGATGGGCAGCTATTGCCCGGGAGCCCTTTCGATATAGCAATCGGCCAACCGGTAACAGTTAACACCACCGTACCCGGTGATGGATTGAGCCATAACATTTCGGTGCAGTCGGCAGACATAGGTACCTGCGGGGCTGCCTACTCCTTCACGGTACCGGATTGCTCTTCCAGTTGTTTTCTTTCCAGTATGAGCGCCAATATTGCCGGCGGGGCTACACATGTAGTGCAGATCGGAGACAACTTCTTTTCCCCTCAGAATACAACCATTAACATTGGAGATATTGTTGAATTCCAGTGGGTAGGCGATGGCCATTCCACTACTTCTGATGCGACGGCCGGGCCGGATAGCTGGAATTCCGGAGTGATCGGTTTTGGCTCGGTGTACACTGTTAATATTACCAATCCCGGCATTCATCGTTATTATTGTATACCACACGGGGGGCCGAACGGGCAGGGCATGTCAGGTATGATCGTCGCCAATTGTCCTTCATCCGGACAGTTCACCCTGGAGGTTTCCTTCAATACTTCCATTGCTGCTCCGGAGGGTTATTCTATTCTTTTGGATGGAAACCTGGTTCCAGGTAGCCCTTTTTCTTATAGTGGGACGGGCCCTCAGAGCAATACGTTCAGTATCACCGGAGATGGCGCCGCACATACTGTTGAAATTCAGGATGTTGCAGACCCTACTTGTACTGTTTTTAGAACCTTCGCCGCTCCAGATTGTGGCGCCGCTCCGGCTTGCAGCATTTCAGTCTCGGCGGCCCAGGCCGGTGGATGTGGCGCCGGTAATCAGGTGCCGGCCGAACTGAGTATAAATGCAGTAAACGGAGGCGCCTCCGGATTCAATGTATACATTGATGGCAATCTGGCGCCCGGTGGCCCTTTCAATTATAATCTTTCCGGCCCGGCTCTGATAACAATAAATGTTCCGGGCGACGGGCAAAGCCATAGTATAGAAGTACAGGACTTAGCCGATGCCGGCTGCACGGCGGCAACTAACCTGGTAACAACGGACTGTACGGCGCCTTGCCTGATCAGTAACCTTATGGCGAGCACTGGCTCCTCCACGGTGCATACTGTCAACGTTGAAGACTTTGCCTTCAACCCGCGGGACATCACCATCACATCCGGCGACCTGGTCGAGTGGCTGTGGGTGGGCACAGTGGCCCACACCTCTACATCCGACGCTACTACCGGGCCGGACAGCTGGGACAGTGGGCTGTTGAGCCAGGGAGACAGCTACCAGTCGCCGGTGCTTTCCACGGGCGTACACCCGTACTACTGCATTCCACACGGCGGGCCGGGCGGCGTGGGTATGAGCGGGACGATCACGGTGCAGGCCAACTGTACCAACGGGCAGGTATCGGTAGGGTTAAGCTTTACTGCTGCCGGTGGGGGCTTCAACGGCTATGAAGTATTGGTGGACGGGAACCTTGCCGGTAGTTTTGCCTACGACGCCAGCGGCAGCAACTCTATATCGGTGCAGGTTGTGGGGGACGGCCAGAGCCACACGCTCACGGTACGGGATGCGGACAACCCCAATTGCCTGAATGTTATCACTATCACCACGCCTGACTGCAATGCTTCGGCCTGCCAGCTGAACCTAAGCGCCCAGGAGGCCGGGGGCTGCGATGGAAATGGCGAAGTGGCGGTAGAATTGACGGCAACCGATATAGGCGGCGGGGCATCCGGCTTTGAAGTGTTGGTGGACGGCGCCGGCGTAGGTACTTACAACTACAGCGGCACGGGCTCCACCTTAGTAACGATAAATGTTCCGGGCGACGGGCAAAGCCATACCATAGAAGTACAGGACTTAGCCGATGCCGGCTGCACGGCGTCGGCTAATTTAACGACTACAGATTGTTCCCTGGGTTGCATGATTACAGGCCTGGAATTAACTGCTGCAGACGTTGGCAATCCAATAATCCATATTATCGAGGTAAGGGATTTTGAATTTGTTCCAGCTCAACTGGAAGTTAGTGTCGGAGATATCGTTCGATTTGAATGGACGGGCGTTATCGCCCATACCTCTACTTCCGATGCGACTACCGGAGCCGATACCTGGGACAGTGGCTTGCTGAACCAGGGGGGTGTTTATGAAGTAACCATAACCACAGAAGGAGAGCATCCTTATTATTGCATTCCCCACGGCGCTCCCGGGGGGGTGGGCATGTCGGGGATGATCGTTGCGTCTCCACCTTGCGACGGCGGAAATATTTCTCTTAGTATAAATTTTGAGGCTGCAGGAGGTAGCTCAGGAGGGTTTAACCTGTTCCTTGATGGAGCGCTCTATCCGGACAGCCCCTTTAGTTATACCACTGGTACTTTCAATTCCGTTGTGATCAGTATCCCGGGAGACGGGCAACAACATACGGTAAGGGCCGAAGACACCGGCGATACCAATTGTAATGCAGAAGCTGTCTTTACCGCCCCTGATTGCATGATAGGCACGCCTTGCGCCCTCACGCTCCAGGCTGTGGTGACGGGTGGTTGTAATGAGGAGGATCAAGTGCCTGTAGAACTTACTGTCATTTCGGAAGGCATCGGAAACAACGGATTCACGGTGTGGGTAGATGGTAATCTTTACCAGCCCCAACCCTTCAACTATGATCCTTCCGGTTCTACCAATGTAACCATCTCCGTGACGGGTACCGGATCAAACCGTCTGATTGAGGTTCAGGATACCGACAGTACGGCATGCTTAGCGGCGGTTATGATCAATACGCCACTATGCGGCCCGATTTGTGAAATTCAGGGACTTTTGGTCAATAGTAGACAGGCTGGAAAGTATACGGTGGAAGTCAGGGATTATGAGTTTATTCCTTCTCATATTGAAATAATCGTAGGGGACACAGTGGAATTTGTCTGGGAAGGCGCCATACCACACACTTCTACTTCGGATGTTATCTCCGGCCCGAATAGTTGGGACAGTGGCCTTTTAGGGCAGGGCGCCAGCTTTCAGGTGCTTATCACCGAAGCAGGACTCCATCCTTATTATTGTATCCCGCACGGCGGCCCGGGGGGGATCGGCATGTCCGGAGTAATTGAAGCCTTCGAACCCTGTGATAATGGTTCCGCTCTGGTGGAGGTGACATTTTCCTCCACCAATGGAAGCGGTAATGGATATAATGTGTTCCTGGATGGGGTTTATCTGGCAGGGCCTATTCCATACGACAATGAAATGGGGGGCAATTCCACACTGGTGAGTATCCCCGGTGACAGCGCTCAGCACCTGTTGACCGTTCAGGACCTGGATGTGAGTTTTTGTGCAGCGACAGTCCAGTTTACGGCTCCGGACTGTTCGGGCGATTGCTCCATTGAAAGCCTCTCCGTCTCTTTCCCTGAATCGAGACGCCATCTGGTAGAAGTCCTGGACTTTGAATTTGTTCCCAGGGAACTTACTGTTACGGCTGGAGACACGGTAGAATTTTTCTGGACCGGGACTATTCCACACACCACTACATCAGATGCAACTACGGGTGTGGACACCTGGGACAGTGGGTTGCTCGGGCAGGGGGGCGAGTTTGAACTGATCATCAATGAGCCGGGCCAGCATCCTTACTATTGTATCCCTCACGGTGGCCCGGGGGGTATCGGCATGTCCGGGTCCATCACCGCCTTGCCAGCTTGCCAGGGAGATTCGGTACTGGCGAGCATTTCGTTTGAGCCCATTGGTGGGGGCCATACTTTCGGTTTGTTGGTTGATGGAGCAGAGATCGGGCAATATGATTACCAGCCAGGCGGTTCGAATACTGTGGAGGTACTCCTGTTTGGGGACGGCCAGAGCCATGAGCTAAGTATTCAGGATATGGATGCTCCTAATTGTAGTGCCTCCCTTTCCGTGGATGTTCCACAATGCGTGGATGCTTGTTTATTGCAAGCAACTGTTGTCCAGACCGGCGCCTGTGATGAGAATATGGAGGTTCCTTTCGAACTGTCCATTTCGGGGCATAATGAGGAAAGTGAAGGATTCCGGATATTGCTAGATGGCAATCCCTATCCGGAAGGGCCCTTTACGTATGACGCCGGTGGGGTTACCGTGGCCTCTTTTACTCTGGCCGGGGATGGAATGAGCCACGAGGTGATCATCGAGGACATCAATAATCCTGCATGCTTCCAGTCCTTTGAA
The DNA here is from genome assembly GCA_020436535.1 of Phaeodactylibacter sp. Taxonomy (GTDB): domain Bacteria; phylum Bacteroidota; class Bacteroidia; order Chitinophagales; family Saprospiraceae; genus JACJXW01. The sequence goes on from JAGQXQ010000319.1 coordinate 6,028, forward strand.
TTGACGTTGCCCAATTGCCTGGAACCTTGCGCAGGTTTTATGCCGGGCTTTAGTGTCGTATATGATGGAATGGACAGCTTGCTAGTGCAGTTTGTGGACGAGACCCCCGGCGTCGTTCATCAGTGGCTATGGGGCTTTGGGGACGGCGCCACCTCGAATGTTCAAAACCCCTTCCATACCTATAGCCAGCCTGGAGTATATACCATTTGCCTGCTTGCTCAGGATACGATCCTGGGTTGTAACCAGGCCGCCTGCGAGGAATTGCAAATTGGAGTGACCAGCGCCGGCGAAGCCCGCACCGGCAGCCTGCCCCTGCGTATTTTCCCCAACCCGGCAGGACAAAACACCCGGCAGTGGATGGTGGCGGGCCTGGCCCCCTCCGACCGCTCCCAACTCATTCATTATGTGGTTTATGGAATTTGGGGTGAAAAGAAAACGGAAGGATGGGCCAGTGGTGGCGAGGTGATGGATATTCCCCTTGACAAGCACTTGCCAGCCGGTATGTACCTGCTCAAACTTCAGTCTTCGTCCCAAACCTATACAGGAAAAGTAGCCGTTCAGTAAAGGCTAAAAACGATCAGGTAGATTCCCCAATAGTCAGTTTTGCCAACTGTAGAACTGAGATACGCTTTACGCTTAAGTAGGTAAGCGTTTTTTTAGAAGGCCGGGAATGACTTTTCCCGGCCTTCCTTTTTCAGTGGCGGCTTGCACTACCAGGCATTAACGGGCTGCAGGCTCTCTTTTTTCAAAGCATCTTCCACCCGCTGAGCGTCCACACTGGCAATAGCGGTGATGTTACTGATCATATTGACCTCCACGCCGCGGGCCAGCAGGTGGATTGGCTTTTTCAGCCCAATGAGAATGGGGCCGATGTAGTGCGCCTTAATCAGCTTGCGCACCAGTTTCAGGCTGGTGTTTCCGGCATCGAGGTTAGGGAAAATCAGCAGGTTCGGGCGTTTGGACAGGTTCGCGAAGGGGTAAGTCTCCTTGAGGGAATTCAGGTCTAAGGCCACATCCGCCTGCATAGGGCCGTCGATCATCAAGGAGGGCCGTTGCCGGCGCACCAGTTCTACCGC
>JAGQXQ010000320.1:0-1103 GCA_020436535.1 Phaeodactylibacter sp.
CAATGTGCAGGCCGGCCGAATCAGCTGCCAGGATCCAGTTGCGCAGTTGACTGGTATCGTTGACCAGCAGCCCGGAAGTCTGCGGTTCATCATCGTAAGGATTGTAGAACCAGGCGGTAGTGGAGCCCAGAGAGCCGTCGACAAAGCCTTTCAGGGCGCCCCAGCGGAGTACATCATCTCCGGTTCCGTTTTCTGCAACATAATCTGCCAGCTTCCCCCAACTGCTGATAGGTACGAAGCTGTATACGCGCATGTGCAGTTCGCCTTTTTTATTGGCTCTCCGGTAAGTAGCCAGGTCAGTCCAGCCACCGAAACTGCCCACATCGTGCACCTGGGTGACGCCCAGAGAGAGAGCATGGGTTACGGCTCGCTGCAGGGCTTCATCCAGTTCGGCTTCCGTACGATCGGGCAAGATGGCATACACCATGCTCATGGCTTCATCTTTGAGAATACCGGTTGGCTCACCGGATAATGGATCCTTAATAATGGTTCCTCCTTCCGGATCAGGCGTATCGATGGTGATACCTGCCAACTCCAGCACCTGGGTACTGGCAAGGGCCATGTGCCCATCGAGGCGGGAGACAAAGATGGGGTGGCCCTCCGCTATGCTATCGATCCACTCCCGGCGAGGCAATTCACCGCCCCAGGCCTCATGGTCCCAATTGCCCCCGAGTATCCATCGGCCGTCATTGGGTAGGGTATGGGCAAATTCGGCTAAAAGCCGGATGAAATCCTCCGGCGTTTGCGCGGCGCGTAGTTCTACACTCGCCAATTGGAAGCCGCCGTCCAGGAAATGAGTGTGATTATCCATAAACCCTGGCACTAATAAGCGCCCCTGCACATCCACCAGCTCCGTCTCCGCCCCCTGGTAGGCCTGATAATCATCGCCAACGAAGAGGATCTTGCCATCCTTTATAGCCAGTGCACCGGCAGAGGGTTGCTTCGGGTCGCCCGTCCAAATGTTGGCATTATAGTAAATGGTTTCAGCTGAGGGTTTCTTAGATTGACATGCGCTGAAGGCCAGCGTTAAAAAAGCAAGAAAATACAGTAAGCGCATAGGGCATTTTTTTATCTTTAGTGTAACTATTCAGCAATTGGCGATT
>JAGQXQ010000320.1:1177-10053 GCA_020436535.1 Phaeodactylibacter sp.
CTTAACATGCCGGCCTTAAGGGCAGGCGTTTGCTAACCGCTAACCGCCAAAAGCTAACTGCCGAATAGTTACTCTTTAGTTATCTAAGATAATCTTTTTCACTTCATTCTTGCTTGCCAGGTTCATTTCCGGTAGCTAATGGAAAAAGATCCGAAAAAAGGGGATTCGGTTTCATAACTGACTTTTCCACATAGTTTTCCACATGTGTTAATTTCTAATCTTTCCGAGCTGATAATCAACGAATAATATGACGGCCAGTAACAAAAGGGCGAAGGCCTGATGGAAGACGCCAAGGCCCACCGGGATCATCCCGATAGAGTTGATAACGGTGAAGATTCCCAATAACATTTGGATTATCAACACACTTACCAACAGATACAAACCGGCTTTAAGCGATGGAGAAGGATTTGACTTTATGGCTTTAAAGAAAAACCATAAAACAATGATAGTCAATAGGTAAGCTGTTGTTCGATGTAACGTTTGTACCAGGGCGGGCATAAATAGCGCTGAATCGTAATTCACAAAGTTTTCCACAGACCAGCTGGCGCTGTTCAACAGCAGGCCGGGAATGGCTTCTCCGTTCATATCCGGCCAGGTAGGATAAAAAAGGCCTGCCTTCGTACCGGCCATGATGCCACCCAGCACGATCTGCACCGCCGTCAGCCCGGTGATCGCCAAACCGGCGGTTCTTAACAGTTGGTTGTGTATAACCGGCCGTTCCGGCTGAAAGGTTTTAAAAGTCGTCCACAGCAGATAACTGAACAGGATCAGCGCCAGAGAAAGGTGCATGGTAAGTTTGTAAGCATTGACCCACGGCCGCTCTATCAACCCGCTGGCCACCATGATCCACCCAAAGGAAGCCACCAGGGCGGCCAGGAGAAAAACGACGCCCAGCCGCTTTAAAAGTGGTTTATCGACCATGCCCCTGGCCCAGAAGAACCCCAAAGGAATGATAAACACGAACCCCATCAGGCGGGCCCAAAGGCGATGAATGTACTCCCAGAAGAAAATAAACTTAAATTCGCCCATGGCCATCCCCTGGTTGATCTTGGCGTACTGGGGGGTGGCCCGATAAAGATCGAACGCCTCTTCCCATTGCTGAGCATTGAGCGGCGGTAGAGTACCGGTGACGATCTCCCACTTGGTAATGGACAGCCCCGAACCGGTCAGGCGGGTAATGCCGCCCACTACCACCTGCATAAAGATCATGAATAAGCCAACCACCAACCAGGCCTTGACCACGGCTGGATATCTCTTGGGTTGTGACTTGTCTTTTTTTGATACGGTATTTGCAACTGCTTCCATCTCCGTTTTTTTTGAAACGATTCGTTAGAGTAACAATCCTACAAACTTTTGTTTGGCCACAGCTGGGTAAACATTTTTTGCAATGGGGTATTAATAATATATTATAAAAATTTTAAATAAAATCCTATCATCATTAAGGGTGTTAATATGTGGGAAAATTTTTCCGTTAATCCTGGGTTAAATCAGTGTTAAGATATCCAACAGGCCTTTACACATCTTTTACACATGCTTCTCGCCGTCCTTTTCAATGCCTTTGCAAACTTACCCACAGCTTGTGTAAAAGATCGGGCCGGGAAAAGTTTTTTTATCAGGCCCGCCACCTTTTTATTTTTCGATGTCAGTAAACCTTGAAGATATCCCCAGAAAAACCTTCATTTTATAAATATGTATATATGGAGGAATGCCATTCTTAGGGAGTGTGGGCCAGCGGGCCGGTTACCAAGGCCTTGGCCCACATTTCTTGTGGAAAAGAGGTTTCGTCAAATTGCTGGTTTTCTTACCTTTAGGGAAGCGCCTGAAAAGGGGTGTGGAAAAGCCTGAAACGAAGCGGCCCAACCTCTTGTTTTGCAGGAAGCTTCAGGCCCATGGATTTGTGGTAGAATAAAATTGTGAACGATAGTGCATAAACTTGTTCCGCTCTTGGAGAACGGGCCTGGCAGCTCCGAAAAGCATCAGCAAGCTTAAACAAAAAAATGGAAACGTATGTGCGGAAGGTTTTCCTTTGTGACTTCACCTGAGAAGATAAAAGAACAAATGGGGGATATAGAGACGGGCCAGAATCTGCGGCTGAGCTTCAACGTTGCGCCTACCCAGCATTCGTATGTCATCACCAATGAACACCCCGGCCGCCTGGAATACTTACTTTGGGGCCTGATCCCTCACTGGTCGAAAGATGGCAAGAACGCCAGTAAAATGATCAACGCCCGCATGGAAGGCATTGGCGCCAAGCCTTCTTTCCGCGTTCCCCTTCGCCGCCGCCGCTGCCTGGTGCTGGCTGACAGCTTTTACGAATGGCGGACGGAAGGCGGCAAAAAAGTCCCCTACCGCATCTTTCGCAAAAACGGAGACCTGTTGCTCTTTGCCGGTATATGGGATGTATGGTATAAAGACGATTACGCAGTAAAGACTTTTTCCATTATTACCGCACCTCCCAATAAAGAGGTGGCGCCGCTTCACAATCGGATGCCCATGGTGCTCCCCGAACGAGCACAACAGCAACGCTGGCTCGAAGAACTGGATATTAGCCAGGTAATGGAACTCCTTCAGCCTCCGCCGGATGGCATTCTGGAATACTATCAGGTTTCTGATAGGGTGAATTCTGTGAAAAACGACTCTCCCGACCTGCATCAACGCATCGGGGGGCAGCCGACTTTGTTTTAGGTTGCCTGTTGTTCGTTAATGGAACCAACGAACAACAGACAACAAACTCCTATATTTGCTCCAAAAATGCGATTAGTCATCCAGCGAGTTTCTGAAGCTTCTGTAACGATCGATGGTACTGTAAAATCGGCTATCGGGCCTGGCTTGCTTCTATTGCTGGGTATTGAAGATGCTGATACACAGGAGGATATTCAGTGGCTATGTGGAAAAGTGAGCAAACTAAGGGTGTTCGATGATGAGGAGGGGGTAATGAACCTATCCGTGCAGGACGTGAAGGGTGAACTCCTGGTGGTCAGCCAGTTCACCCTCCACGCCAGCACCAAAAAGGGCAACCGCCCTTCTTACCTGCGGGCTTCCAGGCCCGATTTTGCCATTCCCATGTACGAGGCTTTTGTCAAGACACTGGAACAAAGCTCCGGCTTGTCCGTCAAAACCGGCGAGTTTGGCGCCATGATGGAAGTGCGCCTCCTCAACGATGGCCCGGTAACCATTCTCATCGACAGTAAAAACAAGGAATAACATGACCATTCAGGAAGCGCAGCAAACCGTCGACCAGTGGATCAACACCGTCGGGATACGTTATTATAATGAACTGACCAACACGGCCATCCTCATGGAAGAGGTAGGGGAAGTAGCCCGCCTGATGGCCCGCTTGTACGGCGAGCAGTCTTTTAAAAAAACAGAAGACGCCGCTAACGCCAAAGCCCAACTGGGCGATGAGATGGCCGATGTGCTCTTCGTACTCATCTGCCTGGCCAACCAAACCGGAGTTGACCTTACAGAAGCGGTGAAAAAGAACCTCGAAAAGAAAACCAAACGGGATGCGGAGCGGCATGCGGGGAATGAGAAGTTGAGGTGACCAGAGGCTTTACTGGCGCATGCATGGTTTTGTGAGAATAAAATACCGTCACCGGCCCGCGCAAGCCTTACCACAATTCATTCCCCTTCCCCCTTAAACGGCGAATTTTCCTGCTGTTCCTTGATCAGCCGGGTAGCTATGTAAATGCTGGCGCCCAGGAGGAGGAGCGCCAGGATCATGAGCTCCTCATAGTATTCCTGCAGAATAAAGAAATCGTAGACACCATGCACCATCACGGGCACGGCCAGGCCCAGCCCAATGAGCTGCCTTTTGGCCGCCCTGGAAAAGGCAAACTTGGAGGATCCGATGAAATACCCCATAATGATGGCAAAGCAGGCGTGCGCAGGAACGGCGGTGAAGGCGCGCAGCAGCGTGGTCTGGAAGCCAAACTGGCCCGCGTAGAGTACATTTTCCAAGGTGGCGAAGCCCATGGCGATCATCACGGCGTAGACGATGCCATCCATCGGTTCATTGAAGAAAGGGCGGGAATAAGGATAGGCCATTAAGGCCAGGTATTTGACCAGCTCTTCCGTTAGCGCGACCACAATGAAGGAGGAGAAAAGAGTGGCGCCCAGGCTGTCTGTTTCCCCCCAGCCGGAATAACTGGCCCAGGTTTCAATCTTCAAAACGGGATAAGTGACGGCCATGCCGAGGGCAAAAGTGATGGCCAATTGAAGGCGCGATTCCTTTTCGTATTTATCCATCCGGTAGATGTACCAGCAGATGAGCAGGCCGGGAATAATGGCCAGGCTAAAAATGAGGGCGTCTTCCAGCATTAGGCCCGGGCATTTTCCTCACAAAACTGCACGAACTGCCGAACGATGCGCTGCGTTTGCTTGCGTGCTTCGAATAGGCCCATATGGCCTACTTTTTCCAGAATGTGGATCGAGGCGGCCTGGGGCAGATGAATCTGCTCTGCATTCTCAGGAGGCACAGCCTGGTCTTCTTCTCCGATAATAAACAGCACCGGAACGTTTAAGCTCTTAAGCGTTGACGTTTCATCCGGCCTTTCGATCATCGCTTTCTGAGCGGCGATGATGCCGGCGCTTTTTCCCCGGGCGGCGCGATACGTCAGCTTTTCTATCAGGAAGGCGTTGCTCTTGGCAAATCGCTGGTTGAAAAGGCCGGGGATGAGCTGTTTCACAAACAGGGCATGGCCCTGCCGCTGGATGAAGGCTACGCTCTTGCGGCGGTTCTCCTTTTTTTCCTCGCTGTCGGGATAAGGGTGTGAATGAAAAAGGCCCAGGCCCATCAGCAGTTCCGGATAGAGGCGGGCAAAGGCCAGGCCGACATATCCGCCCATCGAATGGCCGATGAATACCACTTTCGTCAGGTTGAGCTTCAGCAGGACAGCGTGTACGGCCTCTGCCATTTGTTCGATGCTTATATCTGGCAGCACTTCCGACTTGCCGAAGCCGGGAAGGTCGATGCGAATGATCCGGTAGTTCTCTTCTAGCAGGTCTATCCGGAATTCATCCCAGATGCTACTGTCTTCGCAAAAACCGTGAAGCAGTACCACAGCGGCGCCCTTGCCTTCCGTTTTGTAAGCGATCTTTTTATCCTGGTAAGTAATAAATTTCATAAAGTAGGCTTTAAATGGGATTCTGGGCTGCCAACTGCTTAAAGGCCCGGTCGTATTCGGGTGCTAAAATACTCCAATCATATTTAGCTACAAAATGCTGATAGTCTGCCCGCTGGCGAAGGGCTTCAATCCCGAGAACGGCTTTCCGCAATTTAGGGTAAAGTTCTTCCTCTTTTTCATATAGGTGCAGATGGTGTTTTGCTGTAGGAATGTGTTCCGGATAAGCCAGCCGGTTGGGCAATATAGGAAAACAGTTGCAGTAGATAGCTTCCACCACACTGCCGCCAAAAAAATCCTGACGGCTGGTAACCGGCAGTATATCGGCTTGCCAAAGCAGGCGGGCATAGGCAGCGCTATCTTCAGCGTAACCAAAATGGACGATCTCTTCCTTTAGGCGGTGGCGCGCTATTTCAAATATCTCCGGAGATTGCCGGTAGGAGCGGCCCAGGACGATCAGCCGAAACGGGATGCCTTCCTCTTTCAGGCGGAACAAAGCGCTGAAGAAAACCTCCGGCGCTTTGTCGTACTCCCAGCGGTGGTTCCACAGCAGCGTGGCTTCGGGGTATTTTCCGGAGTGCTGAGGTCGATGCAGGCTGTTGAGGTCCATACCCAAAGGCAGGATCTCGCTTTTCCGGTTCACCTCTTTTATGCCATACAAATCCCGGGCGTCCGGAAATTGTTTCAAAAAGCCCGGCAGGCTCTCCAGGAAGGAATGGCGGTGAAAATGAGAATTGAAAAAAATGTGCCCGGAAGCGAGCGCGGTGGTGTAGTTGATGAACCCGTAGTGGTTATCACGTTGCTTTTCGACATCCTCATCCGCCGGCGACCAGGGATAGGTGATCTGGTTTTCGTGAAAATAGGTGGCGATGGGTAAACCGGCTGTGCGGTGTCGGGCGAGCCCCAAAAAGGTGGCCACATCCAGCATATCGGTAGCCAGGAGGAGGCCCGGGCGCCAGTCCAGTTTGGAATACTGTCCGGCCAGGCTAACGGCTCCGCCGTGCATGCGCCATTTCCAGTGGCGTCCTTTTAAGGATAGCAAACGGACGTCGTGGCGGCTATGCGACCGGTATCCTTCGGCCCATTTTTGGTGGCTTCCGGACAGGAATGGCTCAAGAAGTAGTATATTCATGTTAATAGCTTGCTAAATTCGCTTTGGGGCTATTAGCCTAGCAGCGGATTTTTATATCTTTACTCAACTTAGTAGTGAATTCTATCCTAATTTTAACAATAATGTCGGGTTTTTCTGAACTGAGAAAAGGATTATCTAATATTGAGGCGCTCGAACGGGAGTTGAACCTGAAACAACTTCAGATCAATCGGCTATTGAATATTACCCAGGCCATCAATAATAATGTTTCGGCCGACGGGCTTTTTAATATGTACAAATCCTTTTTGAGCTGGGAGATCGGCGTGAAAAAAATGGTGCTCTATGTGCGCGATGAGGACGACTGGTCCTGTGCCTCCTCAATCGGCATCAAAGAGGAGTTGCTCACACCGGATATCAGCAGCTATTTTGAAAAATATACCCGGCTCAACAACGTAGAAGATACCCAGCATCCGCTGTTCAGACAGTTCGATGTAGTCATTCCCGTTCGCCATAAGGAACACCCCATCGCCTATGTCTTCATCGGTGGGTTCAGCGAAGAGGAAGACATGTATAATAAGGTGCAGTTCATCACTACCATCACGAATATCATTGCGGTGGCGATTGAGAATAAGCGCTTGTTTAAGCGGCAGCTGGAGCAGGAGCGCCTGAAGCGGGAAATGGAGCTGGCCAGTGAGATGCAGCGCATGCTCATTCCCACCAACATGCCCAACAAGCCGGGATACGAGCTGGCAAGTATTTATAAGCCCCATTATGGGGTGGGCGGTGATTATTTCGACTTCATCGAATTCGACGATGGCAAGATCGTTTTTTGTGTGGGGGACATTTCCGGCAAAGGCGTCGCCGCGGCTCTGCTCATGGCCAACTTTCAGGCCAACTTTCACACCCTCATCAACAAACGGACGGCTCTCGATACCTTTATTCGGGACCTGAACACTTCGGTGAACCTCATCACCCAGGGAGAACGCTTCATTACTTTCTTCATTGCCGAATACGATACCGAGCGACAGGCCCTGCGCTACGTCAACGCCGGCCACAACCCTCCCGTTCTGGTAAACGACGGGGAGTTGCACCTGCTCAACCGGGGATGCACCATCCTGGGGTCCTTCCCCGAATTGCCTGAAGTAGAGGTCGGCTGTGTGCCGCTGGAAGGAGAGGCCATGGTCTTGTCTTTTACGGATGGCCTGACCGACCTGCAAAACGAAGGCGGGGATTACCTCAATGAGGACATGTTGTACAGCCTGGTCAGAAATAACTACAAGCTCTCGGCCTCTGCCTTTAACCGGCAACTCATGGAACGGTTGGAAATATTTAAGGGCGGGAAAAGCTATCCTGACGATTTTACCGTGCTCACCTGCAAAATTTTCACGCCGGGCAACAGAAATCGTTCCTGATGCTGAAAAGCGCCCCCAGTCTTTGCTTCGGGCGGATTTGATCGGCAATTGCGGGCCTGTCGTCTAACAAATTTCACCATTCTCGGCATTGGATCAAACAAAAGCTACCTTTGACAATTGTCTTTATTATAGATTATTGTTTATATTGAGGTATCCCCTGGGATGGCTCCAACTATTAATACAGCAAATGAAGGAAAAGAATGTAGCCGGCATATTAGCACTGTTCCTGGGAGGGCTTGGCGTTCATCGTTTTTATCTGGGGCAAACCGGCCTGGGCATTTTTTATTTGATATTCTGCTGGTTTCCCGTGATGTGGATTATAGGCCTGATCGATGCCATTGCCTTTTTTTCTATGGACGAACAGGTTTTTAACCGAAAGTACAACCGGCAGTACGTAAAAAGGGATACGGATTATGACCGGCGGGATTATCGCCGTCGCGGCCGGGAAGAGCGGCGCGAAGAAAGGAGAGCTCCCCGTCCTGACCGGCGGTATGAAGCGCCGCGGCCACGGCAATACCAGCGCCCTAAAGCCCGGCCACCCCGCAATAACCCCTATAAAGCTAGTGGGATTAAAAAGTTTAAGGACTATGATTACGACGGGGCCATTGAAGATTTTAATAAGTCCCTGGATATCGAGCCGAATGATATAGCGACTCATTGGGGCCTGGCCTGTGCCTATTCCCTGAATGAAAAGCCCGAAAAGGCCTTTTTTCACCTCGACCAGGCAGTGTCCAATGGCTTTAACGACTTTCAGCGGATCAAAGAAAAAGATGACCTGGCCTATCTTCGGATACAGCCTGAATTTGAAACCTTTGAAAAAAATGGTTTCCGCCTGCAGCAACAAGCCGCTGCAGCAGAAAGCCCCGCCGAAGAGGCAGAAGAACAGGAAGACATACTGGAAGGGCAACCCGACCTGCTGGAACAGCTCAAGCGGCTGGGGGACCTTAGAGAAAAAGGGTTGTTGACCGAAGAAGAGTTTACTACTCAAAAAAGGAAACTTTTAGGCTGAGCCAGAGTAGAAGAAGAGCGTATAGATGTATTGTTACCGACAGGAAAACACCGTAGGGAATACTGATTCTTTGAAAAAAATCGTGGTATTTAGCCATTGGAAAGTTGGAAACATGGCTTTTTATGGCTCTATCTGTTCCGGTTTTCAACCGGGACTCGAAATTTTTTTAAAGAAGAAAGAGACTTTAACAAAATTTTAGTCAACAGCCGATGCTTAACTTTCGTTCTACTGATGAGATAACC
>JAGQXQ010000321.1:0-2440 GCA_020436535.1 Phaeodactylibacter sp.
TTATTTTACAGAGTACTAAGGGCATGGGCATGGACGAGCAGCGAAAATGACGCCCTCGTTATGGAGGGCGAACTACTGAAAAACATCAAGGCCCGTTTCGATGCAGAAGGGATTGAAATACCATTTCCGCAGAGGAAGGTCTAGTTGGAGGGGAGGAGAATGGAGGGCACTCCGGAAACCCTCCGAAAGGAGTAAAGGACGGAATGAATGAATATGCTTGAGTGAGGCGACAACTTCGAGTTGACGCCTCACTTAGAAACTCAGAAGTCACTATGTTCGGGCTCTTTGATCCCAAGTTTTTCGGCGTGCATTTTTATCCAGCCCGCCATTTCTTCGGCCCGTTTTCCGGCTGCGTTTCCGATTTCATTCGCTTTGATGTCGCTTTTGCCAAGGTCGGTTTTAATAGCTCCCAGAATTTTAGCGCTTTCAGCCTTTGCCTCGCCCTTCAGCTTCTGAGTGGCTTTTTCCATCCGGCTTGCTGCTTCTTGGAAGGCCCCTTTCACTTTTTCAGGAGTTTCCACGACATACACCTGGGTAAGCAAAAGATAGTCGTGAGCCATCATCATATCCACGTGGGCAAACAGTTCCTGCAATTCTTCTTCGCTGGCCACTTTTCCTCTTTTTACCTTTTCTGCCAGTGCCTGTAGGTTGTCAGTAGCTGCCTTTAGTTGCTTATTCAATTTGGCATCCGTGGTGGTGGCGCCCTCTTTCTTCAGGTCCTCAACAGCAATGGTGATGTAACGGGAAGCCGCTTCATATTCTTTTTTGCGGAAAGCATCCAGGGCTGCGTCGAAATCGATATCGGTTAGATTGGGGACAACATCCACTTCATCTTCCTCGATCATTTCGGGCTCATCGCCCTCTGTTTCGGGCGCTGTGTTTTTTTCGTTTTTACATGCAGTAAAGAACACCAGTAAGCCTGCTATAAAAAGTATTTTCTTCATTGGAAATTCAATTTTGGTTAAAAATAAATTTCAGGAAAAGGACCAGGATAGACAGGGAAGTCACCTTTTTTTCTAAAAAATGCAGCTATTTGGGTAGCTTGCCATGCGCTCTTTGCCACTAAGAGCACACACAAAGCCTTCGTAAATAGAACCTTAGTGGCAAGAAACCTCACCCACGCAAACAGGTATAGAAAGCGCATTCAAATGATCAAACGCACGCCCCCCAACTCCTCGACCCTATACGGAAAGTGGTCTCCCGGAGAGCCAATGAACATAAAGTTGATCGGAATTTTCCATTTATCGGACAATTCCCGGATCAGCTCCGGCCCGAATTTGCCCTCCATAGGGATGAATTCAATATCGATATCGGGATACTCCCGGTCGAGGACTTCAATATCGCTGGCCAACCGGCCGGGCAGGGTTTCGCCATTTTCCAGTACGGTGATGATCTTCAGTTTTCGGGTGTGTTCGTTTTTACTGATGTAGAGCATCACCCGGTTTAGGATGGCCACGTTATCGTCGTTGGTGAAGAAGACAAATTCCTGAGAGTTGATCTCATTGATGAGGTTGAGGATGCGTTTGTTCAGTTTTTTGATAAAAAGCTGAATCGGCTCGAATACGTATTTTATCAATTCCAAAATGGCCCAAAGCAATTTAGTCCGGTTGAGCATGATACTGACGAGGAGGAAGGCCGGGATGAAATACTCCAGAAAAACACCCAGATAAGCCGGGTTGAGAATGGCATTCCCCACCAGAGCCACAACTACGGCCCCAATGGCTAAGAATATGGCCAGAGGCGATGCTCTTTCCGGCCGGGGCAGCTTCGAGCGCCGCACTTTAAGCAGGATATTACCAATGCCGAACAGAGCCATGACCGCCAGAAAGGAAATGGTGTATACGCCGGCCAGGGCGCCCAGTTCACCTCTTGTAATGAACAGGATAGAAGTACCGAGCAGGAAGAAAAGGATCAGGATGCGGTAAGCCGAGCCTCGTTTGTTTTTTTGGAGCAAAAAATTGGGCAGGATACGGTCGAGGGTCATCCGTTCCAGCAGGCCGCCGACGCCGACATAACTCGTCAGCACCGCTCCGCTCAGCACCAGCGCCGCATCTACGGATATGAAGGTGGCCACCCAACTGCCGCCAGCCTTGAAGCCCATGAACGATAGCAACGCCTCTCCATTGGCCTGTACTTCCGGGATGGGCACGATGGCGAGCGCCAGGAAAGCCATCAGCGGATTGAAAACACTGACCACGATCCACATGTTGCGAAGGGTTTTCGGAAAAACCCCTTCCGCCTGCTCTTCCACGAAGTTGGCGGAACTTTCAAAGCCGGAGATACCCAGCATGGCTGCCGCAAAACCAAAGAACAACGCCTTCTGTATACCTCCCTCTACCGGCAGCTGGTAATTGTCCGACAACACCCCCAGCCCGTTTTTAAAAATAAAAACCCCGCAGACGGATGCCAGCAAAGTAAGAGAGAACAGGTGGAAAAGGAA
>JAGQXQ010000321.1:2523-3738 GCA_020436535.1 Phaeodactylibacter sp.
TTTCATGCCAGATGCTGTGGACGTAATGCATGGCCTCGCTGGCTGAGATCACCGCCGTAGCCATGTAGGAAAGCAGGGTGAGAGTGGCCGCCAGGGAGGCAGTGAACTTACTCGTGGTGTTCAGCAGGGCATTGTAGGCGCCGCCATTCAGCGGCAATGCGCCGACGACTTCACCGTAAATGCGCCGGAACAGGAACAATACTCCCGCAACGATCAACAACGACAACCAGGCGTATTGCCCTGCGTAAATAATAGCCAGCGCTGAAACGTACAGACAGGAAGAGCTGATGTCATTACCGCAAATAGCGGTGGCCGCCAGTTCGTTGAGTTTTTTCGTTTGGCTCATGTTTTTGGCTTGCTGAGCTTTGATTTTGGCCGCTACAGCGGACATAGATTGGATAAAAGACAAAGAGGATCGGGAAAGTCACTTTTTTATGTGACCCACCCTATTGTTCCGGTCTTTCTATCAAATAAACCAGTAAGACATGCTACGCATCCAACTTTCCAAACCAAAATCACCGCAACCGGAAACGGACAGATCTCACGCCGACCGGTACGCCATCCGCTATGGATTAACTACGGCTGTTATCATCGTCATTTACAATCTAATCGTTCAGGCTACCGGAGACGGCGGCTTTGAATTGGCGCACCTGGCCATTTTCGGGATCCTGTTCGGCATGATCGGCTTTGGCATGCACAAGGCACGCAAATGGATACGCGAGGATCATGCTATGGACGACCGCATGCTCTTCGGGCTGGTCATGGCGATTGCCACCGCGCTGGGCGTAATCGCCCTGAATGGCCTGATGGCCATCCTCAATTACCACCTGATCGTCAGCGAGACGTTCCTGCCCATCAAAGACGGGTGGAATTTCGCCGTCAATTCGATGGCTCTGTTCTGGAGTTGCCTGATCTTTGGCTTTTTGAGCGCCTTTATTTTTTCTGAAATCTATGGGGAAAATTAAACCCGGATACACCGGGTAACGAAAAATGAGTACTCTATTAACTTTAGCCTTATGAAGCATCCTCCCTTCCAATCATTGAACGAAGCCCTGTTTTTTTTCAAAGGCCAGGGTTTTGACACGGTTTTTCACTTAAAAGGGGACACTTTGCATGATCCCAAATCCAAAACTCACCACCCGCTTTCGAAAGCTGAGATTCTCAATGTGCTTAAATTCGAAGACGATTCAGATCCGGATGAGATCAGTATATTAT
>JAGQXQ010000322.1:0-4270 GCA_020436535.1 Phaeodactylibacter sp.
AATTGGAAGGCGGACCAGGTGCTAAGCGGGCCATGGTGAGGCATTTCTGAGCGGAATAATGCATCAGCCAGGCTGCTATTGTTGTCTGTCAGTATGCGATAAGGCTCATCGGTAGGCACGCAATTGAAATCGCCCGTCAGAATAACCGGGTACTCGCCGGCGATTTCCCGGATCTGCTTCAGTAACAGCCGGGCGCTTTCTGCCCGGGCCTGCACGCCCCGATGATCAAAGTGGGTATTAAAATGGTAGAATTCCTTCCCGGAGGCCTTATCCTTAAACCTTACCCAGCTGCTTATGCGGGGCAAAGCGGCATCCCACCCTGTACTGCCCACCACCTCCGGTTTTTCAGACAACCAGAAAGTGGCATTCTCCAACAACTCGAAGCGCGCCTTACGGTAAAGGATGGCAGAGAACTCATTGTCGGGCTCAGGCGCAGCGGAGCCGTCTGTCCGGCAAAGGCCATACCAGGCGTAATCCGGTAACAGCTCCACCAGGTCATCCAACTGTGAACGCATGGCTTCCTGAAGGCCAACGATGTCTGTCTCTTGAAAGCGGATCATGCTGGCTACCAGCCCCTTGCGGTTAGGCCAGTAATTCACCCCGTCCTCCGGGTTGGCAAATCGGATGTTGAAAGACATTACCCGAATATCTTCTTGCGCCATTCCAATTGTTATGGTAAACAAAAATAACAAGGTAGCGCTCAGCGCTTGTTTCCCAAACCATAAGCTCGTATTTTCAATTACTCTGTTCATTACTGTCTGATTTTTTATTAGTTTTAGAACAATAATACGAAAACCAGCTTTTCCCGATCATGGATTTCAGGCGCCTTTTTGACATCCTTCCGTATCAGCAGGCACGCTTCCCCAACCCGGTGGCCCTCGCCTGTAAAGAAGGCATTGAATGGCAAAGATACTCTACTGCAGCTTGCATCGAGGAAGCCAACCGCGTCAGCGCCGGCCTGATGGCCCTCGGACTCAAGCGGGGTGATAAAGTGGCCATCCTCACCCAGCGGGGCAGCCCGCGATGGGTTTTCCTCGACATCGGGATGCAGCAGATCGGAGTCATCCCTGTACCCATCCACGCTTCCTGCAGCCGGGAAGAACTAACCTTCATTCTGAACGACGCTGCGGTGCAGTATGGTATTGTTGCGAACCGTGAATTACTGGACAAATTGAAAGCGCTGCAACCGGAAACGCCGGCGCTGAAGGGCCTGTTCACCCTTCAGGAGCTCCCGGATGCTCCTGGCTGGCAAGACCTTATTGTCGAACCTACCGCCAAACATTTGGATGCGCTTCAGGGGCTGCGGTCGGCTATCCACGAAGACGACCTGGCCACCATCATATATACTTCAGGAACGACCGGAGAGCCCAAAGGGGTCATGCTTTCCCATAAAAATATCGTCAGCAACATCAAGGCCACTATAACGCTGATACCGGCGGATTATAGCAAACGGGCCGTAAGCTTTCTGCCGCTGAGCCATATCTTCGAGCGAATGGTTATCTTTACTTATATGGCGGCCGGCACCTCCGTATTCTTTTTGGACCAACAGGAAAATGTGCCGGATTTCCTCCGGGAAGTAAAACCCCACTATTTCACAGCCGTTCCCCGCTTTCTGGAAAAAGCCTACGACGCAATACTGGAGGGCGCCAACCAACGCTCCCTTTTATTGAAGCGCCTCATCTTGTGGGCAATATCCGTTGGCGAGCAATACAAAGAAAGAGGGCCATTCAGGCCACTCTACTGGATCAAACTGCAACTGGCAAGCCTGCTGGCCTTCTGGTATTGGCGCCGGCAGTTGGGAGGAAGAGTAGAAGGTATTATCGTCGGTGCGGCCGCTTTACAGCCCCGGCTGGCGCGGCTCTTCACCGCTGCCGGCATCCCCGTTCGTGAAGGCTATGGCATGACGGAGACTTCCCCGGTGATCTCCTTCAACCGCTTTGCGCCCGGAGGAACTCGTTTTGGCACCGTCGGCATTCCAATACCCGGGCTGGAACTCAGGATCGACGCCCCGGAAGGAGAAGAGGAGGGAGAGATCCTGGTTAAAGGGCCCAACGTCATGCTGGGCTATTACCAGCGAAAAGAAGCGACCGACGCTATTCTTACTGAAGACGGATGGCTTCACACCGGCGACATCGGCAAAATCGTACACAAACGCTTCCTGCAGATCACCGGCAGGAGAAAAGACATTTTTAAAACCTCAGGAGGCAAATACATCGCTCCTCAAGAACTCGAAACCGTACTTAAGTCATCTCCCTACATCGAAGAGTGTTTGGTGCTGGGGTTTCAGCGCCCCTTTGCCACGGCCCTGGTGATGCCCAATTTCAATCTGCTGCAAAGCTGGTGCGCAGAGAACGACATTCATTGGACGGCGCCCCAGTTCATGGTGCACAACCACAAAGTGGTGCAGTTCATGGCAGCAGAGATCGAAAAGGCCAGCGTGGATCTGCCAGGTTACAAGCGCATCCGGAATTTTCACCTGCTCCACGAACCCTGGTCAGCCGAAACCGGAGAACTAACCCCCACCCTAAAAGCCAGACGCGATGTCATTCTCGAAAAATTTAGCAAGGAAGTAGACGGCCTTTACGAACAAGGCAGCCGAATATGAGTTTATTTTTAATCATCACTATATATCGTATTTTGTCATCATTCACAATATTCCTAACCATACACCCTATTGAGATATGGAACCCAAACGGCTTTTCGATTTCATCTATTACCAGCAGGAAAACCATCCACTTCAGGAAGCTTTTGGCGGCCGGAAAGACGGCCAGTGGCATTACTATAGTACGGCTGAAACCATCGAGCGGGCCAATAAAGTCAGCCGGGGCCTGATTCAAATGGGCGTACAACCCGGCGACAAAATCGCTGTTGCCGTTTATTTGAACCGCCCGGAATGGGTGGCCCTGGATATCGGCATTCAGCAGATCGGTGCGATCAATGTCCCGGTTTATCCTACTATCAGCCCGGGAGAATATGAATACATCTTCAACGATTCTATGGCGCAATTTTGCTTTGTTGGAAAAGACGACCTCTACGACAAGGTTCACAAAGCGCAGAAGAACGTTCCCTCGCTCAAGGAGGTCTACACCTTCGACCTCCAGGAGGGCCGGCCTTACTGGGAAAATATATTCTCGGATGAAGGGCAGGAAATAGTGGAACAGCGTAAAGCAGCGGTTCGCCCGGAAGACATGGCCACCCTGATCTATACTTCCGGCACCACCGGCGCCCCCAAAGGAGTAATGCTCTCCCACAACAATATTGTGAGCAACGTGCTGGCCGTAAAGCAGATCTTTCCCGTCGGGCCTGGTAATACTGCCCTGAGCTTCCTGCCACTCTGTCATATCTTTGAACGCACGGCGCTGTATATGTATACTTACACAGGCCTGCGCGTCGCCTTTACCGGAACCGACAATCTCGGCGGTGACGAAGGCGACCTCAAATCTGTCCGGCCTCATTTTTTCACCACCGTACCCCGCCTGCTGGAGAAAGTCTACGAAAAAATATACAACAAGGGTCTTGAGCTTTCCGGCATCTCCCGCAACTTGTTCTTTTGGGCGCTCCGCCTCACGGATGATTACGAATTTGATAAACAGTATAGCGGGCTGGCCGCCATGAAGCGAAAAATAGCCGACAAGCTCATTTTCAGTAAGTGGCGGGAGGCGCTGGGCGGCCGCGTGCACGGCATTGTCACCGGCGCGGCCCCCTGTCCGGTAAAGATGGCGCGGATATTCTCCGCCGCGGGCATCCCCATACGCGAAGGATACGGCCTCACCGAGACTTCGCCGGGCCTGGCCGTCGGCCGCTTCGATCCCGGGGGCGCTATGCTGGGAACCATCGGCCCGGCTATCGATAAAGTAGAATTGATGATCGACACCTCTTCCGGCGAATACAGGGAAGAAGAAGGAGAGATTCTTGCCAAAGGGCCCAATATCATGATGGGCTATTACAATAAGGCCGAGGCTACCGCTGAAGTAATGAAGGAAATTGATGGAGAGCAGTGGTTCTGCACCGGTGATATAGGAAAGTTAGTAAAAGGGCCCGGTGGGCGCCAATTTTTGCAGATCACTGACCGGAAGAAGGAATTATTGAAAACGTCGGGAGGCAAGTACGTCGCTCCGGCTCCGATAGAAAACAAACTCAAGGAAGATTTTTTGATTGAACAGGCAATGGTGATCGGCGAAAGCCGCAAGTTCGTCTCCGCCTTGATCCTGCCGGCGGAAGATGCCTTGCGCGACTGGTGCCAGCACAAAGGCCTGGGGTGGTCTTCACT
>JAGQXQ010000322.1:4328-6686 GCA_020436535.1 Phaeodactylibacter sp.
CGATACAACCCTCTGTTTAACAAGGTAGAACAGATCAAAAAGATTAAACTCCTTTGTGAAAACTGGGAGCCCGTCAAAACGGACGGCACTGAAGCTGAATTGACACCAACGATGAAGCTGAAAAGAAGGGTGATCCGGGACAAACATCAGGACGACATCGAGTCGATCTACGCAGAAACATAAGTTGCAACTGCTGATTGACTACCCGGGGGTGCCCGGGAAGGTACTTCCTTTCTGGAAGTGCCTTCCCGGAAACTTTTACCCTCCCAGGAATTTGAAATTCCACTGATAGATACCTACCACCAGAATGATGAATAATAACAGGCCTATGAAAAAGTACATCAGGCAGTAGCCTTTACTTCCAGCATTCTTAATGTCAGACATTCCTAGTGCTATTTAACTGGGTTAATAAAATCCCTTTTTCGACATAAAAATATTAATAAAAACGGGAGCGGTTATCTTCAATATCCGCATTTTTCTTCATGGCCTGTATCAACTGGCCGGGTACCTGGCTGCGAACCGGGGCAGCAATACTGCGGCGCAACTGTGGAATATTGGTGGCCTGCCCGGCTTGCGGCTTGCGGATCACTTTGATAACGAAGACACCGCTTTTGCCGATCACCGGCTTCGATACCTGCCCCTCCTCCATAGTGAAGGCTTTGCCGATCACCTTAGGCTCACTGCCCAGATTGGGCAGGAAGGAAGCATTGAAGATGACATTGCGCGCAGTATCTACCTGTGTGCTAAAGTTGCCGGCAATGGCGTCGAGGTTGTCTCCCTGTATCCGTTGGCTGATCATTTCTCCCTTCTTTTCATTGATCACCAGTTGCTCGATCTCATCCTTGATATTGTCTACTGAAGGAAGGCCAGCCCCTTGTACGCTCTTCAACCCAGCTACAACATACTTGTTGGTATAGTAATCGACCTGGTCCTGGAAGGCATAGATCTCAGGTGAAACTTCTCCTTTGTTGGCATTGAAAGCCCAGCGCACAATATCGCGGGATGCCTGACCGACGCCGAGAGTGCCCACTGTGAAGTCATTCTTCTTCAGGCTACCGGAAGTTTCCACCTCCAGCCCTTCGGTTTCAGCCGATTGAGCCATCTCTTCCAGCGTACGGTTTTTACCAACAAAGGCCAGGGCGCGCTCATATACATCATTTTGGGTATCTTCAGAAGGCACAATCCGCTCTTCGATAAAAGCTACCTTGACGCGCTCGGTCTTATTGGCGCTGCGGCTCAATACTTCTATGAGATGCCAGCCAAAGTCAGAACGTACTTTATACAGTTGCCCTACCTGGCCGGTAACGAAGAGTACTTCATTATACTGCGGAACAAACTGGTTGGGAGTTACATTTTCATATTTTCCTCCTTTGCTGGCGCTGCCGGGGTCCTGGCTGAACTTGACCGCCAGGGAGTCAAAAGTAGCAACACCGGTAAGCAGCAGGTTCTCGAGGCTGTCGATCGTTTTCTCGGCGGCTGCGAATTTCTGGGGCGTATCCGCACTGATCAGGATGTGGCGGGTATCTGCCGAATCCGCCATACTTTCACGGGCCAGTACCTTCATGGCCTTATAGCTCCCCTGCTCAACATAAGGCCCATAAACCGACCCAACCGGAATACTCAAGGCCGTATCCGCCACCATCGGGCTGAGCTCTTCCTTAGATAAATAGAATCCATTGATCGAACCGTAGTTACGTTCCACAAATGCGGAATCGTTTTCGGCGGCTTCAAAGTCAGGAATGAGGCTGACTACTTTTTCCCGCAGCTTAGCGGAATCCGTTACAGAAGGAAGAACGTCAAAAACGGTATACTCCAGTTTGCGGGTTTCTTCGTCCTGCCGGTAGCGCGCCTTATTCTGTTCGAGGTAATTACTGTAGTCCTCATCGCTGAGCGTAATCTCTGTATTATCGATCTCATCAAAAGGAATCTTCACGTAAGCCATATCGAGCGACACGTTCTGATCCTGATGGCCCATTTCAGCCATCCAGGTAGGCGTATAAATGGCTTTAGTCACCATCGCATTGAGCTTACTCTGCAAGCGCTCTTTAATGATCTCCTTTTCCTGATGGGCCCAGAAGGCCCTCATCTGAGGATCAGAAAAAGTGCCATTTTCGATGGCTGTTTTGATCTGGTTCAACTGCTGGAAGTTTACCTGCCTCGTATTGGGGTCGGTAAACCGCTGGCGGATCACAGGGCTGGGGTTGGCGCCAAACTGGAGGTCAATCAACTCTGACTTACTTACTCCGAGTCCTAATGCCTCTGCCTCATCCTGCACGATGGCTTCCTCCACGAAATAGTCCCACAGTTGCTTGCGGCGGCTGAATACTTCGCCGCCGGAATTGCCATATAATACCTGCT
>JAGQXQ010000323.1 GCA_020436535.1 Phaeodactylibacter sp.
TTTGTATAACCGTTATCGTGAATATTTAGATACGCTGCCACTATGAAGCAATATAGCGAACTGTACAAAAAGGAATTGCTTGAAAGCATCGTCCCTTTTTGGGAGCGGCATTCCAAAGACGAAACCTACGGAGGCTATCTCACCTGCCTGGGCCGCTACGGAGAACCTTTCGACACCGATAAGTTTATCTGGTTGCAGGCGCGGGAAGTCTTCTCCTTTGCCATGCTTTACAATAAGGTAGCACCCAAGGACAATTGGCTGGAAATGGCCCGCCACGGCGCTCGGTTCCTGCAACAGCACGGCCGCGACGCGGCAGGCAACTGGTACTTTTCCACCAACCAAAAGGGAGAACCCCTGGTGCAGCCTTACAATATCTTTTCCGACTGCTTCGCCGCCCTTGCTTTTGGCGCCCTGTATAAGGCCGACCCCAGGGAGGAGTATAGCGCCATAGCCAAGGATACCTTTCAAAACATACTGGCCCGCCGGGACAACCCCAAAGGGCCGTACAATAAAACCTACCCCGGAACCCGCAACCTTCGGAATTTTTCTCTACCGATGATCCTCTGCAACTTGTCTCTGGAGATGGAGCACCTGCTGCCTGCCGGACAGGTAGCGCCTCTGGTTCAGGAAGTGGTCCATGAAGTGATGAATGTTTTTTACGATGAAGCACACGGCCTCATTCGAGAAAACGTGGGCGCTGACGGGAGCTTCATCAGTTGCTTTGAAGGGCGCCTCCTCAACCCCGGCCACGCCATAGAAGCCATGTGGTTCATCATGGACCTGGCCGTGCGCCTCAACGACCCTCAACTACTGGAAAAAGCTACCGGCATCGCCCTGTGCACCATCGAGTACGGCTGGGATACAGAGCATGGCGGCATTTTCTACTTTATGGACATCGAGCAGAAGCCGCCCCAGCAACTCGAATGGGACCAGAAACTCTGGTGGGTGCACATGGAGGCCCTTGTTTGTATGGCCAAAGCCTATGCTTATACCGGCAATGAACAAGCCAAAGCCTGGTTTGAAATAGTTCATGACTATAGCTGGCGTCATTTTCGGGACCCTGAATACCTGGAGTGGTTCGGCTACCTGAACCGCCGCGGCGAAGTGCTGCTGCCCCTGAAAGGAGGTAAATGGAAAGGCTGCTTTCACACGCTGCGGTCGCTGTACCAGGTGTGGCAGGCATTGGACAACCAGGCAGGGGTTGCTGGAATGTCATAAATGCATCGGGCTGGAGAGTGGCCGGGCAGATCCAAATTGAATCAAAGATAGCATAATATGATCCGATTTCCCTTTTGGTTCCTTCTCGCCGTCGGGTTGATTGCCGGCCCTATAACCCCTGCCGCCGCTCAGGAAGCTCCTTTGCCCAACACTACCCCGGCTGTCCGCGGCGTATGGCTGACCAATGTAGCGAGCGATGCTTTGTACTCCCGGGAGAATATACAAGAAGCCGTCGGCCTGTGCAGCGAGCTGGGGTTCAACTCCATTTTTGTGGTTACCTGGAACGATACCTACACCACCTACCCGAGTGCACTGCTGGAATCCATTACCGGGCAGGGCATCCACCCGGATTTTGCAGGAAGAGACCCGCTGCGGGAGCTCATCGATGCCGCTCATGCGAAAGACATTAAGGTGTTTGCCTGGTTCGAATTTGGCTTTGCCGCCACCATGAACGATACGGCCGGCGGGGTAATCCTGCAAAAGAACCCCCACTGGGCGTCCCGTGATCAGGAGGGCCGAATCACGGAAAAAAACGGTTTCCAGTGGATGAACCCTTTTCATCCGGAGGTGCAGGATTTTATTAAAGAGCTGGTCCTGGAAGTCGTCCGAAACTATGACATCGATGGCATTCAGGGCGACGACCGCCTGCCAGCCCTTCCTTCCAACGGGGGGTACGACGACTTACAGTAAAGCTGTATCAATCTGAGCACAGCGGCCGACAGCCGCCTGCTCATTACAAAGACTACGAGTGGGTAAAATGGCGCTCGGGCAAGCTCAGCCTTTTTCTCGCCGGCCTGGTTCAGGCAGTGCGGCAGGAAAAGCCAGGAGTACTTATCTCCATGGCGCCCAGTATTTACCCCTGGAGTGAAGAAAATTACCTGCAAAACTGGCCGGAGTGGTTGAATATGGGCTTGGTGGACCTCATCATCCCCCAGGTGTACCGCTATGAGCTAGGCGCATACGAGTGGGAGATGGACAAGATCCTCGGGCGGCAACTGCATCCGGCGGACAAGGCCCGGTTTTATCCGGGCGTACTGCTCCAGGCCGATGATTACAACCCTTCACAGGAATTGCTGGAAGGTTTTATCGCCTGCAACCGCCGGCACGGCATCCAGGGTGAAGTGTTTTTCTTTTTTGAGGGGATCAAAAAATTCAAGTCCTACTTTAAGGCAAGGTACCGCGAATAGCGAACAGCTAAAAGCGGAAAGTTGCCAATCCCCGTAAGGAGCCTCTCTTCACTCCACCTCCTCAATATGCTGGCTGCGTAGCTTCCGCATCCCGTAGTTGACCGATATCATCACCGCCAGGCCGATCAGGTAGGAGGTGATGACCATCAGCCATTCGTAATTGTCTTTGGCCAGTGCCTGTCGCTTACTGGCCAGCCCCCATAGGTTGACCAGTCCTTTTTTGACGAAGAATTGGGAGACCAGGGAGGAGGCCGTCAGGCCTGCCAGGTAGCCAGCGGCCAGGTTGAGGGCTTCCTCACCGAGGAAGGAGGTGAATTTTGACATGAGGTGGTGGTTTTTTAGGGGGGAAAGCTACGAGGTTTTTGGGGAATTTGGGATTGTTTTCCTGTAAGTTCAGTTAACTCATCTGCAAGGCCTGGCCCGCCGGCGCAAGCGTTGGTGCTTTTGGCCTGAATGTGTAATCTTATCAGCAATTCCCGCTTTGGCGTTCCAGAAAAGCCGTTCCGCTGTCAGCTAAGTGTTTTGCGCCGCTGCCAAAAACCCTTTCGGGCACGGGCCGTTGCTTTCATTGGTGATCCCTTCAGGGTCGGAATAACTGCTTTTAACTGGATGTCAGTTCGATAATTTCGGTGAGATCCGCCAGTAATTCGAAGCCCAGCCCGGTTCTTTGGCCGTCCAGGTATTGGTAAGCCTCATCCAGGTCTTGCTCGGCTTCGGGCTGGATGATAACATGATAACCCGGCATTAGTGCGCTTTATATTTTGCAATAACATCACTGGCGGGCCTGCCTATGGACTCTCCTTTATCCAAGGCTTGCTCCCTGCGGTCTAGTTCCTCCTTCCAGGCTTCTGATAGCTGGAAATCGTCTTTTGCCAGAAGCTCAACCATGAAGTGGATCAGCTCCGCCTGCTCTTCCCGGCTCAGTTTGCTTACTTCTTCTTTTATTGCTTGAATACTCATATCAATCAGGTTTATCAATTGATTCGGCACATAAAGTTAACGGTTTTATTTGGAGAATCGTTTGTGGGAGGCTATCTCTCTTAACTCATCCTGAACCTCATAAAGGTCAATTTAGTTACTTTTGCTTTTTCTTCATCTTTTCTTTGGCATCTTCCTGTATTCGCCAATATAGGCAACGTAAAACTTCTTGGGCGCCTCCTGCGTAAAACTACTGCTAAATGCTCTATTATTGCCTACGCCACATGTCAGCGTCGGCGAAGCTGAGGTGCGCATCGAGCTGGTGGACATCAGCAACAAGGAAGCATTCGAGTAGGAAGTCGAAAAGGCAATCGGGTCCCGTGCCAAGGCCGATATAATTGCCTCCCGTACCGCCAAGCACCTCACCGAGAACATGTACAAAGCCCCAGCCTTCTACAAAAAGCTGTCGGAAATGCTCCAGGAAATCGTCGATGAGATGCACCTGCGGTTGGGACCTGCTCTCCGGGGCCGCTACCAAATGCCGGAGCTGGATGAGTTAGGGGTGATTGAGTTGGCGAAGCAAAACCTGAGTTGATGCCACAATCCACCTACCTTGGACATATCTACGACTACACCATCTGCCGCAGCCCTCGCAAAACACTGGGCATCTACGCCCATCTTGACCACCGCATCCAAGTCCGGGCCCACTATGCCGCCCCTCTGGAAGAGATCGGCGAGCGCGTCCGCAAGCGCCGCAGATGGATCGTACGGCAGTGGCAGGAGTTCATACTCTACAGCCTCTAAGTACTTCGTATAATTTCCCTTCAAAAGCACGCAGCTCTGTAATTTCTTCAAGGGTACGGCCAGTAATGGTTTTGATTTGATTTAAGCTGTTTTCGGCATGCAGGCCGGTTTGTGCTAACTGAGGAAAATCGGCCGTATCTACAATGAGTTGCCGGCAGATTTCCCGGCTATCACTGAGCGTTACCGGCATGACGGCGTATTGTTGTTCTTTAGTTACGGCGACGACAAATTCCTGGCCGTCCTTGCTGACAAACGGCGAAGGCAGATCGGGCTTACGATCATTCACCTGCGGATAAATTTCACCGGGAATGAGATTAACCTGAATGGATTGATTTGGCGGCGCGCACGCCTCCACCGTCCATAAAACGAGCATTAAAAAAAGCGAATGTTTGGCAATTTTCATGATTGCTTTTACTATTCTGTGCGCTATCGCTTTTATAACAAAAAATACAAATTCAGGGTTGGCCATGAACCAGCGATTCCCGGTTTGGAAAAATGTTGCCTCAAAACCTGCCACTAAAACTCAAAAACACTAAATCCGCACTAAACTTTCGCGGAATTTCGTGGCTTGGTGTTTTCGTGGCAGTCTAAAGCTGGCTGCGGGTGACAATAGCGTCGGTGGAGTGGGCCTGCCACAAAAAACATTGAAACAAAAGAAGGGCAAGTGGAGTAGAACTATATATTTTTAAATTAATAAACTAATGGTTAATGAGCGTAGTGAATTTAAAGAAT
>JAGQXQ010000324.1 GCA_020436535.1 Phaeodactylibacter sp.
TTCCTGAACGGCCAGGTGAGGCTGGAAGAATGTATCATCAAAGAGTACATCGAAGAGCGGCGCTTCAGCGGATTTAAAATCTATCCGGCACTGGGTTATTTCCCTTTCGAAGAGGAATTGCTCCCGCTTTGGAAATATGCGGCAGACCGGGGGCTACCCATTACCACCCATTGCATCCGAGGCACCATTTTCTATCGAGGCAGGAAGAAACCGGAGTGGGACGAACACCCGGTTTTTGAAGAACTCACTTCGGGCGGAAACAGGACGCCCCTGCTGCTGCCGGAACGCAAAAACGAAGAATTTCAACTCAACTTCACTCACCCCATGAACTACCTCTGCCTGCTGGAAGAGCCTTTGTTGCGCAAACTGGTGGGTAAGGCGAGGGAAAACCGCATCCGGGAACTGTTTGGGTATAATGGGCCCGATAAACCGCTCGATCACAACCTGAGCCAGCTAAAAATCTGCTTCGCCCATTTCGGAGGAGAGGACCAATGGCGCCGTTATCTGGAACTCGACCGCTACAACTACAGCCTTCAGCTGATCCGCAATCCGGACAGAGGTATAGATTTCCTCTATAACCGGCAGGGAGCGTATTCTCCGGCCAAACTGGAACAGGTTTGGAAATATACAGATTGGTATTCCATCATCTGCAGCATCATGCTGCAATACGAGAATGTCTATAGTGACATCAGTTATATCCTTCACGACGAAGCCATATTTCCCCTTCTCAAGCAAACGCTGCAACACGACAATAGGAAGTTGCGGAGGCGGGTGCTTTTTGGCACCGACTTCTACGTAGTACGAAACCATAAATCGGATAAGCAGATCGTAACGGATACGCTGGCTGAGCTCGATGAAGAGGAGTTCAACCTGATCGCGCGGGAGAATCCGCGGGTGTTCCTGGGTTTGGAGCAGGAGTCTCGATGAAAAAAAGAGCAAATAAAAATGGATAATATAAATATTGTTTATTTTTAAAGGTTCATTAATTTCTTTATAACAATTCACATCTAACCACCTATGCCAAAGCCAATACTTGTTCTATGCCTGATGATTTCCCTGTTGAGCTTCCAGTGCAGCTCCCCGGCAGCCGAATCGGACACCTCTGCCCAGCAGGAAGCCGAACCGGAACCCGATTCCTACGCACCCTTTGAATCAGCCAGCATTCGCTTCGAACAAAACGCCACAGACGGTGACTTCGAGGTGGTCATGGAGTTGACCGGCGCCGATGAAGGCCTGACCCGGCTCAAAGTGGTTTCGCCCGCCGGCGACCTGCTCGTCGACTTCACCTCTCACGGCGATGAAAGCATGGGCATGCGGAAGTTCGTCATGGAATCCCCGGAACCCGATGATATGGAAAGCATGGAAAAAGGCTTTCCGGAAGGCGCCTATCAATTTACGGGTATTGACACCGAAGACAATGGCTTCAAAGGGGAAGCCACTTTGAGCCACCAACTGCCGGCTACGGCTTCTTTCCTGTATCCGGAAGCGGAAGCGGAGGATGTGCCCATCGAAGGAATGGTAGTCAAATGGAGCCCGGTAGAGGGCATTTCAGCTTACATGGTGGAAGTAGAAGCCGAGGAAGAAGGAATGAATGACAGCATTACCGCTACGTTGCCTGGCTCGGCCCAGTCTTTTGCCGTACCCGACGGCTTTCTGCAGCCGGGCGCCGAATACAAGGTGGCCATCGGTACAGTAGGAGCGGGAGGCAACCGGTCTTTTGTGGAGGCTACTTTTACGACGGCCGGAGGAATGGAGGGCGCCGGAGAGGCAGAGGAGGAAGACGAATAAGTTGAGTCAAAACCTTTGAGGTTTCCAAAACCTCAAAGGTTTTTCTCTTTCCAAACCTTTCCATCCTCCCTGATATACCAGGTGCTGCCTTCCATCCGAATCCAGGCAACAAAAATGTGCTCGGTTGCCAATATCTTTAAATGTTGATGGGCTGAAACGGCCGGGGGGAGTTCCAGTGTGGAAAGCTCACCGGTGTAACGCCCCTGTTTCTGTTTGTATGCTCTTTCCGCATAGTACACCTGGCGGAGCAGCCATTTTATTTCATCGTCGGGATCTTGGAGGAAATCCACTTTTGTCTCCTCTGCCTTGGCCTCGGTAAACTGCACAAAGCCCCAGGTTTCCGGCCGGTGCATGGCTACTACGCCCTGGGGCGACCACACCCAGTTGAATTCGGGAAAGGCTTTTCCAGTGGCAGGGTCTATGGATTTGCGGTAGGCGCCGCTTTCATTTTCTGTTTTCCATTCTACTCTGGAAAAGTTGGCCCGCCATATTTCGCCCTCCCCGGGTATTTTTCGGGTAATGGCTTTCCAGGGTATGGCCAGCTCTACGGCCCATCCCCGGTCTGTATCCGACGGGTCATTCAAGGTGCCCGAAAGGTGGATGCCTTTCTTCAGGCCGGAGATATCCCATCCGTTTATCGCCAGGCCTCCGTCCCGATAAGGCTTGGTGAGCAGCAGGTCCCATACCGTGGCCAGGGCGTTGATCTCCAGCTCGTAGTAATTGTGGGTATCTCCATCCGGGTCAATGAATACTTCAAAGTTGTTTTCCTGGTAGATCACGGCATCCCGTTGATCATAGGTAGCCCACAAGTTCTCCTCCTCCAGCTCTGCCGCTATGTAGAGATATTGTTCGTCCCATAGCATCTTGACCCGGGTTTCGTAATAGGGCAGGGGCCTTTTCGACCCCTCGATATCGACAAAGGGCTTCGTCCAGGGCGCCTGGGCCCATTCGGCCTCTTCGAGCATGCCGTCGGCTTCAATGGGTTGAATCGCCTGGAAACAAACATACTGCTCGGGCTTATATTCGAACTCAGCGGGTTGAGCGCTACTGCTCTGGTTGTGTATCAGGAAACAAAGCGCCAGAATGTATCTTAAATCCATTGGTCAAATCTAGCTCAATTATGTAAAAGATCAAATCTATCATTTTTTTATTTGGTAAATCTGTGTAGTTTCAAGCCTTCATTCTGAATAAGTGAATTGTTTGATCAAAAGTAGTAAACAGGTGGACACCTTTAGCATAACAATATAACCATTTGACAATATAGCCATAGCCTCAAGAATAAGGCGATTAAGGTTCCACCTCCGAAGCAGAATAACTGTCCATTAACTATTAACAGGCTTCTTATGCGATTATCTGCACACCCAATCTTCTTTTTGGCCTTGTTGTTGAGTTCCTGTACTTCAGGGCAGCAGCAAATGGAGGCGCCGGTTATGGCAAATGATGTCAGCCCTGTCTATTTGGCCAACCCACTGATGGGGACAGACTCGGATTTCAGCCTTTCCAATGGCAATACCTATCCAGCGATCGCCCTGCCCTGGGGCATGAATTTCTGGACGCCCATGACCAGCAAGATGGGCGACGGCTGGACGTATAAATACGATGAAAATAAAATCCGCGGCATCAAACAAACCCATCAGCCAAGCCCCTGGATCAACGACTACGCAGCCTTTTCCCTGATGGCGGTCACCGGAGCGCTGAAGTTTCAGGAAGAAGATAGAGCCTCCTGGTTCTCTCATAAAGCCGAAGAGGTGTCGCCCCATCACTACAAAGTATATCTGGCCGATTACGACGTGGTGGCGGAGGTGTCGCCTACCGAACGGGCGGCTCACTTTCGTTTCACCTTTCCCGATCAGGCTTCCTCCTATATCCTGCTTGACGCCTTCAAAGGCGGCTCGATGGTGAAGATCATACCGGAAGAGCGGAAGATCATAGGTTATTGCCGCAACAACAGCGGCGGGGTGCCGGACAATTTCCACAACTACTTTGTGGCCGTGTTCGACAAAGATTTTGAGCTTACCCATACCTGGGGAGATAAATGGGCGCTGAAGGAAGGCTCCACCCAAAATGAAGGCGATCACGTCGGAGCAGTCATTGGATTCAAAACCCAAAGGGGAGAGCAGGTGAACGTAAAGGTAGCCTCTTCCTTCATCAGCCCGGAGCAGGCGGAGCGCAACCTGCGTCAGGAGATCGGTGAGGATTCCTTTGAGGAAACGAAAACGAAAGCATTTCAGGTTTGGGATAAAGAATTGAGGCGCATCAAGGTGGAAGACAGCCATCCGGACAACATCAAAACCTTCTACTCCTGCCTGTATCGGCTGTTGCTGTTTCCCCGGAAATTCCACGAGGTCGACGAAGCTGGCGAGATCGTTCACTACAGTCCGTATAACGGAGAAGTCCGTCCGGGCTATCTCTTCACCGATAATGGTTTTTGGGACACTTTCCGGGCCGTATTCCCCTTTTTTACGCTGATGTATCCGGAACTGAACAGCCAGATCATGCAGGGCTTGGCCAATACTTACCAGGAGTCGGGCTGGTTGCCGGAATGGGCCAGTCCCGGGCACCGGGATTGTATGATCGGTTCCAATTCGGCTTCCCTCATTGCCGATTCCTATGTGAAGGGCATCCGGGGCTACGACGCGGAACTGCTACTGGAAGCCATGTTGAAAAATGCCAGCGTAAGCGAAGGGCGCCCGGTGAACTCGGTGGGCCGGATGGGCCTGGACTATTACAATGAACTGGGCTACGTACCCTACGACGTGGGGATCAACGAAAATGCCGCCCGGACCCTGGAATATGCTTATGCGGACTTCGCCCTGGCTCAGATGGCCCGGCTGATGGGCAAAGAAGAAACCGCTCAAAAATTTTATGCGCAATCCTACAATTACAAAAAGCTTTACGACCCCGAAAGCGGCTGGATGCGGGGCAAAAACCAGGATGGCCAGTTCCAGTCGCCCTTCAATCCGCTCAAATGGGGTGATGCTTTTACCGAAGGCAATAGTTTGCACTACACCTGGTCTGTCTTTCAGGATGTACAGGGCCTGGTTGATCTGATGGGAGGGGAAGAAGCCTTTGTAGATAAGCTGGATGCGGTTTTCACCATGCCTCCGCATTTTGACGATTCCTACTACGGGTTTACCATCCATGAGATCCGCGAAATGCAGATCGTCAATATGGGTAATTATGCGCACGGCAACCAGCCAATACAGCACATGATCTACCTCTACAACTATGGCCGCCAACCCTGGAAGGCCCAGCAAAAAGTGCGGGAAGTAATGAAAAAACT
The DNA here is from genome assembly GCA_020436535.1 of Phaeodactylibacter sp. Classification (GTDB taxonomy): domain Bacteria; phylum Bacteroidota; class Bacteroidia; order Chitinophagales; family Saprospiraceae; genus JACJXW01. Next base: position 5,072 of record JAGQXQ010000324.1, read on the forward strand.
GTACACACCCGCCCCTGACGGGTACTGTGGCGACGAGGATAATGGACAGACTTCCGCCTGGTATGTGTTCAGCGCGATGGGCTTTTATCCCGTTACGCCGGCTACCACGCAGTACGTCATCGGAAGCCCGCTTTTCGATAGGGTAACCCTGGCCCTTCAGGATGGTAAAGAATTCGTCATTGAAACCACAGATAACCAACCGGAGAACGTATATATTCAGTCGGCTACGCTGAACGGCGAGCTTTACAACCGGAGTTGGATCGATCACCACGATATTCAAAAAGGAGGAAAACTGACTTTTATGATGGGGGATCAGCCCAATACCTCCCGGGCTGTTGATGAAAATGCGGTTCCGTTTTCATTATCTTCCTCAAAACAATAGGCCAATGAACGAAAAAAATATCACCATCGGCGCCGATATCGGCGGGGGCCATATACTAAGCGCCGCTATCGACACCCGCAAAGGTGAAATTATAGAAGATTCGAGGGCTTACGTCAAGGTCAACAATAAAGCCTCCAAAACGGAAATACTGAAGACCTGGGCAGAGGCCCTGAACACCACTATTGGAAAAATTGACGCCAGCAGGCTGGCGGGCATCGGCTTTGCCATGCCGGGGCCTTTCGATTACAAAACCGGCATGGCCCTGTTTGAAGGCAACGACAAGTACGAGGCACTCTATAAAGTGAGTATAAAGGAGGAGCTTCCTTCCTTCCTGGCGGCGCCGGGTATTGCCCTTCGGTTTTTGAACGATGCGACCTCCTTTGCGGTCGGGGTTTCCTGGCTGGGGGAGGCCAAAGGCTATAACAAAGTGATAGCGGTTACGCTGGGCACCGGTTTCGGTTCGGCTTACGTGGAGGATGGGGCCCCTGTCGTACAACGGGAAGACGTGCCGGAGCAGGGGTGCTTCTGGCACCTGCCCTATGAGGATGGCATCGTAGACGACTATTTTTCCACCCGGTGGTTCATCCGCGAATATGAAAAGCTGAGTGGGCAGAAGGTGAAGGGCGTGAAAGAAATTGCCGAAGCGGCGGAGAACAGTGAGGCGGCCAAGGGCCTCTTCAGAACCTTCGGCCACAATATGGGAGCATTTTTCGTTCCCTGGTTGAAGCTGTTTCCCGCCGACATCCTGGTCATGGGCGGTAATGTCACCCATGCTTTTAACCTATTTGGCGAGGCCATGCAGGCAGTATTTCTGGAAAACGATATACGGACCCGTATTGCTATCTCCAGCCTGATGGAGGACGCTGCCCTGATCGGCAGCGCCAGGTTGTTTGAAGAATCCTTTTGGAATAAAATCAAAGACAAGCTTCCCTCTATTTGAGGGATAACAAAAAGCCTTCTCTGGCAATTTCGACGGCCTTTATCCGCCGAAATTGCCAGAGAACCACAAAAAATATATTTATGAAAGTACAGCAATTGACAATGGGCCTCCTTATGTTGTCAGCTATTGCTTCAATACTCGTATATACGTCTTGTAAGCCATCATCGCAGGAGCGCTTCGCGAGCGGCCCCACCGCAACGGCTCGGGTTGTTCCCGATAAGATCGATTTTAACTTTCACGTCAAGCCCATCCTTTCCGACCGCTGCTTTAAATGCCACGGGCCGGACGAGAAATCCCGGGAGGGCGGCCTGGCCCTGCACGATAAAGAAATGGCCTTTGCCGCTTTGGGAGACAACCTGGACCGGCATGCCATTATACCCGGCGACCTGGAACACAGCACTTTGATCCAACGGATATTCGCTACCGATGACAATGACCGAATGCCTCCTCCGGAGTCCAACCTGGCTTTGGATGACTATGAAAAAACAATCCTGAAAAAATGGGTGGAACAGGGAGCGGAATGGAAAAGCCACTGGGCATTTATCCCACCGGTAAAACCGGATATTCCAAAAGTGAACAGTAAGGATTGGGCCGCCAATGAGATCGATTACTTTATCCTGGCCAAGCTGGAATCGCAAAACCTGGCTCCTTCAGAACGGGAAGCCAAAGAAAAGCTGATCCGCAGAGTTACCTTCGGGCTGACCGGCTTGCCGCCCACCCTTGCCGAAATAGATGGTTTTGTCAATGACCCCGCCCCGGATGCTTTTGAAAAAGTAGTGGACCGCCTGTTGGCCTCCAAAGCCTACGCTGAGAGGATGGCGCTGGAATGGATGGACCTGGCCCGCTACGCCGACACCCATGGCTATCAGGACG
>JAGQXQ010000325.1:0-4643 GCA_020436535.1 Phaeodactylibacter sp.
ATTTATTTTACAGAGTACTTAGGGCATTAGAGGCACAGAGGCTTGCCGGAAGGGATGCGTGTTTGTACAGAAAGTGGGGAGGTTCGGGCAGCGATGAGAAGTATCCTTTCATAGCTTGAAGGTTAGTGGCTTTTTGCTTTCCCTAACAAAGGAGAAAAGCTCTGCCGCCTCGCCCTGCGATAATTTATAACTCAAGAATATTTGTTCGTCTGGTAATACCTGGTTTTAATTTGGTTAGGGCTGAGCTGGCTGTGGGTTTCCGCAGCCAGTTTTTTTTGCCCGTCGCAGCTTAAATGGACAAGGCCAACAAACGAACCCACCGCATTAAACCCTCTCAACCTTCAACTGTTACACCATCATGAAAAAACAGATCAAACCCAAAGCCGGGCAGGAAAGCGTTTGGGACTATCCCCGGCCACCCCGCCTTGAGAAGACGGACAAACACATCATGGTTGAGTTTGATGGAATAACCATCGCAGAGACCAACCGCGCCTACCGCGTACTGGAGACTAGCCACCCGCCCGTCTATTATATACCCTCCGAAGAAGTTCGTATGGATCTGCTTCGCCAAAGATCCGGGCAGCGCAGTTTTTGTGAATTCAAAGGGCAAGCCATCTATTGGGATATCCAGACCGATCAGAGGGAGCGCTCGGCAATAGCCTGGAGCTACCCCTACCCTACCCCCGCCTTTAAGCCTATCGCCGGATATCTGGCTTTCTACTCCAGCCGGGTAAGTGCCTGCTTCGTCGATGGTGAACGTGTAAAAGCACAGGAAGGCGACTTTTACGGCGGATGGATCACTTCGGATATTGTCGGCCCGTTTAAAGGTGGAAAGGATACGTGGGGTTGGTAATTTTTTAACGCACCAACTTCCCCTTACGAGCTTTTTTTATTCTTTGACTGTTGAACCCAACCAAGCCTGTGTAATCCAAACACCACTTTCACCTTTCTGCGGAGAGGTGAAAGTTGGTCAGGCGTTAAGGGCTCAAAAATTTTCTGCCCATTCAAGCAACAAAAACTCAAGCGCGCCGTAGAAAAATTAAGACTCCAGAGAGAAAAGGAGGAATGCAAAACAGGAAACTCTTTTCCACGCCAGTATTCCTTTATTGAGCCCCTCCCTCTAATTTCAAAGTGATTCCCTAATATTTTGTAGCCAATACATCCGGACTATCCCTTCGAGCTTTACAAGTTCATTTTTTTGGCAACCACGCATTATTGACCGATGAAACCGGACCCAGAAACGAATTAGGTGATAGGAAAAAAATAAAACAACACCTGGGTAACATGCATGAGGAACACTACACAAACCTACTGGAACAATTAAACACTCATCTGGATGAATTGGAATCGGCACAGCAATTCATTCAGCACACAACCGGCAATGTTAATGCGCTTAAGAAGCGGATCGGGGAATTAGTAGGAATCGCTGATAGAAAAAGCCAGCAGCTCGAAAAGTTGCTGGTGCAAATTGCCAATTTAGGCCATCCTGATGCTCCGAAAGGCGAGGACAACTCCGAGGCAATGCAGTTGCAGCGACAAAGTGAACTGGAGCAAGAATTATCTTCCTACCTTGAGGAACTGGAACGAAGCCTGAACGGCTGGTACACTTCCGTTGAGGAATTGAGCCGGGCCGTTAAAGAGCGAAAAGAAGCGCTACTGACTACAGGCCACCTTCTTTTGCAAAAAGGGGAGGGAAATATATCGCCTCATGAATTAAAAGAGTTACAGAAAACCATCGAGGAAGGCAATCATGAGGCCTATTCTCAGATGTTTTTGCTCAATGAACAACAAATTAAGCTCCTCTCGGGACAGAATAGACTCCTCCGGCATTCCAAGCGAAACTTAACATTCAACCTTATTGGGTATCCAATCCTGGGGTTAGGCATCTTACTTACCCTGGCCTTTTGTTTAGCTATACTGATTAAAGGTCAAAACCATAAGGCTGATGCAGGCTCCGTTAATGAACAATTGAGCACAGCACCCATAACTGCCGGCGCCAAGGCTTGGCCAGTTGACAGTGTTAATGCAGGATTGAAAAAGCCTGCACCTGGTATCGCATCTGTAGCTGCCGGGCCGGAAGACAAACAACAAAACGCTCTCGATAAAGACCCCACCAAGAAAAACACCACTATTCCCAATATCCCGGATGAGGCAAAGGGGCAGGTGGAAAACAAACCTGCGAAAAGCGCAACCCCCGGCATCAATAAGTCAGATAGCCTGACAACAAAAGGACTGCCGGAAGAACCCTTTTCTTCTCAACTCCCCCCTCCAGAAAGGGCCAAAATTCAAATTGCTCCTAAAGATGAATATACCATCACCTATCTGAAAAATAAGAATTTTGACCGGCTGGCATTGAAGTACATTCATTCGGAAAAAGGGGTTCATTTTTTACCTTTCGGATTTAAAACCCCTGGAAAGATCTTTCCCTCTTCAATGATAAAGGACATCAAATCTGATTCTAATGCCTATCATTGGGGAAGTGTCGAAGGTATTCCACTGGAAATAGACTTCCAGACGTATTACGACAATTACATTTTCGACGAAGACTTTAGCGATGGAGCAGAACTCCACTATAATGAAATAAGGTTTCCCGGTAAGTCAGGCCTTACAGCTGGGCAGATTGCCCAAAGGTTTCCGGATTGCATCTTTGTAGAATTTTGCAAATCCGGCAAAAGCCTGGTTTTGGTATTCCAAAAACTTCAAAACAGTTTCGACTGGGGGGTATCTGCCATTATACATAATCATTAAGAATGGCAGAAAATTTAAATGCCAATAGCCGGTAACCTCCCTTTATCACTCCTCTCTTCTCACCACCAGTAAGTGGCCGGTAACCCAATATGCCTCCGAAATAATACGGTAGGCATAGGAACCAGCAGGCAGACTCAGCCCTGCCAGGGCCGTATGGCCCTGCCTGCGCCCCTGCCACACCACTTTTCCTGTTGCGTCGATCAGTTCAATGGTATAATAGCCGGGAAGCCGGGTATCCAGCCATAGGGGCTGGCCGCTGCGCAGCGGATTAGGATACAACACAAAAGCATGAGGCAACAGGGTGCTCTGTCTTCCTACCAACTCGCCCTGTTGCAGGATGAGCTGTCCGGGGCCCGGGAGCCCATTATCCGGCCCGAAAGCAAGGATACCGTCCGTTTCGCCGGGAAGAGCCTGCACAGCCTGAGAGATGGCGCCGGACCAACTGTTCCCTTCAGCATTGTCATTGCGATGGTGGAGGCCAAAGATATCGGGCTGAGCCGCTGCTGCCGCCGGAATGGACAAACCGCCCAGGGACAAGCCCTGAAGTGCGCCCCAGTTAGCATTCGAACCATAACTATTGATAATCCAGTAACCATTGGCCGGCAGGACTTCCTCACCGGGGCGCACATCCGGAGGTACATTAAGGCGGCTCACCACCACCGGCCCGTCAGGAACCGTAGCGTCAGAAACAAAAGACAAGCTCACCCCTGAATCACCAAAAGAATAAGTGCCCAGCGCCTGCACCAGGTGCTGTGCACTGACGCCACTGCCCACCGGAGCCGCAGAAAGCGTGCGCCCGGCAGAACCTGCCAGTACAGCGTGCTGCCCCTCCAGTTTGTTGAGGGCCATTCCCTGTGACTCATTGAACTGGTAATAGGCAAGAAGCGCCGGTTCTTCTTCCGGCCGGCTGGTGAGGTGGCGCCGCAAACGGATCTCTTCCGCCGTCAATGCCCGGCCGTACACCCGCACCTCATCGATACGCCCTTTAAAGTTGCGGCTATCCCAGTCGCGATATCTACCCAATAAAGTGGCTATATTTCGGAAGTCTATCTCAGGCACATTAAAAGTATGAGTAGCGCTGCGGCCATTGAGGAAAAGCGTTATACCTTCCGGGCGCACCACCATGGCTACGTATGACCATTCATCGGCAGGGACGATCAGGCCGCTGCTCCACCACCAGGCGCCATCGGGCCAGTGGTAGCCCAGCTCCATATTGGGCCGAAAGTTGAAACCCGCCGCGGGGCCGCCGCCGCTCATCACAATACCAGTGTATTCAGGCTGGACACCTTCCGGCCGCACCCATGCGGTGATGGCCAGTTCATTGCCGTTCAAGGGCAAGCCATCTATGGTGGCGTAGTCGCCTATGCTCTGCAGGTTAAGGGCTAGTCCTGGGATAGTATCCACCTGGCAAGCGCTTACCGATATCATATTGGGAATGGTTTTGCTGCTGCTTTGCCCCAACTCATCCGTGATAGTAAGAGTAACCGCATACGGCCCTTCCGATCCAAATACCACTTTGGGGTTGCGCACGTTATAAGCGCTCACATAATCGGGGGCGGGCTCAAAACTCCACTGCCAGGTGGCGCCTTCGTGGCCCAGGATAGAATAGTCGTCGAAGTAGAAGGTGTCGCGAAGGCATCCGGAAGCCAGCTTGTCTACAGTGGGCTGGGCAAGAGGCCGGGATGGCACAGCAAAAGGAACCTGCCAGGCGCCGTGGCTATAGGTGCCCATCCGCAGCTTACCTTCGCGGTAGTAGGGGCGGAAGATATTAGCCTGAGTGGACAATGGCAGCCCTTCGTTATAGAGCTGCCAGCCAGGCATACTATTATCGCGGTGGAAAACGGTTTTATCAGTGCCCAGGTAAACCGCCCCGTCGGTTCCGCCTTGATAAAAAA
>JAGQXQ010000325.1:4759-4933 GCA_020436535.1 Phaeodactylibacter sp.
AAGGCCACCCATAGTTCGTTCTCGTCCTCCGGGTTGAGCGCCATAACCCCCGCCCGCTGGGAGCCCACACCTGAAGGAAAAGCAAGTTGTTGCCAGTTCAGGCCGCCATCTTCGGTTCTAAATAAAGCCGCACCGTAAAAGGAGGTGCGCTGGTAGACATACATCACCTGCGGG
>JAGQXQ010000325.1:5054-7866 GCA_020436535.1 Phaeodactylibacter sp.
CCGATGAAGATATGGTTATAACAATGAGGAGCAAACTCCAGCTCGCTGGAGTGAGCGGCAAAGTAAGATTCCGAAGGATACAGTTGTAGCCGGGGCAACCCCAGCCCCACACCGGACAACTCCTGTGGAATAAGTTGAGAACTGATATCCGAAAAGTAAGCCACTCCCCTACCCCCGGGGTTGATGTATCCGGTTGGTGCTTCTGCGCCACCCAGGCGCAGGCCCTGGCCATCACCGAAAGCAGGACGGATGGCCGTATTGCCATTGTGGTAACGGCCTCCAACGACCAGATCCTCATTCCAGGCACTGCCAAAGCCCCAGAATTCGGAAGCCGTAATACCCCGTTTGCGGGATTCGACGGAGGTAAACTCATCCGGTGAAAAATCCAGTCCGCCATCGGTGGCCAGCCAGATGCCATCCGGCCCGGTAGTCAGTTCCTGCATATCGGGATGGATCCAGGTGTTGCCCTGATAGCCACCGATAACATTGAAGGCAGCGCCGCCATTGGTGGACTTGTACAGGCTGACGCCACCAATGTAGACGTTATTTGTCTCGAAGGGTGAGATGGCCAGCACGTAATCGTAGAAACCCTGATAAGGCCCGCCCCCCCCTTCGTTCTTCATCACATTTTTATGGGTGGAAGGGCCGCCGCTGTATTCATAGGGGCCGCCTACATGTGGGCCAAGCAGCATCCAGCTCTCCCCCCCATCCAGGCTCCTCCACAGGCCGAGGTAGCCGTCGTCACCTGGTTTGGAGTTGCCAATCAGGCCAGCGAGCACCAAATCCGGGTCGAGGGCCGAAACAGCAATCTTGGCGCCGCCGTCTGACAAGCCACCATAGCCGGGATCCGGAGGAAGATACCAGCCCTCGTCCTTGACGTCCCAACTCTGGCCACCATCCGTTGACTTCAGAAACTCACAGCGCTGCTCTGCCGTATTACCCCGCACCAGGTAGAGCGTTGTCGGCTCATCAGGTTTGAACTCGATATCATAAACCGGATCGGCAAACTGCTGCGACCAGCTCTGTCCGCCATCTTCGCTATACCATAACCCTTGCTGCCCTGCTGCGATGATGCGCGCTTCATCCGCCGGGCTGATGGCAATTGCGTTGATACCCAACCCCGGCAGTCCGATATCTGCAGCATCCAGAACCACCTGCCAGTTAGATCCCCCATCGGTTGTACGAAACACACGGCGGCCATCCCCTGCGTACACCACCTCGGCATTATTGGGGCTAATGCGCACAATACGCACATTGTTCATCATGGCATTGGCGGAAGCGTGCCTCCAGTGCTGTCCACTGTCCGTGCTCTTAAACACACCGCCGTTTTCGGTCCCGCAATACAATACATTGGGGTCCGTATCCGCCTGATCGACTGTATATACATTCACCTGCCAGGAAACTTCAAACTGCCCATTGCCCTGATTAAAGGTTTCTATGGGGCCGAGGTTTTCCCAGGGGCCGCTTTGCCGCAGCGCCGGGCGTTCGGCCAGTAAGTGGCGATAGCGTTGCTCGTCTTGCCGTCGTTCTTCAGGGCTGGGCCATTGGATGTAGCCTTCCGCATCTAGAAAGGGCTCCACCTGCCGCCGCCAGTGTTTGTAGTTTTGGGTATGAATGTCCTTGCCGAAAGCGTGATTGCTATAGTAAGCACTGTAAGCGCTATCCAGCAGGCGGACATTAGGATTGTCTGCGTACATGAGTTGTGCCCAGGCCGGGATTTCCGCTGTAATAGGTGGGATCGTCTTGAAGTACTGGGTATGCTGGGCAGGGGCCAGGCTCGAAATGAAGAGTGAAAAAAGGAGGTAGAGGCAGTGTTTCATTTTTGGTGGTAAAGATAATACAACCTCCCGGCCGGCTGTCGATAATGTCCAGCGTTTTTTCGCGGTGATACGCCACGATGCGCTCTGCAAAGACCGGTCCGATCCCAGGTATTTTTTGATGCCCTGGAAGGTGATGCGTTCTATATAACCGTGGATCTCATCCATATTGCCTGCTAAAGGTAAGGAATTTGGTAGATTCCGGGTGAAAGGTAGAAACCTCAGCAAGCAGCCGCCAGGACTTCTATTGATAAACCAAAAGGCAAGTCAACAATATTAAAGCCTTTACTTTTTGAGGGTATCCACTTGCCTGGAAAGGCGGCTGAAAATCTCTTCGACGGAGCCCATGCCGTTGACGGTGAAGGCTTGCCCCCGGGCATTAAAAAAATTATAGACGGGCTCTGTCTCCTGGCGGTAAACGGACAGGCGGTTGCGGATAATGCTTTCGTCCTGGTCGTCGGAACGCCCGGAGCTCTGGCCTCTCAGTAGCAGGCGGCTGATTAGTTCCTGCTCTTCGACATCCAGCGCAATGAGAGCGCCCACTTCCTGATCGCGGGCCCTTAGCAGGCCCACCAGGGCCTCTGCCTGGGCGACCGTACGCGGGAAACCATCCAACAGGTAGCCGGGCACATTTGGAAACTCGTCGATGCGGTTTTCCAGCATGCCCACCGTTACTTCATCCGGCACCAACTCCCCTTTTTCTATATAATCTTTAGCCTGCCGCCCCAGAGGAGTATTGTTGCCCATCTCAGCGCGGAAGAGGTCGCCGGTGCTGATGTGCAGCAAGCCGTACTGATCTACCAGCCGGGCCGCCTGGGTGCCTTTGCCGGAGCCCGGGGGCCCGAAGAGGATGACGTTGAACATGATTCCTTTTTTTGTGGTGGTTTATCCACGAGGACGGGCGCCCGGAGCCCTGGCCGTATTTCGGATGGAAACCCGCTCTTAAAGTGGGAATAAGCCATTGCATCCGAGCCTTTCTTAAATATAGGCCTTGC
>JAGQXQ010000326.1:0-7068 GCA_020436535.1 Phaeodactylibacter sp.
GCACGGCAACGGCTTTATTACCGGCGTACCGGCTCCGGAAGATATGGGAATATACAAGCTGCTGGTACAGGTCGAAGACGATAGAGGCAACGTTGCCACCAAGCCGCTCGAATTGGAGGTAGCCAACCAAAGGGAAAAAGAAAAGGATCAGGACAACAATGAAACGACACAGGCGCCCCAGCTTCCTGTTGACAGCGGCCTGATGCTTGATCCGCCTGACAATTCCGAGCTGAAGGCTACCATAGGCAAAGCATTTAGCCGGCGGATAACGGCCAGTGGGGGCACGGTGGAGTCATTTAGTTATACCCTTAGCCCCAAAGGGGATACTTTACCCAAAGGGTTGACTTTTCAGGACGGCTTGATCAGCGGTAAACCTGAGCCTGGCACGGCAGGGGTTTATGCTATCGTTGTCAGGGCCGGTGAAATCGGAGGGTCTTTCAGGAGCTCGGAGGTTGGATATCGGTTGGTTGTTTCTGAATGATATTATTTGAGGGATGGGCATAATTTAAGTACTTGCAAACCAGCCACTAAGACTCGAAGACACAAAGGAATCACAAATGCTTGGTGTGTCCTTAGTGCTCTTGGTGTCTTTGTGGCAAGCATTTCAGTCATTATTAGAAATTATTTATGCCCACCCCTCAATGATCTTATTTATATGTCACTCCATCGCCTTGTCGAGGATGTCTTTGTATAATCTAGGTGATATTCTAAATTCCGCCTGATAGATCAGGTCATCCATGAGCGGTTTTACAGCTTCAATTATGCCTTCAATTTTTGCTTCCATAGGACGCCAAGCAGTCCCGGCACCTCGACGCCTGATTCTCTGGCTATTTTTCTTCCTTTTTTCTCATCTATTAACAGGGCATCTGCCCTTAACTCTATTGCCAGTACTATCGATTCCGATTCTCCCCGATCTAGTGTTTTTCTGAGTTGGAAATATCTTGCTTCATCCTTTATTTTCCTGATCGTAATCCAGTTGATTGCATCTATCTGCATTTTCTGCTCTGGCAACTTTTCCAGTTCTTCATAGACGCCTTGCGGTATAACGATCTCGGAAAAAAGCTCCTCCAGAATGTCCAATTGTCCAATTTGGTAGAGGTTTGTGATTACTGATGTGTCACTTACAATGATCATAACCGGTTGTTAAGAAGCCTTTTTGTCTCTCAGTTTTTTTAGCGTTTTAAGATCCTCTTCCAGGTCTTCAACATCGTACTTGATATACACATCCCTCTTCGACAATTCTCTCTGAAAGGATAAGACATCCATTCCAACCAGGTTTCTCGCCTGGCCAAGAGACATTCTTTCTTTATCATATAAATATACAGCTAGTTCGATCAATAGCTCTTCACCAGACATTTCAGCTTTTTCCAGGGTTTCTTTTTTTATCAACAAATCTTCCATGACACTTGATTTATACTTCCGTTTCGTATGGTTAAAACCAATGAGCCCTCATCTTTGATTCCCTTAAAGATAACTTTTTATTTCCAGAAGGGAAATATCTTTGGATTATGCCTTTGGGGGTTTTTACCAGAAAAAGGAGGCCGGGACATCCCATCCCAGCCTTCTTCATTGATCCCGGTTATTGTGAAAAAAACCTTTGAGGTTTCGCAAACCTCAAAGGTTTAAACACTACGAATCGGGTTTCCAAATCCGCGCTAATCCGCCCAATCCGCGTCATCGCCCGACGCCACGTCCCTTCGCCAAAGGCTTCGGCCGTCGGCGAAAGCTATGGGCGACGGCGTCCGTGTTCTATCCTCACCGCGCCAGCACAAACTGTTTCACCTGCCGCTCCCCCTCCGCAATTACCGAAAGGAAATAGACGCCGTTGGGCAGGGGCTGCTCCGTCAGGTCGAGGTTGATGGAAGGTACTTTCAAAATACCTTCCATCTGGAAGAACACCTGCTGCCCGAAAGCATTGTGGATAGTAATCGAAACCTCCTGCTCCTGGTAGTTTTGCAAATCGAGCGTAATCGAGCCGGTGGTGGGATTGGGATACAAATCGAAGCCGGGGCTCTCCGCATTGGCTGTCTGCGGGAATACACCGGATGGAGGCGTGGGTGCCCCTTCGGTTTCACACTTCACCGTGCCAGCCTGGATGGCAGCAATCAGGGCCTGGATCTGGGCGATGAGATAGTCGGCGTCCGCTTCCGGAATCTGCCCACCGCTATGGTGCTGCACGTAATGGATGATGCTATTCAGCTGGGTGATGATCACATCGGGGTTTTGACCGCGGCAGAATTTAATGGCCACCTGGCTGAGCCTGCTGGTGAGGGCCTTTTCGATTCCGGAATGGATGCCTATCCCCCCGATATAATTGTTTAGGTTATCGACTACCGTGTTGATAGAGGTGCTGGGGTCGCAGGCGTCGCCCAGCCCGTCGAGGTCGAGGTCGGATTGGGTGGGGTTGGGGGTGGCGGGGCAGTTGTCGAGGCAATAGGTGATGCCATCATTATCTAGATCAAAGCCTTCTTCAAGGATGTTGTCGCAGTTATCCGGGGCGACCGGCGAGCTTTTCCATACCGGGCCGTTTGTCAAGATGCCGTTGTTATCGTTCCCACTTGCATCTGTAGCTGTCAGTCCACTATTTTGATTGAAGTTGTAAACGGCAATTAAGTTAGGCTTTGGAGTAGTAATGGCGCAACTATTGTACAGTGCTATTTCTTCGGCACATAAAGCTCTGTTCCAGATTCTTACTTCGTCAATTTTTCCATCCATAAATTCACTTGTATATCCGTAGGAGCCTCGGTGCAAAGCTCCAATAGCTAAGGGAATATTGGTATCCACATCATAAACAACACCGGAATTGGCTGTTGCCACAGCGACTCCATCTAGATACAATATAATATTGGTTCCATTTCTGACGCCGGCTACGTGATACCATGTATTTATAGCAACTCCTAAATATGTAGCCCTGATAAAACTACCGTCCGAATGGCCCACTGAAAAGTTAATCTCTTCTGGATTGGAATAACTCGTTCTTAATGCATAGCCCGCATTTGAAGGCGTACCAGCTACGGTCTGCCCTTTGTTGATTATTTTATTGGAGGTGCTAAGGCTTTCTAAATAAATCCACGCTTCTATAGTGAAATCAGAAGTGCCCAGGTTATGAACATTTCCTATGTTTATGAAATCGTTTATTCCATCAAAATCCAGGCAGTTATCAGTTTGTGAAAAGGATGGCGAGGTAACCAACGCCAATAATATCAATAATACTAATTGACTTAATTTTTTCATGTCAAAGGATTTAAGGTTTATGAAATTTTCAATTGAGAAACGTATACTTGGAAAAATTAGAGTGGGTAAAATACCGGAAACAGAAGTAGGCTGTAGTAAATTCATGGAATTAGATTTTTTAAAAAGTTATTGAATATGGAAAGAAGGCATTTCTCCAACCTGCTGGGTTTTCTTTTAGTTTCCGGTGTAGTTAACCCGGCAGCGCCCGCCTGCTGTGTCAGCATGGCCGGCAGGTTTATTGAAGATGTAGAGAAGAAGATTGGAATGTAGTGTTAGCGATCTCAAGCTCAAGGTAAGAACATTATCACGCCCGTGCAGCCTCAATGTAAATCCGGGCGGGTTGAGTAAAAATTCAGGCGGTTTGGGTGGAAATTCTGTTGTGGGAGGTTTAGAAAAATTGAGTTGCTAATGAGGCGGGTGCTCTCCGATAAGCACCAGAATATACCTCAAATTGACGACCCCTTTCCTATTCAATTCCAGTTTTTGTACAGTCGCCCGCCCGGTGGGTGTAAGTCCGGTAAGAATAGTTTGGCTTGTATTCCATTGGAAATGATCCTTCCAGCGTTGCTGCCTGGGATGGAAAAGTTGAACAGTAGAGTTTGTGACCGGATCAATCGCTTCAGTGTGGTTGTATTTTCTATTATTGCATCCCTGGCAGGAATAAGCAAGATTATCCAGGCCGTTTGTTCCCCCTTTGCTAGCAGGAATAATGTGTTCAACAGAAAAAGGATCAGGAGAGTAATCGGCTTGAGAAAGGCAATATTCACAACAATGATCGGCGCGCTTGCCGACTTGTTCTTTTCGGGCCCGGCTTATCCGTTTAGGCATTCGGGCCAGCTTTGATACCCAAAGAATTCATCAGTTCTTTGAGCGGTACTTGCTTCAATTTGGACAATTCGGCCAGGTATTTCATCCGTTCGGCGTTAGCCTCTTCAATCTGGTCGGATATACGAATCAATTCTACATGTTCTTCCGGGTCCAGTTGTTCGTTGTCCCGCAGGGATTTAAGATAATTGTATCTTTTCCAGGTAGCCACCGGGATGCCCAGGTTGATCTTCTGTAATAACCTGCGTTCTTTTTCTTCCGGGCTAAGCTCTATGGACGGGCCTGGCTTAACGCTCCCCTTCAGTATTTCGATGACATACTGGTCAACATTCATGCCAGCTTCAGCGGCTGATTCCCGAAGCCTTTCTTCTAATTCCGGTGAAAGCTGGATGGTAATTGACATTGGTGATTTTTGGTTTTCACTACAAATTTAGGGAAAAAAAGGTACACAGGAAACCTTTGAGGTTTAGCAAACCTAAACTTCACAAAAGCAACTTTCCCCACGCTCTTCCGTATACTTCACAGTAAAAGAGGCAGTTAGCCTTAGGCGCTAATTTAGCCTCCGGACTGCACAGGTATTAGTGCCTAAGTTGCTACCAGAAAGAAATTAAGCGCTAATGGGAAATTAGCGCTTAATTTCAGGAAAAGAGGCAGTTAACAAGCAGATAATCGCTGCACGGTCAAATGGTTTCATTCTTGGGCTGCTTCCCTACCTGAAGCTCCAGGGTCGATACAAACCGGGTGTACCAGTAACCAATAACCCTATTCATAACAAATGAACCTTCCTACCAAAATACTACCCCTCCTCCTCACCCTCTCCCCCCTTCTCCTCTTCTCCCAAACCAACCCCCAGCCCCACTTCCGCAACTATTCCACCCAGCACGGCCTGCCCAGCCCCGAGGTCTATTGCGCCTTCCAGGATAGTCGTGGCTATATGTGGTTCGGTACCGACAACGGCGCCGCCCGCTTCGACGGCTATACCTTCCGCACCTACGACGCACAGGACGGCCTTACCAGCAATGTGGTATTTGACATTCACGAGGACGCTAAAGGGCGCATCTGGTTCGGGACGATGACGGGGGAGGCGTTTATTCTGAATGGTGATACGATTTTGCCGTATCGGTTTAATCATTTGGTACAGCAGTATCAGAGTAGGTACTCGACAGCGGGATTAGGCTATTTATCTCAGGACTGTACCGCTTATTTTGAGCTGGAACAATTGGGAATATTGGTAATCGACAATCTAGGCAAAGATAGTCTGATCACAACTGAGCGGCCTTTATCCCATCTAATCTTTGAAAGGCAAGGATTACCTAAATTACTCAAAGCCTACATTAGGAGAAGAGAGGAGGAGGCATGGAAATGGGATAGTGAGTATATACGCCGAAACCAAGGGCTTCAATATGAGTTGGCTTCAGATACCGGGCGATTTAAGATAGAATTGAAAATTCACGGATCAGCGACAATATTTAATGCTCAGCGATTGTCTGACGATCAAGTTTTGTTTTGTCGGCACGAATATCTCTATTGTTTGCAAGGTCGAGACATTACTTGGTCAGTTCCCTTTGTTTGGAACATCAATGAAATAATAGAGGATAAAGAGGGTAAACTTTGGCTATGCATGGCGGAAGGACAAGGGCTGAGGCGCTACCATAGCTTGAATGCCTTGAAAAATGGAGAATATGATCTATTTCTCAACGGCTTGTCCATTAGTGATTTTTATCTGGATACCCAGGGTGGGCTTTGGATAACTACCCAGGAACAAGGAGTGTTTTACTGCAATGACATGCAATTGTTGACTTATGATTCTCGTTTCGGTTTATCCGATGAATTTGTGAGTTCTGTGACTTTTAAAAATGAAAAGGAATTGTTTGCCGGTTGTGAAAACGGCGATATATTTCAGCTGAACCTGGACCGGGATAGAATTGAGAGAACTATTATTAACTCTTCTGGTTATCACAATTTTGACCTCATTTACCAACCTGAAAAGGATGTTCTTTGGAACAATGGCGCCTATTGGAAAGATGGGCGTTGGCATTTCCTTTACTCACGGAACTCGCTCAATAAATTACGGCCATTTAAAGCTCTTTTATTGAAGCAACATCTGAATGACCAGGGAGACTTATTGGGTTGCAATGGTTCTGGTATATATATTTTTGATGTTAAAAATGATACGGCTAAGTTTAACTCACTTCGTGGCACCCACCTCCGCGAACGCACCTTCGCCCTCCACACCGACCGCCAACAACGCCTATGGGTCGGCAACGCCCGAGGCCTCTTCCAGTTCAAAGACAGCATACTTCTTTCCCCCGGCATCGCCCACCCCGCTTTCAATCACCGCGTAGAAGACATCGACGAACTTCCCGACAGCGGCGTTCGACAAGCTCACGCCAGCGCCCTCGTCTTCGGCACCAAGGGCTGGGGCGTCGTACGCTGGAAAGGCGAAGGTATTCTACAAATCACCACCGACGACGGCCTCACCGCCAATATGATCGAAGATGTGCACGTAGATGAGAACGGCATCCTCTGGGTAGGCACCTTGAATGGGCTGAATAAAGTCACCTTTGGCGTAGATGGCCGTCCGTCCGCTTATGAGCCTCCCCCAACCCCTCCAAAGGAGGGGAGTAGGCCGTCCGCCATCCGCCGTCCCACCGTCCGCCGTTTTACAGTAGCCAACGGCCTGCCTTCCAACGAGATCTACAAAGTCAAATCCTACGCCGGGCAGGTGTGGCTCTGCACCGCCGGCGGTCTGGTCAAATTCCACGAGCCGGATGTGGATACGCTTGCCACCGCGCCTGTCATCCAATACCTCCGGGCCAATGGCGCCGACGTACCCCTGGCAGCCAACAAGGAACTGCAGCACAACAACAATAGCCTCGAATTCCGCTTCCTGGCCATCAACTACCGGCAGAACGGCCGCATCCCCTACCGCTACCGGCTAAACGAGAAGGCGGACTGGCAGTACACCGAAAACCTCACCGTCAACTACCCTCAGCTGCCGCCCGGCGC
>JAGQXQ010000326.1:7188-7310 GCA_020436535.1 Phaeodactylibacter sp.
CTGTTGCTGTCCGGAATATTCTACTACCAACGGCAGTCGGTGGCCAGGGTGAAACGGGAGGCGGTCATCCAACAGCAGGTCACGGAGCTGGAGCGTGCCGCCCTGCAGGCGCAGATGAACCC
>JAGQXQ010000327.1 GCA_020436535.1 Phaeodactylibacter sp.
TAAACCCTCGCAAGCTTCCAAGCAGGTATAGACCCCTGTCTGTCTGTTGTTTGCCATAACCCCAGATGGGGCACAAAAAGGAATCGCGCCCAAAGAACAGCTCTATTACACACAAGCAGCTAAAAATAAACTGTTTAAACAAAAAAATATAAATAATTTAAAATGGCATCTCCTTTTCAAGAAAGGCCACATTGTCATACTACTGTAAAAAAACATAAACAACCGGAGGCAAACCTCTCTTTACTTAATTTTGATCTGCTCGGCGGCATTGACAAACAGGGTATTGCCTATACTTTCATAGCCTTTGAAAACGGCGGCGCCTTCATGCCTGGCCACTTCTTCCCGGAAACCGATGATGGTAAGGTCCGCATCCTTTGACTTCTCGGCAATAATCTCCCGGGGGTCGATGTCCTGTTTGCGGGGAATGACTTCGATATTATGGGGGGAGATGGGCAACTGGCCGGCTTCGATCAGACTAAACAACCTTTCGCGTTCATCTTCAACGGATTCCTCCGGATAGATGGCAAAGATCTTGATAATCCCCGCTTTCCACTCCCGGTGGCCCAGGATGATATAGGCCAAAAGGATCATCAGGTTGGCATTCTCATAATCGTTGGAAGTGATCCATACGTGAATACTTTGTTTGAGGCCATAACCCCGCTCCGTACTGCCCAGTATGAGTAGGTCAAAATCAACCGATTTAATCAGTTTGAAATTATCGACGATATCCTCCAGGTTTTCGGGGTTTACCTTGGAAAATTCAGTCAGCAGCACATTATTTTCTGTACCCGAGATGCCAGGCAACTGAATGACTTGTGCCACCGCTGAGGTGTAGGACGGGCTGATCAGTGTATCGATGTATATGTTGCTGTCGCTGGCCTCCGCCATTTTTATCAGCCTTTCCTTGGACTTTTTGGCTTCCTGATGAGTGGCCTTTGAAAGATAACCACTGATCTTGTGGATATACGTGCCGAAGCCATAGCGCTGTGATATCCAGCGCATCATGTCAATGGCTGCCAGACGGTCGAAAGAATGCTCTGAAATGCATACGGCAGAGGGCCGCCAACTCGCGGTCTGCTCTTTTTCTGTTTTTTGTAAAAAGACCTGCAACTGGCGGCTGATTTGGAAGATCACCCCTTGAAAGATTACGGCCAGGTTTTTCTTTTCCGGATTGTAGCGGCTCACCAGAAGGTAGAATACTACCATTACAACAAGAGAGAAAAAAGCATAACCGGGGTTCATGAAAAACATCAAACCGAAACTGGCAATAGCGCCGAACAAGGAAATGTACCAGCGCGACCGGAAAGTCGGCCGATAGGAAGGGTCGGCGGCAAAATGCTGTAAAAAGGAGATCAGGCAGAGCGAGCCATAGGTGACCATAAAGAACATGGATATGATCTTAGCCACGGCATTCAATTCACCCATCAGGATGAACACAAAGGCCAGTACGACTGTCACAACCGTGGCATTATAGGGCTCATCATTTTTCCCTCGCCCACGCGACAGCCAATAGTTGATGCCCCGGGAGGGGATCAGCCGGTCGCGAGCAATAGCCTGCAGGGTTCGGGGCGCCACCAATATCGATCCAATAGCTGAGGAGATGGTAGCTGCCGCCAGGCCAACCGGAATCAACCACCACCCCTGCCAGGCGATATCGGCCATGACCAGGCGGCTCGTGTCCGCCAGGTCCGCCGGGCTGGCGGAGGAAGCCAATTTATAGGTGATGAAGACGTAGACGATCATGCCGCAGATCGTACCCGCCAGTGTTCCCATAGGAATAGAACGACTGGGTTTCCTGAGATCGCCGGAGAGGCCTACCCCGGCAGTCATGCCTGTAAACGCCGGAAAGATAATAGCAAAAACAGTGAAAAAGCTGAATACCTCCAACGGTGGTTGGGGTGGATCGGCAGAGCGGCTGAGGTCCGCCGGGCTTAATTTTGGAACATTGGGATTGGGGTAATCGTCCTGAATTGTATCCTGAAAAAAGGACAAAGTGGCGGTATCCACTGCCGGCTGGCCCGGCTCTTTATTGTCTGCGATATTAGCGAAAACATCCAGATTATGCTCCCGGCCATAATCAGTCTGTCCGATGAAAAAGGCCACCAGCGATAAAAAAAGCGTGGCCACCACTACATAAAGCGTTTTTACCCCCAGGTCGGCTCCTTTAATGAGAACGATGGCCGTCAGGGCAAAAAGAGCGGGAATACTCACCGTCTGTTTTTTGGACAACAGCCATTCCAGAGCGGGATCCAGGTGATAGTTTTGAAGTAGATAGTCAAAGAGTGAATTAAAGGCTTCCGCAAAGGCCATTATGTAAAATGCAACGCTGATCGCTTGTGAAAAGTAAAGGGCTATACCAATGGAAGAACCAATGACCAGGCCGAAAGAGCGGGAAATAATATAATATTCGCCACCGCCTTCTACTTTCTGGTTGGTAGCGATCTCCGCAATTGCCATTGCGGTGGGTATGGTCACAAGGTGGCCAATCAATACAATGAGCAGCGTACCCGCCATACCGACCTGGCCTACGGCAAAACCAAACCGCAGGAACATAACTGCGCCGAGAATGGTGGAAATCGCGGTGAAAAAAACCGGTGCAGTACCAAATTTCCTTGCGGCCTGCGTTGCGTTCATGCTCTAAAGTATATGATTAATTTCCGAGGAGAGGAAGTTA
>JAGQXQ010000328.1 GCA_020436535.1 Phaeodactylibacter sp.
TGGGGCTGGACGGCCGGCATCACGCTTTTATACAGCGACTCGATGGCAAGCAATGCACAGCCGCCTATCACGATTTTCCCACCGAAGCCTTTATCCCGGCCTCCAGCCACTTCGAAATCGATATTGGCGGCAACCACTTTTCTGATAGCCACATAGAACTTACCATGCCGGAGCTACAGGGCAAGCTTCAGTTCAAAGACATAACGCCCTGGCCTAAAATGCTGGGGGCGCCCGGCATTATGGGCTGGTATTCCTTTGTCCCTTTTATGGAATGTTATCACGGGGTGGTGAGCCTCAACCACGGTTTGGAAGGGGCCCTTCGGGTATACGGGCAGGAGGTGGATTTCACCGGCGGGAAAGGGTATATTGAAAAAGACTGGGGGCACTCGTTCCCCTCTTCCTGGATCTGGATGCAGAGCAATCATTTCGGAGCGGGCCAAACCGCCTCCCTGATGGCCTCGGTGGCCAATATCCCCTGGATCGGCAGCCACTTCATCGGGTATATTGTCGGGTTTCTGCTGGAGGGTCGCCTTTACCGCTTCGCTACCTACACCGGCGCCCGGATGCGCGCTACTCTGGGAACACAGGAGGTTTTCCTGGCCTTTCGGGACAAGAAACACCGCCTGGAGATCATCGCCCACAAAAAAGGCGGCACGGGGCAACTGGTGTCTCCCATTTCAGGAAATATGGCAGGCAAGGTCAACGAGAGCCTGCAGGCAGTGCTGGAGGTGAAACTTTTTGAGGGGGAACAATTGTTATATTCGGGCGAAGGCCTCCATGCCGGCCTGGAAGTAGCCGGCCCGGTTGAAGAACTTCTGACGGCAGAATGGCGCCGTTAGTAGATTTTCGAAGGAGAAATTCTTATTTAAACTGTTATATTAGTGCTTTAGTAAGCAATTACTTTGTAATTCCTTAAAACATGAAAAATCCATTCAAATCATATATCAAGCAGTTTTCCGAAAATAAATTCTGGAAAAAGATATCTCAATTTGCCCATCAGGCTGGTGTGAAGACAGTCTATTCGGCACTACTCCTCTTCTACGCCTATCGCCGTAAAGAGACACCCACCTGGGCCAAGAGCATCGTCCTCGGCACCCTGGGCTACCTCATCTCCCCCTTCGACGCTCTGCCCGACCTCACCCCCATCATCGGCTACACCGACGACATCGGCGTGCTTTCCTTCGGCCTGGTTACCATCGCCTGCTACATCAACGAAGGCGTGCGCACCAATGCCCGCAAACAGTTGGGTAAATGGTTCAAGGATTTTCAGGAGGAAGATCTGCTGGAAGTGGACGCTAAGCTGTAGGTTTATTGGTTGTCAGTTGCTGGTTGTTTGCCAACCAACAACGTTCTCCATCATGTTAAAATCATTCCAAATTAGGCCAAACACTTTTATCCTTATCTGTTTTTTTGCAACTTTGAGAAGTTTACGAGTTCGGCGCCTACCCTTATTCGCCCATATCCCAACATCCCAAGAACTTGCTGATGCTTTCCGTTATGAGACGGCCTTGCCAAGAAGCGGCCCGCCTGGTAAACTTGCGGTGCTCTTGTTTGGCGTATGCAAATTGTTGATAACGGATGAGAACAGGAAGCGCCCGTTAAGAGATTACAACCGAACAGCGCCCCATAACCCCGCCAGAAGCCAAAGCACAAAGTATTCATTGAGCCATTAAATCTAAAAATCATTTTCCCATGAGATACGACGCGATCGACCCCAAATTATTTCAATTCAACCGCAAGCGCTTCATGCGCAAAATGCAGTCGGATTCCATTGCCATTTTTCAGTCTAACGACCTGATGCCGCGCAGTGGGGATACCTTTTTCCCTTTCCGCCAGAGCTCCGGCCTGTTCTACCTCTCCGGGCTTGGGCAGGAAGAAACGGTGCTCGTTCTATTCCCAGATTGCATCAAGGAAGGTTTTCAGGAACTGGCCTTCATCAAGCGGGTAGACGAACATACCGCCCTTTGGGAAGGCCAGAAGTATAGCAAGGAGGAGGCCAGCAAAATATCCGGCATCGAAAAGGTCTACTGGCTGGATGAAATGGATACCATCCTGCACGAACTCATTCTGCTGTCCAAACGCATCTACCTCAACCTCAATGAGCACGACCGCTTTCAGTCGGCGGTGCTGACCCGGGACGTGCGCTTTGCCAAACAACTGATGGAGCGCTACCCACTGCACAAGTACCACCGCTCCCAGCCCATCCTCAAGAAGCTGGCCATGGTGAAATCTCCTATTGAGGTGGAACTCATTCAGCGGTCGATCGACATTACCGGCAAGGCCTTCCGCCGCGTGCTGGAAAACACCAGGCCGGGCGTCATGGAATATGAGATCGAAGCAGCCATCATTCACGAATTTATCCGCAACGGCGCCAACGGGCATGCCTATGATCCCATTGTGGCCAGCGGCAGTAATAACTGCGTCTTACACTACGTACAGAACAACCAGAAATGTAAGGAGGGCGACCTGCTGTTGCTCGATTTCGGGGCGGAATACGCCAACTACG
>JAGQXQ010000329.1:0-2045 GCA_020436535.1 Phaeodactylibacter sp.
CCTTATATGATCTTATCGGGAAACGCACAGTAGAAGGTAGCGCCCTGCCCCTCAGCTCCTTCCGCCCAAAACCGCCCCTGATGCAGATTGACCACCTGGCGAACAATGGCCAGCCCGATCCCCGTACCTTCAAACTGTTGCGTTGAATGCAAGCGTTTAAAGGGCTTCCCCAATTCTTCAGCAAACTGCATGTCGAAGCCTGCGCCGTTATCCCTGACGTACAATACGGTCTGCCCTCCTTCCTCCCGGTAGGAACCAATTTCCACGTTGGGATCCGCCACGTGTTGGGAATACTTTATCGCATTGGAGATCAGATTGCTGAGCAGGTGCCACAACAATTTGGCATCGGCCTGGATACACCCCAGGCTGTTGAAGGATAAACCTGGCGTATCCTCCTTCCTGCCAGCCGTTTGTTCTTCCCAAATGCTGCGGGCCATGGGTTCCAGTTGGACCGACGAAGGGGCCAACCCGTTTTTTCCGATACGAGACAACAGCAACAGGTCCTCGATGATTTGGTGGATCTTGGCGTGACTGCCCTTGATATGTCCGAAAAACTCATTCTTACTTTCTTCATCCAATTCCCCGGAGCAGAGGCGCCGCTCCAAAAGCTGAGTAAAAGACTGGGCTAACCGCAGAGGCCCCTTAAGGTCATGAGTGATAGCATAGTTGAAACTCACCAGGTTTTCATTGGCATTTTGCAACTCCTGTCGCTGACGGGCGATCTTTTCCTCCCGCTCCTCGAGCTGATAGACAAATGTGGCCTTCTCCCGTTCTTGTTTTTCCTGATTGCGCATCACGATGATGGCGAAGAAGGCTGTCAGATAAATGGAAAATATATACCCAAAACTTTGGGCCCGGTCGGCCAGTAGAAACAGAGCGAGTCCCACCATGAGCACCATACCGCTGTAAACCATATACTTCCTTGCGCCGCTGGCGATCATTGCGATAACCAACCACACCGTCATACAACCGACCGTTACTGCAAATACCTGCTTGGGCGTACTGGAAACACTGGTATAGATCTGAAAGGCAATACCGTTCATCATCAGGATGAAACTGGACAACATAACGGCGTAAATAGAAATGACAAAATTGGCGGACTTATTAAAATACCTGCCAATGAGAAAAACCAACGCCCCCATCAGTCCAATACCCCGCCAGGCTATGGTGTTTTTCAGTTGAAGGTCATACAGGTCCAGAAGGTAGAACATCAAAATGGAAAGAATGGCTAATAAAGCGGCTACCCGCCCAATACGTGCAGTTTTCTGAGCAACTTCCTTGATGTACCTTTCGAAATGAATGGGCCTCATGTAAGGGAGAATTGGCTGCCTGTGAAAGTAGCTTTTCAGCTCAGCAAAATGAATTACAGCATATTGATGGTTTTTTTTTCTTTCCTAAAGTAACCCTTTTCCGCGAACCCACAAAACCAACTTTAATAATCTGGCAACTTGCCTTCCAGCCGTTCCACATATTGTACTTCTCCCAGCCGGAATTTGACCGGCATGCGGGCGGCCTTCTCCAATTGCACTTCCCACTTGCAGAAGGCGCCCAGCTTGTCATAAGAATAGGCAGCCGGCATGGGAGGGGCTTCCAGTACCTGCTTTCGGGTAGTGGATTCCAGGGCTCGCGGGGAAGGCAGGGCAGACATAGAAGGCAAGTGGTAGATAGCCGCCGACGCACGAATCGTATCACTTGGTAAGCGAAGCCCGGGCGCTGCGTTGGAAGAAGATCGCTGCCCGTATACCGGATGGAGTTGGAACGCCAGCGCCAGGAGGGTTATGGCCATGGACAAGG
This sequence comes from Phaeodactylibacter sp., assembly GCA_020436535.1. Lineage (GTDB taxonomy): Bacteria > Bacteroidota > Bacteroidia > Chitinophagales > Saprospiraceae > JACJXW01. Next base: position 1,795 of record JAGQXQ010000329.1, read on the forward strand.
CCCACCCCGGGCCCCTTCGCCGGTGCGGGCTTTCGCCCGCCATAGCTGCTTCACCCCGCGGCCTCCGTCCGTTGTAGACCGGACTACTGCCCGCCGGAGACGGCGGCGGAGCCTCACTGCGTTCGAATACCGAATACCGAATACCGTAGTTCGCAGGTTCGCAGGTTCGCAGGTTCGCTTCCCGAATACCGAATGCAGCCTTCCCATCCCGGCCTCCTCCGTCGGTACGGGACTTCCTACGATCGCTTCCG
>JAGQXQ010000329.1:2093-3861 GCA_020436535.1 Phaeodactylibacter sp.
CTTCCAAAACCTCCCCCCCTTATTCATGATCTTCAGTTTTTTGCTTCCGGCTCCCGCTGTATAACTGATACTGATGGTATTTACATTCCAGGGCGCCATTGAAGAGAGTCATCTTACTGGAAGGGCGCAGGCCGATTTTTTTCATGGCTTCTTTATTGGAGGAAATAATCCAGGCTTCGTAACCGGCGAAGGCCTGTTTGAGGCGGTCTCCGATCATCTGGTAAAAGGCTTCGATATCCGTTTTCACCAGGCGCTCATCGTAGGGAGGGTTCATCACGAGGAGGCCGTCCTCCGCCGGCGGCTCCAGGCGTTCGAAGCGTTGGCGTTTTATTTCCACCTGCCCTTCCAGACCGGCGGCCAGGGCATTGTGATTGGCAATTCGCATGGCCTTGAAATCCATATCGTACCCGTAGAGGCCATGTTTAAAAGCCGTCACCCGGTTGCGGGCGTCGGCGAGCAGGCCGGCCCAGAGTTCCTCGTCGAAGTCCTGCCATTTTTTAAACCCAAAATACTCGCGCTGCAATTGCGGGGCCCGGTTGCAGGCATAGGTAGCCGCCTCGATGAGGATGGTGCCCGAGCCACACATAGGGTCGATGAAGGCGCAGTCGCGCTTCCAACCTGTCAGCAGGACCATACCGGCGGCCAGTACTTCGTTGATGGGGGCCTCCAGCGCCTCCACCCGGTAGCCCCGCTTGTGCAGGGATTCCTCCGAGCTGTCGAGAGACACGGTACATTCTTCCTGGTAGATGTGCACATTGACCCGCAAAGTAGGCCGGTGCAGCGACACATCGGGGCGGCGCCCTTCCTCTTTTCGGAAACGGTCGACGATAGCGTCCTTGGTTTTCAGCGCCACGTATTTGGAGTGGTTGAAATGGGGCGAGTTGACCGCTGCATCCACCGCCAGGGTGTCATTCACGCCCATGTACTGCCGCCAGTCGATATCGAAGATCTTGCGATAAAGGCCCTGCTCGTCCCGCACTTTGAAGGAATGAATGGGCTTCAGGATGCGCAGCGCGGTGCGCAGCTCCAGGTTGGCGCGGTACAACAGCCGAAGATCTCCCTCGAAATACACGGCGCGGTTGAGGGGCTCGATCCCGGCAGCCCCCAGTTGTTTCAGTTCTTCAGCGAGTACGGGCTCCAGGCCCGCCATGGTTTTGGCTATTAATTTCATTAGACAGGATTCTGGAATTTACAGGATTTACACTGTTAAATAGCGATGAAAGCACAAGAAATCACTTCACAGGGTGAACAGGACAGCGGCATTTCTCTACGGAAATTTTCAGAATAAACGCTATTATCTGTCTTCTAAACGCATCATTATTTTTCGGCCCTTGGGCGGCCACAGCCAGCCCTCAAAATACCGGCTATGTCTGGAATAGGAGCCCATCTGGATCATGGCTGGATCATAGCCCTGTTCTTGATAATAAGACCAGAGTTCTTCCTGCATTTCTTCCTTTCGTTCCTTCCTCGGATTAAAGATCTCTATGATCAACCTTTTATCCGGAAAGGCATACATGGCCTGGGCAATATCATCGAGGTACTCCAGATTCAATCTTCCACCGGGCCGGAGCAGGTGAAGGCTCTTTAGTTCCAGGTATAAAGCAAGTGTCTCCTCATCTTCCGGAAGGCCAACTGGGGTTTCCATCCTATCCACCCTTGCAGTTACCTCAGGGACGCCATCTTCACAGATGGTTAAGGCGGAAAGCCCATCTACCAGGACATTTCCATTATAGGGTTCTAAAAACGATTTTTTATAATAAGCTTCCAG
>JAGQXQ010000330.1:0-682 GCA_020436535.1 Phaeodactylibacter sp.
TCGCCGTCGCGGTTGACGATGATGAAATCGGGGACGATATACTGGGTAGAGCGGTTTCCGCTGCTGGAATAGCCGCTGGCCGGCTTGGGGTTCAGCTTGACGATCTCATCGATAGCGCCTTTGAGGTCTTCTTCGGTTATATTCAGCCGGTTTTGCAGTTTCAGGTAGTGTTTCTTGGTAAACTCGTCGAAGTGGTTCTTCAGGATCTCGATGGCCAGTTCCAGGCTATCCCATTCTTCGAGGCTCATGTCCTCCAGCTCCTCCTGATCCCTTTTATTATAGAGTTGAAGTAAAAGACACTCCTGTAGGTCCCGGGCGCCGATTCCGGGAGGGTCGAAACGTTGGATTTTTTTGAGGACCTCCACAATTTCTTCCTTGGTAACAAAGATGTTCTGAGAAAACATCAGGTCATCCATGATGGCAATGGGTTCTCGGCGCAGGTAACCGTCGTCGTCGATGCTGCCGATGATTTGGTGGGCAATAGCTTCCAGCCGTTCATCCCCAAAATCCTGGAGGCCCAGTTGTTGTTCCAAATAGTCATGGAAGGAACTTTCGACCGGTATCGGTATGCTTTTATCTTCTTCTTCGGTACTGTAATTGTTGGATCTGAGCTTGTAAGACGCCGGATCGTCCTCGATGTAGTCATTCAGGTAGTCGTCCAGTTCATATGCATCTTCCCGAA
>JAGQXQ010000330.1:773-6008 GCA_020436535.1 Phaeodactylibacter sp.
AGCTCCTCCTTGATCCGTTGCTCCAACATGACGGTCGGCACCTGCAGCAGCTTCATTAGCTGGATCTGCTGCGGGGACAGCTTTTGGAGCATCTTCTGGCTTAAACTCTGCTTTAGCATTTTTATTTTTTAAGAGTTACACAAGCTATTTACTCAAATTTTCTATCTTTTGCAAGTGGTAGCAGGCCTTGAGCAAATACCTGCTTAAAATACGATTAATAATATATAATGTTCCAGAAATATGTCACAAACAATTAATCTAAAGGAACGCCTGGAAGCCTTGCGCCGGGAAATGGGGGAATCTCACCTCGACGCTTTTATCATTCCCAGCCAGGATCCACACCAAAGCGAGTACGTCGCCGATCATTGGAAATCACGGGCATGGATCTCCGGATTCACAGGCTCCGCCGGAGTGGCGGCCATTACCGCTGATCATGCCGGCTTATGGACCGATTCGCGGTACTTCATTCAGGCGGAGCAGGAATTGAAGGATAGCCCCGTTGTGTTACACCGATTAAAAGTACCCCATGCCCCTGAGCATATTGACTGGTTGCTGGATACCCTGCCGCCGGGTAGCACTGTTGGTTGTGATGGAAACATTTTTTCGCTTGCTCAAGTTAATTACCTTCATCGAAAGCTGGAGAAAAAAAATATAAAGGTTGCCTACAAGGAGGATCTGATCGGGCGCATTTGGAAGGGCCGCCCTTCTCTGCCCCGCAATGCCGTCTTTGAGCTGGATGAAGAACAAGCTGGCCAGAGCCGGGCCGAAAAGATCGGCCTGATACAGCGACAAATAAAAGGAGCAGAATATTACCTGGTGGCTACTCTGGATGACATCGCCTGGGCGCTCAATATTCGTGGAGCTGATGTAGAATACAACCCGGTTTGCATCAGCTATCTGCTGGTTGGCGTCAAAATAGTTCACTGGTTTGTTCACAAAGAAAAAGTTTCGGCGGAACTTCGGCAACGGTTAAAGGAAGACGGCGTTCAGCTACAGCCCTACGAAGAAATGGAAAACTTTCTGAAAGAGTTGGATCAGGATAGCCCCGTGCTCTACGATCCCGGCTCCACCAGCATCAACCTCTTCGAAGCATTGGAGGAAGAACAGTGGAAGAGCAGTAGCAACCTCATTCGCCCGATGAAGGCCATTAAGAACGAAACAGAGGTTAAGCACATCCGCCAGGCCATGCGTAAAGACGGTGTAGCCCTGCTCAAGCTGTATCGCTGGCTGGAAGCGGAGCTGCAAAGCAGGACGGTCAGCGAATATGAACTGGCGCAGCAACTGGCTGATTTTCGCAAAGCCCAGGGCAATTACTTCGGAGAGAGCTTCGCCGCCATTGTCGGATATGCCGCCAACGGGGCCATTGTGCATTACAAGCCCGAGCCGGACACCTGCGCTGACATTCGTCCGGAAGGCATCCTGCTGCTCGACTCCGGCGGGCAGTACCTGGAAGGCACCACCGATATTACCCGCACTACCGCCCTGGGAGACCCTACCCAGGAACAGCGCAGGAACTATACACTGGTCCTGAAAGGCCATATTGCCCTGTCAAGGGCCGTCTTCCCGGAGGGAACAGTTGGTGTACAGCTCGATATCCTCGCCCGCATGCACCTGTGGCGCGAAGGCCTCAACTACGGCCACGGGACTGGCCATGGAGTAGGCTTTTTCCTCAACGTGCACGAGGCGCCGCAGGGGTTCACGCCTAACCCTCGGGGAGAAAGAGGGGAAACAGCCTTCCAGCCCGGTATGCTTACGTCCAATGAGCCGGGCTACTATAAAAGCGGGGAATATGGTATAAGGATCGAGAACCTGGAATTGTGCGTTGAACAATCATCCACTGATAGCGGCCGCTTCTTCGCCTTTGAGCCACTGACCCTTTTCCCTATCGACCTCAAACTGGCGGAATCCGAACTGCTTACACAGGAAGAAAAGGGCTGGCTCAACGATTATCACCGAAAGGTGTTAAATGAATTAACCCCGCTGCTGAATGATGAAGAGCACGACTGGCTGGCGGAGAAGTGCAGATCGATTTAGGAGTGGAGGGGTACTGTTAAATGGTTACTGGACTTTGGACGGTCCGAGGTTGAAGGTGGAATTCGGAATTCGGAAAATCGGCGCCGAATGCCCATTTAGCGCCCCATTCCGACTTCCGACTTCGCACTTCCGGCTTAAAGTCCAGTAAATGGTTATATTGTTAGCTGGCCGGGCGGATTAGTGAGTTGGCTGTATTGTTAAATTCCTGGACCGTATTTTAATTTGTTTGCATGACTACATCAACCACCAAAAAAGATATTCGGCAGCTCAGCCAGTTGGAACTGGAGGACCTGTTCAGGGAAATTGGAGAGCCCAGGTTTCGGGCTCAACAGGTACACGAATGGCTATGGAAAAAGGGCGCACACTCCTTCGACGCCATGACCAACCTGTCCAAAAAGCTGCGAGAGCACCTGAACGAGCACTTCGCCATCAATGCCATCACCCTTGACAAGTTACAGCACAGTGCGGATGGCACCATCAAATCGCGTTTCCGGCTCCACGATGAGCATCTGATAGAATCGGTGCTCATTCCCGTACCGGACGATAGGCGGTTTACGGTTTGTGTATCCTCGCAGGTGGGTTGTAGCCTCAGTTGTACCTTCTGCGCCACCGGCCGGATGAAACGGGTACGCAATCTCGATGCCGGCGAGATATACGACCAGGTGGTGCTGGTCAACCGGCAGGCGGAAGAAACCTTCGGCCATCCGTTGACGAATATTGTCTACATGGGCATGGGAGAGCCGCTGCTGGCGTATAAGAACGTATTGGAGAGCGTAGAACGGCTTACCTCGCCCGACGGCCTCAACATGTCTCCCCGGCGCATTACCATCAGCACGGCCGGCATTGCGAAAATGATCAAAAAGCTGGCTGACGACGGGGTGAAATTTAATCTGGCCCTTTCCCTGCACGCTGCCGATGACGAAAAGCGCAACCAGATCATGCCCATCAACGAGCAGAATGATCTGAACTCCCTGATGGAAGCTCTGCGCTATTTCTACCGCGCGACCCGAAACCGCATCAGCTACGAATACATCGCCTTTCAGAATTTTAACGACAGCCTGGAGGATGCCGCCCGCCTGGCGGAACTTTGCCGGTACTTCCCCGTCATGGTCAACATTATCGAATACAACCCGATCGACGGGGCGCCTTTCCTCAAAGCGACGGAGCACCGCATTGACGATTTTGCCAAATACCTGCGCGATCAGGGGGTAATGGTGACGGTGCGCCGCAGCAGAGGCAAAGATATCGATGCGGCTTGCGGGCAGTTAGCGAATAAGGAGTAAAAAAAAATGAGGCGCTCCGGGGATCAGAGCGCCTCATTTTCTTTGTGTGACAGCAATTTCTACCCTTGCAACTGGGATTGATACTTTTGCTTATCGTTGAGCAACTTTACCGCCTCTTCGATCTCAGCATCATTGCGCAGCCCCATTTTGATCTTGCCTTCCTGATAGTAATACCGGCTGGAGATCTCTTTTTCGATCAGATCGGTAATGACGGCTTTATTATTCATCAGGGCGTCCTTTTTGGCGGCATCTATCTGATTCTCCAGCGCCTCTACCTGAGCAGTGAGTTCGTAGCCTTCTTCGGTACTTTCTTCCATCAGTTTTTTGAGTAGCTTCTCGCTTTCGGTATCATAGTCAAACTCACGATTTCCAAGGAATTGCACAAAGCCGGCAAAGTCTTCAAAGTGGAAATCTTTTACCCCTGGTATGCTATCGTGTTTCAGACAATACTGGGTGACGTAATCGAATATGAGGTGTTGCTCCAGCAACCCTTTCACGATGTCGGCGTCGGTAAATTTCTCGATCATCATATCCGGCTTGACGCCGCCGCCGTCGAGTACGGTACGGCCACTGCGCGTTTTGAAAGGAGTGCGCTGGTCATCGGGAATGTGGATGGGTTCCCCATCTTTGTACTCGACACTTTGAATACAGCGGCCGCTGGGAATATAGTACTTGGCGGTCGTCAGTTTCAGTTTAGAGTTATAGCCGATATCTCGGGTATTTTGCACCAGGCCTTTACCATAAGAACGTTGCCCGATGAGCACGCCGCGGTCGTAATCCTGGATCACTCCACTGACAATTTCGGAGGCGGAAGCGGAATTTTTATTGATCAGTACGGTCAGCGGAATATCGAGGTCGACCGGCTGGTTCATGGTGCTGAACGCACGGTCCCAGTCTTTCACCTTGCCCTTGGTGGTCACCACCAGTTCCCCTCTCGGGATAAACACATTGCAAACATTAACCGCTTCATTGAGCAGTCCGCCGCCGTTGCCGCGCAGGTCGAAGATGATCCCTTTAAGGCCGGGGTTTTGTTCTTTGAGTTCCCGCACAGCGTTGGCTACATTGGTTCCCGCTTCGCGGGTGAAGGTAGTAAGGGCAACGTAGCCAATGCCGTCAGCTACAACCCCGTGATAAGGTACGTTGGGCACCTGCACTTCGCCCCGAACGAGATCGAGGTCGAAATCTTCATCCTGGCCGGGCCGGCGAATGGTCAGCTTAACGGTCGTCCCCGGGAATCCACGGAGGATATTGTTGATGGCATCCGGGTCTTTGCCGGTGGCGTCCTGCCCGTCTACAGCGATGATCTGGTCGCCGGGGCGGAGGCCGGCCTTATCGGCGGCCTGCCCCTGGTACAATTCCGTAATGGTAACGAAATCGCCCATTTTCTGGCTGATGGCGCCAATGCCGTTATATTTACCTTCGGTCATAAAGCGGTACCCTTCGATCTCTGATTCAGAGATGTAATTGGTGAAGGGGTCGAGCGATTCCACCATAGCGTCGATGCCGATACGCATCAGGTGGCCGGGGTCGACATCGTCTACGTAGTACGTATTGACTTCTTTATAGAGGTTGGTGAATATCTCGATGTTTTTGAGGATCTCAAAGTATTTGTTGTCAGGCTGGAAGGAGGCTGCCATCCCGATGAAGAGCAGGCTGATGATACCCGCGTATTTTAATATCCGCTTCATGAGCTATAAGGATTTTAATTATTAACGTAACGCAGTTTTTATTATTGGTTACTGTTTGTAAGCGATTGTTTTTGAATGAATAGCATTGTAGGCTGCACTTTTGCCGGGCCGGGCGCCGCCTCCAACCGGCATGAATGCAGGTTTTTTCCTTCGACAAATTTTGTCAAAGAAGGGGGGCGCCAAAACGTTTTCATACAGGAAGTCCATAAGAGTATGTTCAAATTTCGATG
>JAGQXQ010000330.1:6097-7966 GCA_020436535.1 Phaeodactylibacter sp.
GATGCGGGCAATCCGGCGAAAAATTTAACGCCGGATGGAACAAAATTTGCCGCTCGAAGGCCATTGATCGAATTTTGAACATACTCTAAATAGATGGGGGGATGAAGCACTTCAGCAATGACTATTAATTTCGTGTCGTTAAATATAGGATTGTTAGGTGTCCGATTTCAAATTTTAACAAATGTTTAATGCTGTGCGAAAGGTTGAAGGCTTCCCGAATAAAAAAATAACGCCCGGCATAGTAAAATGTTGTGAGGGGGGCAGGCTATATAGGGCGGGTTGGCAAAAAGCTGGATTTCAACCTGTTTTGGATATGGCTATATGGCTATATGGCGGTATGGCCCTCTTCCGTCCACAGAGGATTCGGCGCATTTCTGGTTTATTCAAATACCCGGCCTGGCTTCTTTTTCTGGCCTTAATGATTTTAAGCGCTACTTCATTACCGGGCCAGGCGGGGCTGCGTATTGAGCCGTTGGATACTTCGGATGCCTTTATTGAGCGCCATCTAAAGGTCCCTGAAAACCTTTCTGATTCGACGGCAGTGCTTGATTTCCTGAATGCGAAAATTCAGGAATTGCACCTGGCGGCCTACCTTGAAGCCTCCATTGACAGCCTGGTGCAACACGACAGCAGCTTTACCGCCTACCTTTACCTGGGGCCGGCTTACGAGTGGGTTCAGTTGAAAAGCGACAGCGTACCGGAGCTATTTCTCGATGCGTCGGGCTTTCGGGAGCGGCTCTACCGGGGCCGGCCCTTTCGCTTTGCACAATTGCGCCAGCTCCAGGAACGGCTGCTGAAGTATGCCGAGGATCATGGCTATCCATTTGCCGAGGTGTGGCTGGATGAAATTCGGGTGGAGGACGGGCAGGCCGGCGCTCGTTTACGCTTTGACCGCAATCAGCTCATTCTGGTCGATAAATTGGAGGTGGAGGGCGATGTAAAGGTCAGTAAAGCTTACCTCAGCAACTATCTGGGTATTCGGGAGGGCGCGCCCTATGACAATGGGCGGGTGCTGCGCATCCGCAACCGGATCCGGGAATTGCCATTCCTGAAGCTGGATGGAGACCCGCTGGTTACCTTTGTCGGCGAGCAGGCATCGCTCCGGCTGTTGCTTAGTAAAAAGCGGGCCAGCCGCTTCGATTTTGTCATCGGTGTGCTGCCCCAAAACGCCAGTGGCCGGCAGGAAAACAACCGGAACCTGCTCATTACCGGTACTTTCAATGGAGAGCTGCAGAATCAGTTCGGCCTGGGAGAGCGCCTTTATGTAGCCTTTGAGCAACTCCGCCCGGAGACACAGCGGCTGGATCTCGAGTTCAACTATCCTTACGTATTGGCATTGCCATTTGGAGTCGACTTTCGCTTCAATCTTTACAAACGGGATACCTCCTTTCTGGACCTCGAATCCGACCTGGGCATTCAATACTTGTTTGAAGGCGGCAATTACATCAAAGCATTTTGGAACAATCGCTCTTCTTCCCTGCTGACTGTCGATGAGCAACGGCTGGAGCAGCAGCAAAGGCTACCCTCCACCCTGGATGTGGGCAATACTTCCTTCGGCCTGGAGTACGCCCTGCAGCGGCTCGACTATCGGTTCAACCCACGCAAAGGCTGGGCTGCCTTTCTGCGCGGGGGCGCCGGCGTCAAGCGCATCGAGCGCAACAACCGGATCGTGGAACTGGGGTACGGGGAACTATACGATACACTCACCCTACGCAGTTTTCAGTACAAGCTCAGTACCCGGCTGGAGGGCTATTTGCCTGTTTTCAACCGCAGCACCATTAAGGGGAGCCTGCAGGGCGGGGCCATCATTTCTGAAGAGCCCATCTTTTTTAACGAGCAATTTCGCATTGGCGGCAACCGCCTGTTGCG
>JAGQXQ010000330.1:8035-18330 GCA_020436535.1 Phaeodactylibacter sp.
GGCAAAACTCCTACCTCTACGCTTTTGGCGATTACGCCTATGTGGAAGATAAAACCAGCACTAAAAATATAACTGATCAGCCCTACGGCTTTGGCGCCGGCATTACCTTTGAAACAGCCGTTGGCCTGTTTGGCGTCAGCCTGGCCTATGGCAAGCGGCTGGACAACCCCATCGACTTTAGCGCGCCGAAAGTGCACTTCGGGTATGTGAGTTTGTTTAATTGAAAGGGCGCTTCACTCAAATCCATTCAACATGCCATCCAATAACCGATATACCCTTGAGTCGTATTTCCACACCCGGAAATAAGGCGCCTGCCGCCCCCCAAACTGCCGCCGGATAGCCTCCACATTAGGCATCATGCTGCCTTCAAAGTCAAACATGGGAAGTTGCAGCACATCATGAGTATAGCGAATGGCCTCCCACACCAGGAGCAGGCCGGCGCCGCTGTTGCGCAAGTCCGGATGATCGCCGGAGAGGTGGTAGTAGGCCGCCTGTCCGTCCCAGATGAGGTAGGCCGCCGAATGGATTCGCCCCTGTGCATCCTCCGCGCAGAAGATCTGCCGGGATTGGTGTTGCGCCAGGGCCTCGTCGTGCTGGAGAAAGAGCTCCCTGGAATAGGGAGGAGCAATCCCCTGTCGTTGGAAACTGAGTAAGTTGATATTGAAAAAATCCGCCGGTGGCATAGCCAGGCGAATGCTCAACTCTTTTTCCGCTTTTTTGAGGTTGCGGCGTACGTTGCGGTTGAAGCCCTGGTAGACGGCCTCCAGGCCGCCCTTTAGATCCAGCTGATAAGTATACCGTGTAGTTTGGCGGAAGCCCTGCCAGTAAAAAGGCAGCCAGTTGGTGACGGAAGGGTGAAATTCCTGTTTAATGGCGTGAACGGCGGGCAACTGGCCGATGAGTTGCTCATAATACTTGTGTTCGAACTTGAGTTCGCGAAATTCCGGATGAAGATAGGGCCCCAAATGCTTGCAGAAATGGGGCATGGTCAGGTACCGGAAGGGACCTTTTTTCTTGCGAAAATAGGGCATGGCGGCTACTATTTGCTCACCCTGCTGCACCACTGCTGCGTCCCATTCTCCTCCCTCGCAGACGGCATCGAGGTACCAGGGCTGCGCGAATATGGGCAGGCCGGGTATCTGCTGGCTAAATTGGCGGTAGAGCATTTGGTTAGACATGGTGTTATTAAGTATTGCTTGGTGGCCTCAATCCAGTCCATTACACCTTCCTGGCAATGAGCAGGCCATCACGCAGGGGCAGCATGATATTTTCTACGCGTTCATCCCGCTGTACTTTTTCATTGAACTGGTGAATAGAAGCAGCATCCTGATCCTGCCCGCGTTCGCCGGAAACGACTTTACCGCTCCAAAGTACATTATCGGCGATGATCAGCCCTCCGCGGGGTACTTTGTCGATCACAAGGTCGTAATATTGGATGTAATCCTGTTTTCCGGCATCGATAAAAACCATATCAAACGGTCCCGGCAACGCGGGGATGACCTCCCGGGCGTCACCTATATGGAGGTGGATCTTTTCATCGAGCCCGGCCAGGGATATGTACTTGCGGATGAGGTATTCCAACTCCGGGTTGGCCTCGATGGTGTGAAGCGTTCCGCCTTCAGGTAGGCCCTGCGCCAGGCAGATGGCAGCGTACCCGGTAAAGGCGCCGATCTCCAGGATGGCCCGTGGCTGCTGTATCTTACTGAGCATTCCGAGAAACTGCCCCTGCAGATGGCCGGAAAGCATCTGCGGCGCCAGGGTTTTCAGGTGGGTCTCCCTTTCCAGTTGATGCAGAAGAGGCAGTTGCCGGCTGGTATGGTTTTCGCAGTATTGGTTGATCTTGTTGAGAAGGTCGTTCATAGAACCAAGTTAGTCAATTTGCGTTGATGATTTGAGGCGACAAAGGGCTTCTACCGGGGCCCTGATTAGGGCCATTTTCTACCGGAATTCACTCAGTGTTGTACCGGGGCGCTTTGAGTCGGCGTGATAATCAGGTGGAAATTATCCCTGAACAGTTTGATGGCGATGGCCAACAGAATAATGCCGAATAGGTGCAACAGGGCTTCGCCGCCATAAAGGAAGATTGTCATAATGAGCAGGGAAATGGCCGAGGCTTTTGCCGCTTCTATTTTAATACCTTTCTTCTTCAGGCCGATCAGTATGGGGATAGGCCCGACGATATCAATCACCGAGAAGAGCACCAGGGTGACGGAAATGAGCTCTTTGAAGTTGATCATAAGAACAATTGATGCAGATTAAAGAGTTTGACAATAGCGAGAAGAACGACAACGATGAGCAGCCGGTGCGCCCATACATTGGCCTGTTCGTAACGCGAAGCGTAGTGGGCCGTAAAATAACCCCCTGCAGTCTGCCCAACCGCCATAATCAGTCCGATTTTCCAGTCGATCAGGCCCTGGCTTTGAAAGATCAGGATCACGAGAAAGGTATAAAAGCCAACCACGAATATCTTTACCGCATTGGCGTCGACCAGGCTGTAGTGGGCGTACAGGACCATCACTGCCAGAAAAAAAACACCCATGCCCATCTGAATGAACCCCCCGTAGAAGCCCAGGGCCAGGTAGAGGGGAATGGCAATCCAGGGATTCGTCTTTCGGTTGGTATCGGTACTGCGCAGCCAGCGGCTGGGCTTGATCAAAATGACGAACAGCATCACGACCATAAGAAATCGGAATACGTTCTTGAAGGCTTCATTACTCACATTGACGGCAACGGCCACACCGATAATAGCTCCAATGATATTGAGGATTATGGGCAGCCGGCTTCGGCCCAGGTTGAGTTTGCCATTGCGCCAGAATGCAACCGTGCCGGCGGCACTTTGCGTAAAGATGCCGATGCGGTTAGTACCGTTGGCGAGGTTGCCTGGCAGGCCGAGCAGTTCCGTAAGGATGGTCAGGGTTATGGCGGAGCCATTACCTGCCAGTGTATTGATGCTGCCCGCCAGGGCGCTTCCCAGGACCGCAATGAGGTAGTGATACCATTCCAGCTGCATGGTGTTGTGCGTTTGGAAGACAAAGATAGCAGGGGAATGGCAAAATCCCGGAAAAAACAGGGCAAAGGAATTATTGCACGTTGCTGCGCACCAGCCGAAGTTCAATATCCAGGGGTTGGTTGAGAAGAAAGCTGGTGTACTGGATCAGCCCGACGCCTTTGGCAAAATAATCCGATTGATGGCGTACCTTACCGCCGGCCCTTATTTCTTCGGACGAAGGAAGGGTAAAGGTTCGTTGGTACTTCAGCCCATCGAAAATTCCGTAGGGGACTTCCATATTTTTGAAGAACTGCACACAATATTCCCCCGATTCTGTTCCATCAACAAGCAAGCTCGGCGAAAGGCTGCTGGTATCTCCGATGGAGGCGGTGCTAAACAAAAGATGGCCCTCCGAGTCCATAACTTCCGGGCCGGAGCAACGTAAAATGGAGCGATATTCCCGCCCCAGGCGCGAGCCCTGAAGAATGAAATAGTTGGAACGGCCGATCAGCGTATCTTTCAGGACGTAGACACTGTCTCTTTTGTGTAGCGGCGTTTCTTCTCCTGTTTCGAGGTTGATGCTAAAGCTTTCATAAACCCAGTAATTGCCCACCTGAAGTTGCAAAAAATCTGCAACCGGTTCATACTCTTCCATGGAGGGAACCTCTTCCACTTCTAATTCCACGCCGTCCCGGCTACAGGACAATACAAAAAAGCCGGCTATAGCAAGTGCTAATACCTTGGTAGCTATTCTCATAGGTGAATACATATTGCCTCTTCAGTTCCTGGTATAAACAAGGTCGTATAGTTGATAATCAGTTATTTATAACTTCTCAAGCCTTCCGTAGTTCGAGAAGGGAGTGAAAAATAATGGCCATTTCTTGAGTTTTCAGTCATTTAACACCCATTAGGCACTTCACAGACAAATCTGGAAGCGCATTTGGTAAATTGATGGGGGAGGCAGTGAGCATTTGCCTTTATATGGTTGTTATATAAGTGTAGTAACTTTTTTGAAAATCAATATTATATAAAATGATAAGAGATAAGAGCCGCATTGCTACTGTTGATCACAAAGATATTCAAAGCTGGGCAGAAGCGCGAAGCGCCCGCCCGGTTCGCGTAAAAAAGTTTGAAAGCGAACGCATACAGGACCGCGTCAGGTTCCGCTTTCCGGAAGATGAGTATCCTGGCGAAAAAGACCTCTCCTGGGATGAGTTTTTTGACATTTTTGACCGCAGCCGCCTGGAGTTTGTATTTGAAGACATAGCGGATGAAGCAGTGGAAAATGGAAACATTTATCAATTCCAGCCCCGGAAGTATTGATCATGAAATATTTGACCCGCCTCCTTCCTTCAGGCTGATAGCACAATTGCTTTCGGCCTGAAGTTTTTTTGGTTGCCCTGGGTTGAGAATAGCTATATTAATTACGCTGGAGCCAGCCGCCAATCAATTGGATGGAATCCAGCATATCCCCACAAATCTGCTTTACAAAAGCACCATTCAGTTGCTGGCCAGGATACGTTTCCCTGGCCAGTTTCAGGGCTTTTTCCCCATTAAAGTCCACATAAGACATACGGGCGGTGAGTTCATCAGAAGGGCGGCCGAAGTCGTAACTGGGCAGCAGCGCCACTCCGGTATCCTCCAATAGTTGTTCGCACAGCTGATGGCTGTTGAGTATGCCGCGATGAACCAATGAATCTTTATAGAAAGAGAAGTTGGGAAACAGGTAGAAGCCTCCCTGCGGTTTGGGGGCGAACACGTGAAATTCACTCAGTTTAGCATGCAGGGTGCGGCCCACTACCCGGAGGATACGCTGGGCGTCGTACAGATACTGGTCGATAATTGGATTGGCCTTAAAGGCCTCGACGGCGGCATACTGGATCGGTGCGCTGGTAGAAGTGAACGTTTCACTAGCGACAATGGCCATCGCATCCAGTAGCCAGCGTAGGGATTCAGGAAAAATAAACATACCCAGGCGCCATCCGCCGGCCCCACACCACTTGGAAATGCCGCTGCTGATGATGGTGCCTTCCGGATAAAAGCGAGCTATACTGACGTGTTGCCCGGAGTGATGCAATTCGCCATAGATCTCATCTGATAGCAGGATCACTTTATATCTGCGGGCTATTTCCGCCAGCTTTTTGAGCTGGGTGGCGGCGTAGGTAGCCCCGGTAGGGTTGGCGGGGTAATTGAGTACGACAATGCGCGGGCGTTCCGGGTCTACCGCACAGATAGACTCCAGCTCTTCGGGAGTGAGCCGCCAGTCATTTTCCTGGTGTGTTTTCACCCAGTTGACGCGGCGGCCGATAATGACGGCCTGTGGCGAATAGGACACCCAGCTCGGCGTAGGGATGACCAGGTCGCCGTAATATACCAATTGAAGAAGAAAGAGCAGTTCTTTAGACCCCGGGCCGATCAGGACATCTTCGGCGGTGCGGTTGATGTTTTGTCGGCTATGATAATACTGTGCGATGGCCTCCCTCAGTTCGAAAAGCCCCTTAACTGCCAGGTAGTCTTTCTCGTGAGCATGTTGGCGCAGGCTTTCTACTACCGGTTCCGGCACGGGAAAGGGAGACTGGCCGAACCCCAGGCGGTGTACTTTTTTGCCCTGTTGCTGAAGCTCCCGGCATTTTTCGTTGATGGCGAGGGTCGCCGACTTTTTGAGCCCCCGAATGTTGAGGTTGAGGTCGACACGGATTTGCTGCTGTTTGGCCATGGAAGTGTGGATTTAGTGTGATCAATAGTCGCGCCCCCTTTCCCGCCCTGGTCTTTATGTAAGGGACATAGGCTGTTCTGGTATCGGCTTCTCCACCGGCTTTGGTGTGCGGGCTAAAGGATATTCGTATTCAAAAAAGAACTGTTTTTTGCCAAAAGCCGGATAGAGCCCGTCCAGCCAGATCGCCTTGGGGTCATATTGAGCAAAGAAGGGCCTCGATACCCAATCCGGATTGCGGCCCTGTAAAAACTGAAGGACAAAAACCTTTTCTCCGGCGATTTCACTGATGCCCAGTATCTGTATCTTACCTGGCCCGGCAGACATAGAAGGGCCTCGCACCGTGCGGGCAATCCCACTTACCCTTTGGTAGGCTTGCCTGAAAATGCGCCAGGCCCGTTCCAATTTTACTGCAAAGTAGTGTTGGGCGCCAGTATCGCGGGCGATGAACATATAGTAGGGTACGCACCCCAAATCTACTTGTTTTTGCCACATATTTGCCCAATCCTCGGCATTATCGTTGATATTACGCATAAGGGGTGACTGGGTTCGAATGACCGCTCCGGTATTCCGCACTCTCTGGATGGCTTTGGCTACGATATCTGTCTGCAGTTCGTTCGGATGATTAAAATGCGCCATAAACGCAATGTGAATACCGGCCTTTTGGGCCCTTTCAAAGAGGGCCAGCAGCCCGTCGGCATCCTCATCGGTAACGAAGCGCTGAGGCCAGTAGCTCAGGGCTTTGGTGCCAAAACGGATGGTTTTCAGGTTGGGTAGCCGGGCCTCGATGAGCGCTTCTATGTAATTGTGCAGTATTTTCGTTTTCATGATGAGCGGGTCGCCGCCGGTAAAGAGTATATCAGTCACCTGAGGATTCGCCCGAAGGTATTGAATGATCAGTTCAGTGTCCCGCATGGCGAATTTTAACTCATTCATACCTACAAACTGAGGCCAGCGAAAGCAGAAGGTGCAGTAAGCATGACAGGTTTGGCCCTGGCTGGGGAAAAAGAGCATGGTTTCCTGGTACTTGTGTTGAACACCGGTAAGTTTCACATCTTCGATAGAAGGAACATTATGAGCGAGCTGTCCGGCAGGGTGTGGATTGAGTTCCATCCTTATCTTGCGGGCAACCAGTTTGAGTTCAGGCTTTCGGGCGCCACTTCTTAAGGCTCTGGCCATTTCTTCATAGTGCCCTGGCCGAAGCATGCCTTTTTGTGGAAAAGTAAGAATGAAAATGGGGTCTTTCCGATAGTTATCCCAATCGATCAACTCATCAACCACATAGTTATTAGCTTTGAACGGCAGGATGTTGCCGACTACTTCGATGTCAAAAAGTTCTTCTTCACTAAGATTGTTCTTTACCTGGGGTATTTGGCGTAAATTTCGTAAGGTATAAGATCGGTATTCTTTCATTTTTTTGATTGGATTTATTATTATGTAATAGATGCATATATTGCCTTTTGAGGCTCGACAAAGGCTTTTTTCCCTTCCGTAAAATAGCCAGTTTGGATGTTTTGTTTCTATAGAAATCACTAAGGCGCATTTACAAATAAAACACGTAGTTTTATTGCTAAGTTGTATCGGATTTGGGCTGAAGCGAGTTAACAATAGGCCCGAAGGCCTGCTTTGAAGCCAGTAAATCCAACTCTTAATGAGCAGAGGAGCGCAGTCAATGCCCTATCAAAGTTGTGGAGCTTTGCCAATAAATAGAAAAGGCCTGTTTCAGGGATATGGTGGAAAATATAAGAAATTTTTTCTGTACAAACTATTCAGCTTGTGCCTCCCACCTGTCAATCCAGTTATTTTGTGGAAAAGAAGAGGAACGCGAGTTAATTTCCCGCATCCACTTCGGCGTCGTCTTCAATGATGTCGATCTTGAGGATGTCATTGATGGACTGGAACGCTTCATTGAGTTGTTTGAGCTCTTCAACAGAAAGGGACTGGAGTTTTTGAGAGATCTGCTGGTGGAGGGGATGAGGAGTAGCTTTCAGCAATTCGGCGCCCCTTGCAGTGAGGGTGATGAGGCTCACGCGCTTATCGTTTAACCGGGGCAACTTGGCGACCATACCCTTTTTTTCCAGCCGGGTAATGATACCGGTGACGGTGCTGGCATTGAGTTTGAGGAAATCCTTGATAGCCTTGTGAGACGCCTGATAGTGTTCTTGTTCTCTAAGGAAGCTTAGAGCGAGGAGCTGAGGGATACTGATCCCGTACTCCTTTTCGAGGCGTTTGCTTTCAAGGTTAACCGATCGGGCAATTTTGCGGATATTGATCAGGATCTCTGCGTAGTTCATTCACTTAATGGCGATAGAAAATAACTTCACGTTCACGCATGGCTAGCGAAGCGGGGAAGGCGTGAAGTTATCTTTAAGGGTAATTGGTAACTATAAGCCTATATAAAAATAAGCATAAAGCAAAAACGCCGGAATAGCAGGATGCTTATTCCGGCGTTTTTTTTTGCTAGCCTTTCCTACAATTCAAGGTCATCGTCATCATCACGGTCCAATCCAGCATCGACATCAATGCCGTCATCATCGTCATCGGTAGAATCATCGGCAAATTCATCCAGATTGACAATGGACTTATCGATCTCGTCGTCTGAATCATCGTAGAATTCACCGAGGTTGAAATCGTCCTCATCGTCATCGAAATCTGCCGGCTTTGAAGGAGCCGGTTTGGAAGGAGATTTCCGAATGATTTTTGTGATCACCTTTTTCTCTCCAGTTGGTTTTTGCGCCGGCCGTTCAGAGCTACTGACCCTTTTTTCCGTTGTAGGGTTTTGTTCCTGTGTTTTGGCCAGCAGGCTTTTTGTGGTAGTAGGCACTGCCAGCAGGCGTTTTTTATCGATTAACTCGCCGGTAATAATACAGATGCCATAGGTCTTATTCCTGATGCGGACCAAGGCATTTTCGAGGTCTTTAATATACCTCCGTTGGCGGATGGCCATGTTGTTTAGCATTTCCACATCGTTGTTGATGCTGCTATCATCCATCCAATCCCCTCCGTGTTCGTCACTGGTATTCTCTGTAATCTCCAGGATCTGTTCCTGAAGGGAGGCGAGCTGCTCCTGAGCGTTGGCGAGTTTTTTTTCGATCAGCGCTTTGAAGTCACCCAATTCTCCATCAGAGTACCTCACAACAGTGTTTGACATTGCTAACTGTTTGTTGGTTTTAAAATGATGCGGCAATTTAAAAAATCAAATCTGAAAAAAAACTGAAGAACTGTAAAAAATAAAGTTCAAGATAAGAAACGGCAAGGTAAAATTCAAATAGGAGGCGATACTGTTCGAAGAAGTAGTGTCGTTAGAGGCCATTTCTGAAGGAATCAGGCCTATTTAGGGTTTGTTGGCCGAAAAGGGGAGAAAAGCATTGATAAACCGTAAGAAGGCGAATATTTTTGCGTTGCTGTTAGCGCTTGTTGGGATTTCACCACCAAAAACAAATTCCCACAAAGCGCTTAAACGCCATGGAGATGATAGCATGGTGACAAACAGGCAGTTCTTACGTCTTATTATCCTTTTAATTCCTTTCTAAAAATATATTATGACTGTTGCTAACAAGCTGGTTAAAAAGGGCATTTCGCTGGTACAACAACTGGACCAAAGGAGGTCGACTCCTGTGCAATTGCAGCAACGCACGTTACAGAACCTTCTGAAGCGGGCGGAGAAGACGGCTTTTGGCCAACACTATAACTTCGGGCAAATTTCTAATGCTGCCAATCTGGAGCAAGTGTTTCAGGAGCAGGTTCCTTTGCACGACTATAATCGCATGTTCGATGAGTGGTGGAGCCGTACGCTGGCGGGAGAACCGGACGTGACCTGGCGGGGGAGCGTGAAACATTTCGCCCTGAGTTCCGGAACTTCGGAGGCAACCAGCAAATATATTCCCATCACTACCGATATGCAGCGCAGCATGCGCCAGGCGGCACTACGGATGTTTTCCTGCCTGCCCCGCTACGGCCTGCCGCCCAGCTTTTATACCAAAGAGTGGTTGATGATCGGGGGCAGTGCTTCCCTGCAGGATTTCGGCCATTATCAGGCCGGCGACCTCAGCGGCATCAACGCCAGTAAGCCTCCGGTATGGATCCGCCGTTATTATCGCCCCGGCACGCGCATTGCCAGGATCAGCGATTGGGATGAACGCACCGAGGCCATTGCCAGGATGGCGCCTCATTGGGACGTAGGCGTTTTGACCGGTTTACCCAGCTGGGTGCAGCTCACCCTCGAACGCGTTATCGAATACCATGGGCTCAACCACATCCATGAGATCTGGCCCAACCTCAAGATATTTGTATCCGGCGGCATTGCCTTTGACCCTTACCGCAAGAGCTTTGAAGAACTACTGGGCCAGCCCCTGATCTATCAGGACTCGTATCTGGCCAGTGAAGGGTTCGTCGCTTTTCAGTCGCGCCCCGGCACCAGTGCCATGCGCCTGCAACTGAACAATAATATTTTCTTTGAATTTGTCCCCTTTAATGAAAGCAACTTCGATGAGGAAGGTAAGCTCCGTCCATCTGCACAGGCACTTACCCTCGAGGATGTTGAAGAAGGGCAGGATTACGCCCTGCTGATGAGCACCTGCGCCGGCGCCTGGC
>JAGQXQ010000330.1:18431-21824 GCA_020436535.1 Phaeodactylibacter sp.
TCGGTTGATAATATGAACCAGGCCATACGCCGTACCGAGGGGATACTGGATGTTAAAATCAACGAATTTACAGTTTCAGGTGTTAAGGCAGATGCACACTTTGCTCACCGTTGGTATATCGGTTGCGAACCCAAAGTGGATTCCGGTATCCTTTCCGCGGTGCTCGATGAGCAGCTCATGGCTGTCAATGACGACTATGCCGCCGAACGTTCCGCCATGCTGCGCGCGCCACAAGTGGAGGCTATTGACGGAAAACTCTTCTATGAATGGCAGCGCCACACCGGCAAGATGAACGGGCAGAGCAAGTTTCCCCGGGTAATGAAAGGAGAACAGTTAGCCGATTGGGAAATGTTTGTAAGATCAAAACAATAACCTCCTATGAATTTACTGTGGCAGGGAGCGCTCCTGGGCCTTTCTCTCAGCCTTCTGGCAGGGCCGATGCTGTTTATTCTCATACAGCTGGGAATCGAGAAGGGCTTTCGGGCAGGCGCTACTGCCGGCTTTGGCGTTTGGGCCAGTGACACCCTCTATGTATTAAGCGCTTATCTTGGTATTTCCTACCTCCTGCAACTCACCCAATGGCAGGGATTTAAACTGTGGGCCAGCCTTGCCGGCGGCCTCATTCTCATTATTATCGGCGGCGCCACCCTGCTCGTCCGCCCGGCTAAGAAGGACATCGGCAGCAATAAACCGGCCACCCACAACTGGGCGGGCTACTGGATACAGGGCTTCCTCATCAACACATTCAACCCTTTCACCGCCTTTTTCTGGATCGGGGTGATGACCAGTGTATCCGCCGAGGGGCCGCTGCCTCCTTTTGATGCTTCCCTCTTTTTTGGCAGCATCATTGGCGTCATCATCATTACCGACCTTCTGAAAGTGTTGCTGGCCAAACGCATTCAAAACTGGATGCAGTACAGTTATCTGCTGGCTATGCGCCGGGTGTCGGGCACCGCCCTGGTCCTGTTTGGGGTATTCCTGATGTTTCGGGGGATGATGTAGGTGGAAAGGGGGAATTGTTATATGGCTTTATGGTTATATTGTTTAGCCGGCCTCCTGCCAGTTGTCCTTAGGCAGCCAACAGCATGTCAATTTAAACAATTTAACAATATAAGTAGTCGGACACACTTAAATTACGTATCATCTTGAGCGCCTTTTCGGCCCATCCTTCCCTGACCCTTCGGGTACGGGGCAGGCTATTGGAAATACTCGCTGTCCGTACGGACGTCTGCGTTTTCCGCCCCGCCTGCCTTAGTACTAAGTACGGCGGGCAGGTCGGCTGAGCCAAAAATCCATCTCAATCTGATGGAAACCCAAATATGTCCGACTACTTAACTAATCCTCCTCCCCTCATGGACGAAGGATACATCAAGTTCGAGACCCACTGGAAAAAGGCTTCTCCTTTACCGAAAGCAGAAATAACCGAACTCAACGCTTACCGGCAGCGTCTTTATGAATTGGGGTTTATCGGCGCCTACGATAAAGGTATCGGCTACGGTAACATTAGCCGGCGGTATGGTGTGGAAGGGCAATTTATTATTTCCGGTTCGGCTACCGGCAACTTGCCGATGCTTACAGCGGAACACTTTACACTTGTCACGAGAGTAGAGGCCCGACAAAACCACCTGTGGTGTGAAGGGCCGGTTGTAGCCTCCTCCGAATCGATGAGCCATGCCGCCGTTTACCAGGAATGCCCCTGGGTGAATGGGGTGATCCATGTACATCATCCGGGGCTGTGGAAAGCGCTGCTGTACCAAGTGCCCACCACCGATAAAAGCGCGCCCTACGGCTCCCCGGAAATGGTGGCATCCATCCTTCAGCTGATGCGGGAGACAAGGTTAAAGGAGCAGAAGATATTCGTCATGGAAGGGCATGAGGAAGGCATATTTACTTTCGGGTATTCACTGGAGGATGCCTTTGGGGTTTTGATGGATTTTTATCAGGATCAATCGAGCGTAATGCCCTCTTCCCTGAGATGATTTCCAATATTAAAGGTATGCTCCTGGAAGAGTTCGATGTCTTTATTCCAGTCGATGATCTGCCAGTTTTCACCAGGAGTGGCCACCAGGATTTTCTGAGTTTTAGTAGTGGCCCAGAAAACTTTCTCCACGCCGAAGTTCAGCATTTTCTGGACTTTAGTATGGATGTATTCATTTTCGGCAAAAGATTCTTCCGGGCCCAATTCTCCGTCGAGGTCGACTTCGATGACCATCTTGGCAGGTATATCTATATATTTTTTCGTTATCTTTTCTGGCGTCAGGGCGCTTTTTTCAAAAATGGCAATATCATTGGAGAAATTATTGTTTTTCTGTTAACAAGTAAAGGCAGTATATTGATTTCAAACTGATTAAATGGCATACGCTACACACAACCTCACCGACACCATCGTCGCCCTGGCCACCCCCTCCGGAGTGGGCGCCATTGGCGTCATCCGCCTGTCGGGCAAAGAAGCAGTAGGGGTCGTCAACGAAGTATTTCACGGGAAGGACCTGACAAAGCAGCCAACGCACACCCTCCACTTCGGCACCATCCGGAATGGGGAAGGCCGCATTCTGGACGAGGTGGTGGTGTCATTGTTTATCGAGCCCAAATCGTACACCGGCGAAAACGTGGTGGAAGTCTCCTGCCACGGTTCCGGTTACATCCTACAGGAAGTCATCCAGCTCTTTATCGAAAAGGGGGCGCGCCTGGCGCAGCCCGGCGAGTTCACCCTGCGCGCCTTCCTCAACGGCCGCATGGACCTCAGCCAGGCCGAAGCCGTGGCCGACCTGATCGCCTCGTCCTCCCGTTCCTCCCACGCCATCGCCCTGCAGCAGATGCGTGGCGGCTTCAGCGACGAGATCCAGAAGCTGCGCCAGGAATTGCTCGACTTCGCCAGCCTCATCGAGCTGGAACTCGACTTCGCTGAAGAGGACGTCGAATTTGCCGACCGCGACAAGCTGCGCCAGCTGGTGGCCAAAATTCAATCCATCATTCACTCATTAATTCAATCCTTTAAACTCGGCAACGTCCTCAAACACGGCGTCAACACGGTCATCGCCGGGCGGCCGAACGCCGGCAAGTCCACCCTGCTCAACGCCCTGCTCAACGAGGAGCGCGCCATCGTCAGCGAGATCGCCGGCACCACCCGCGACACCATCGAGGAGGTGCTCAACATCAACGGCGTACAATTCCGCATCATCGACACCGCCGGCATCCGCGAAGCGGAAGACACCATCGAGGCCATGGGCGTGGAGAAAACGATGCAAAAAGTGGCGCAAAGCGCTCTGCTCGTCTACGTCTTCGACGTCATCCGCACCCAACCCGAGGAAGTGCACGCCGACCTTGCCAAATTGATCCACGAAAACGTCCACGTGCTGGTGGTGGCCAATAAGATGGATTTGAATCCGTATA
>JAGQXQ010000331.1 GCA_020436535.1 Phaeodactylibacter sp.
AGGTCGGCGACTACCAGGACTACGGCCTCGAAAGGCCGGACTACCCTATCACTCAATGCCACCCCACCCTCAATTCGGAATTGCTTTACCGCATTCGCCACGGAAGAGTACATCCTCGCAAGGGCATCGAGCGCTTCGAGGGGAAAAAAGTGCATTTCAGAAATGGGAAAGTGGAAGAATACGATGTGGTGATCGCCGCCACCGGCTACAAGATCGCCTTTCCGTTTTTTGATAAAAGCTTCATCGATTTTGAGAATGCAGAGCGCATCCCCTTATACTTGCGCATGATCCACCCGGATCACCCTACGCTGTTTTTCATCGGCCTCACCCAGCCGCAGGGCTGCATCTGGCCTTTATCAGACCTACAGGCCAAGCTGGCCGCCAACCACGTAATGGGGCGATGGCCAATGCCAAAAAACGTGCGGGAACTGGCGGAAAAAGAATGTAGGGAGATCGAAAAGGATTTCCTCCACACCAAGCGGCACAGCCTGGAGGTGCACTTCCATCCCTTCTTTAACAAGATCCGGCGGCAGATGCCGAAAGGGGCGCCGGAGTGGTGATCCGGGATTCGAAGGACGATGAACCTCTGAATAACGAACCTACGACTCCCGGTCTGACTCTCTTCCCCCAAACAACTCGGCCTGATATTCTTTCAATACCCCCCACTCTCCATTGATGGCCAGGCGGGCCTGAGTGGGCCAGGTGGAAGGATCGTGAATGCGGAAGCTGGGCCCGGCAGCTTCGAGAATATCGTGCAGTAAGTCTGTTTCCGCTTCGGCGAGTGCCGTCCAATTGTTGATACCGGCGGTTTTCAGCAGCTCTTCGATCTTGGGGCCGATGCCTTCGATGATCTTCAGGTCTTCCGGGTCGTTGGACAGCGCATCGGGTTTCGCCTGGAAAGCTTCGGGATTTTCCTGTTTTTTAAAAGCCAGGCGGGCCGCCTGTTCCACCCAGTTGTCGCGTTCGATTCGGCCTTCAAAGTATTGAATGGCTTTGGTCACCTCCCGGATGCGGGTGGAATCCCAGCTGGCGATTTCCTCGTAGGTATACACCCCAATTTCATTGAGTTTCTTTTCCAAAAAAGGGCCGACGCCATCGATGCGGGCCAGGTCGTCGCTTTCATGAATTTCGGCAGCGTCCCCGATCTTATTCTGGAGGAAAGGTTTTTCCGGGTTGACAACTATCTCGGGTTCCTCGTCTACCACACTGGCATCGGGCAAGCCTGGTTCGGGGTGGATACTGCGAGACTCTGCTGTTGTCTCTTCAACTGGATTCCCAACGGGGGCGGCTGTTGCTACAATCAGGCCACTGCGTTTAAGTTCGTCCAGCTCATCGCGCAGGTGTTCATTCTCGCCTGCCAGTTTATTCAGTTTGTTCTCCACTGCCTCCAGGCGTTGGCGGGTAGCGTTGTAAGTACTCTGCATTTGTGCCAGGCCGTCGACCCCTTCGTCTTCCGTTGCCAGGGTTTCAGATAGTTGTTTATTCTTCGCCTGTAAGCCAATAATAGTGGTATTCAACTCATCAATGGTGGCTTCATAGGACTTATCGGCCGATTGCAGCTCGTCGAGCTGCCGGTTGAGGTTAAAGATTTCCTTGTGTAAGGCATCTTTTTCATGCTCAATACGCTCTGCCTTGGCCTCCGCCTCCTGGAGTGCAAAGCCCGCCTTTTTGAGGTCGGCTTCTTTCAGCCCCAACTGTTCCTCCAGCGCTTCGGCCTGGGCTTGCATGTCTGCCAGCTCTTTTTGTTTTTCCTTCAGCTCTCGCCTTAGTTGTAT
Source organism: Phaeodactylibacter sp. (assembly GCA_020436535.1). Taxonomy (GTDB): domain Bacteria; phylum Bacteroidota; class Bacteroidia; order Chitinophagales; family Saprospiraceae; genus JACJXW01. Next base: position 1,776 of record JAGQXQ010000331.1, read on the forward strand.
CACCCGGCTGCTGCGCAGGATGTAGCCTAGCAACAGGCCAAAAAGAAAAGCGATCAGCATGATAAACAGAATAGCGTAGCTGTCTTGCGTATTAAACTGGTCGAAGAGTTTGCTAAGGTCCATGGTTGGTATGATGAGTGAATGAATAGCGTTTTTTTTCAAAAGATGCAGTGCACAATGGCAGGCGCCCCCTAATTCAGGTCGCTGGCGTCCTCCAATATCTTTTTGTTTTCCTCCAGTTCTTTTTCATATTCTCCGGAGGTGGTCAGGATGAAGTTGACGCGGCGGTTCTTCTGGCGGCCCTCCGGGTTGTCGGTACCATCCGGGTGGGTGTTGGGCGCCACCGGCCGTTCTTCCCCGGCGGATTCCACCTCGATCTTAGCTTCCACACCTAGCTCCCGAAAGTAATCGCGCGCACTCTGTGCCCGGCGCATGCCGAGGTCGAGGTTGTAGTCTGCTGAGCCAATGCTATCCGTATGGCCTACGATGCGGATAAGCGCATCCGGATTCAGCCCCAGATAGGTTTTCACCGAATCTCCATATAATTTAAAGGGTTCGCCGGGCTTAAATACATCGGAATTGTATTCGAAGTTAGCATCGGAGAAGGTCATATTTTTAAAGGTGAAAACAACCTTTTCAAAATCGCTGGGAATGTTATTCGGATCGTAAAGGTCAAAAAGCAGCGGTTCCTTGAGTTGGGCATCTTCGCTCAGGCCGTGATCGAGAGAAATGCGGCTCTGCGCTACGCCTCGTTTCATAAGTAATTTCCGAATCTGGTCGGCGCGCGCCAGCCCGATATTTTCGAAAAATCCGGGCTTGATGCCCTTTTCGCCGTCGCGATAAAAAGCCGTAATGGTCATGTTGCGATCCGGGTTGGTTTTGAGGAGGGCCGCTACCGTATCCAGAAAAGCTTCATTATTGCTATTGAGCCGGGGTTGATAGCTGGCCGAGTCAAAAGCAAACTGGTCATACCCCTTCAGTATAGCCGAATCTCCTTCCGTCAGCCGCAGGGTCTTCAACCGGGCCTCTTCCACCTGCTCCTCGCCACAGAGCTGCCGCACCTGACAGACAAAGTACCAACGAGCGGCCAGAACGTAAACACAGAATAACAGGAAAACAAACAGGGAAAGAAACCTCATATATTTTAGGTGTTGGTTCTTAACTTCCTAAATGTAGGTAATATTACGGTTTTTTCAATGGAGGGGCTATTAATTCGATCGTTTAGGTAATAAACTTGTTATATTTTCAGCCAAACATACGCTCAAGCAAAACCATCGGCCTATGAAGATTCGCTGCACCGCTAACCACCTACGCTTCAGACTTAGAAAGTCAGACGTTGAAGAACTATCCAGGCGCCAACATGTAAGGGAAAACATCCTCATTGCACCCGGACAGAGTCTGTCCTTTGAATTAACCATCGCTCCGGTAGGAGCCTTTCAGTCTTCTTTTCAGGATGGATTACTGCGCATCAGCCTGCCTGCCGCCGTAGTTCGACACTGGATCGAAACGGAGGAAGTAGGCATCGAAGGGCGCCAATTGCTGGATGAGGGCCAAATACTGGACATTCTGATCGAAAAGGATTTCCCCTGTAAACACCAGCCACAGGAGGAAAAGGGGGATACGTTTCAGGAGTTGGCGGGGAGATAAAGGTAAAAGGCATAGGGTAATATTGTTATAGAGCTATAGTATCATAGGGCCGATGGCCCGTGGATTTTTCCACGTTTCCATTCACCTTTAGAGTTTGGAGGCCAAACACTCTTACTCTCCCAACTGTCCCGCCGCCCACTCCAGAGCGATGCGGCTCTTGAAGAACTTGCCGCGCAGGGCCGTCAACTTGAGCTGAGCGTCGATCAGTTTCTGCTCCCGGGAGTTGAGTAGGAAGATAGAGCTCTCGCCGAGGTTGAACTTTTCGATCTCCGCGTCGAGCAGCGCCTGATAGTTGGCCACCGTCCGTTCGGTGAGGCGGGTCTGCTGAAGCAGGTTTTCCAATTCGTTGTAATAGGCGCCTATCTTATTGGCTATTTCGACTCGCTTTTGCTGCAGGCCGTATTCCGCATCCTGTATTTTCAACTTTGCCAGTTGCAGTTTACCACGTTCTTTGCGCAACAGCAGGGGGAATTCAAAGGACAGGCCCCACTTGTAGTTCTGGCCCACCAGATTGGTGAGGCCGGATCCGTTATCGGTATTGTAAATGAAATCGTTCCCGTCGCTGAGGAAATTGTATTCCACATCCAGGCGGGGCTTGAGTTGCTCGGCGGCCAGTTGGCGGCCGACTTCCAGTTGGCTGAGCTTTACTTCGTACCGCCTGATCTCCGGATGAGACAAGCTGGCGCTGCGCCAGATGGCTTGCGCCCCGAGGGCGGGCAAAGCAGGCTGCAACTCCGCCAGCACCGGCGGCCGCAGCCCGTCGGTAGCCTCCACCGGTACGGCCCCTTCGTACCAGAGGTAGTTGGACAGCTGCAGGCTGGCATTGCGGTAACTCACAGACGCATCATTGAGGCTAAGCTGCCGGTTTTGCACCTGGATCATGGTTTCAAGTGTATCAATGGCGGGCTTATCGCCCTGCAAAAAGCTTTCCACGATCCCTGCCAGCCGTTCCTCCGTTAGAGCGAGCGCTTGCTGCTGGATCAGCAACTCGTTGTAGGCGCGCGCCCACTCCCAATAAGCCGAAGCTGCTTCCAGCAAAAGGCCGTTGATCATAGCCCGGCGCTCCACCTCATTGGCCTGCGCCATCAACTTAGCTTGCTGCAGGGTTGCCCGCCGCTCGTCGATGATCAGGCCCCGGGCCAGAGGGACTTTGAGGCCGAGCACCGCCTGCCCCGCTTCAGGTAGGTTGCGTTCCGGGTTAAGGTAAATACCATCCGTAACAGTATACGCTGCTTTTAGCTCCGCGCCGTACCAGGTAGGGATCTTGAAGCCTCCTTCTCCAATCGAATAATACTCCTTCTGCTCAAAGGACTTCTGGTCCCATTCGGCATAGGCCTTGGGGTCAAAACCTCCACGGGCCAGCCGTTCGATGGCCTCTGCCTCCCTATCCAGCAGGCGTGCCTGCTGGACGACGGGGTGATATTTTAATATCCACCGGAAAAATTCCTCCTGGGAAAACAAGCGTGCGCTGTCCGCCGGCTGGCCGAAAAGGGAAAGCGGCATACAAAAGAGGGGGAGTAATACTATCAGGATAGTAGGTTTCATGAAGTCTTTATTTGGGGACGCCTTGCAGGGTATGACAACCTGGCAAGGCTTCTACTATTTTATGGATTTCACCGGCGCTTTCATCTTGGGCGCCGTTTCCTTTTCCTCATCGTAATAATCGGGTGGAAAGCCATTCAGCTTTCGCCAGATCTCGTACCATAACGGTACATTATTGAGCAGGGCGATGCCCTGTGCGCCAGAACCTACCCTAAGAGCTTGGGGCCATTCTTTGCCATCCTTCCGGGGAGCAGCCAGGATGCGATACTGGCCATTGGCGCTGATCATATTGTCAATAGCAACTACCGAACCGCTGTAGGTGCCGAAGGATTGCCCCGGCCACCCGGAGAAAATAAAGGCGGGCCAGCCGTCAAAAATAAAGCGCACCTCCTGGCCGGTGGTGACCAATGGCAGATCCATGGGTTTGACAAAAAGCTCCACCGCCAGCTCATAGTCTGCCGGCATAATGGTGACAATGCCTTCGCCCTCCTTAACCGTCTCTCCGATCCCTGGCTTGATCGCCTTGGTGATAAAGCCATCCTGTGGCGCCAGGATGAAGTAAAAGTGGCTGCGCTGCTCGTAATTAGAGGCCTGGATGCGCAGCTTGTTTACGCTGCCTTCCGCATCGTATTTAGCCGAAAGAGTGCTAAATTTATCGGATTCCGCCTTGGCAACCTTCTGATTGTATTCATACCGCACTGTACTCAATTCCAGGCGGGCATTGGCCAGCTCATTTCGAGTGGCCTCCACTTTATTCTGCGCGGATATATACTTGGCCTGGGCTTCCTGCATCTTTATTCGTTTTTCCTCTACGTCGGCCCTCGATTTGATGCCCCGCTCGAAGAGTTGAGTGGTCCGGTTGTATTGGACGATCGACACCGAATCCTGGAAATAAGCCTGCTCCATATCCGCCTGGACGGAAGCCAGCTTATATTCTGTCTGCAGGATCTTGTTGGCCAGCTGTTGCTGCTTGAATTCCTGTTCAGACGCCATCGCATCGATCTGGTCGTCCAGTGCTGCCACTTTCTGGCCATAAGAAGCAATAGCTCCTTCCTTGGCGCCCACCTGCTGTTCGGTGCGGACGACCAGGTCGGGGTCAAAATACTCAGCTTTAATCTCAGAAAGGTGTACAATGGTGTCTCCTTTTTGCACCAGCTGGCCCTCGCGTACGTACCAATTTTCAATGCGTCCGGCAATGGTCGACTGAATGGTTTGCGGGCGTTGGCCAGGCTGCAAGGTGGTCACCTTACCTTTCGATTGAATGTTCTGCGTCCATGGAAGCAACAGAAAAAGGATGAACAAGGCCATGGTCCCCACCAGCCAACGGGTAAACATCAGGTTAGCGCCGGAGAGATTGGTTTGATTAAAGGAGTTGAATCGTTCAATCTCCACTTGCTGATTAATAGTATTCGGTGAAATATTTAGCATACTAAGCTTTCCTTTTTTGATTTTTCCTGGATTACCCTAAAGGGCAACAGCGCCTCGATAAGGCAAAAATACCTGTTCGAAATGTTCACTTTTAGAGACTTCCCGAAATGACCCTTCCGTCACGATCTTCCCGTCTTTCATGATAATGATCCGGTCACAGCGAGAGGCAAAGAAGGGGTCATCCGTTACCGCGATCATTGTCCAGGGTTTATCTGCTCCGGTAAGGTAACCGCAGATCATATCGCGGTCACTCTTTTCCATACCGTAGAAAAAGCCCTCTACAGAAAGCAGGCGGGGCTTAGCAATAATACAGCGAGCCAGAATGATTCGGGTGCGAATACTCTGAGGTATATTGCGCCCTTCCGGCAGGAGCATCGTGTCGAAACCTTCCGGCAAGCGTTGTAAATAGGAGCTCAGTCCAATGTCATCCGCCACCTGAATAACCTGATCGAGCTTTACTTCGGCATGTTCCAGCGTGATATTTTCGAGAATAGTCCCCCGGAAAATATCTTCCTGCGCTGAATAATCGCCCATTTGATGCCGCAAAGTGGCAATATTAAGGTTGCGAAGGGGATATCCATTGTAGGAGATCCCCCCTTCAAAATCAGTATAAAGGCCCGACAAAAGTTGCAAAAGGGTGGCGCGCCCCGAACTGCTATAGCCGGCAATACAGACCTTCTCCCCGGGCTTAGCCTCAAAACAAAGGTCATCCAAAGTGGGTTTCTTGGCATCCGCAAATTTAAAATTGAGGTGGTCCACCTTGATACTCATCCCCTTGCCGGTGTCAATATCTTCAAAATTGACACCTGTCTCCTCCTCGATAGGCAAGTCGGTCACGTTCCCCAATTTCTCCAGGGCCGTCAGCACATCATAGATTACTTCCATCGTCAGGATGAGCTTTTCCACCGAAGCCATCACCAACAGGACCACGATCTCTGCCGCCACAAACTGCCCGATATTGATCTGATTGTTTATCACCAGATAACTGCCTAAAAACAGCAGGCCGGCGGTGATCAACGTCTTGAAGGCGACGATATTGCCGTATTGAAAAAGCAGGATCTTGAAGTGTTTCTTGCGGCTGTCCAGGTAATTACATACCAGCCCATCGGTCTTATTGAGTGAAAAAACACTACCTCCTGACATTTTGAAGGTATTCATCGCCCTGGCCATCTCTTCCAGCCAATAGACTACCTCATATTTATATTTCGACTCTTTCAGGCTGGTAGACAGGCCCCCTGGTCCCGTGATCCGGAAGATCAATGCCAGAATAACAATCAGAACAATGCCGAAAAAAATAAAGAAAGGGTGATAGAAAGAGATCAGGATCAGGCCGAACATTACTTGCAAAATGGCCGTGGAGAAATCCATCAGTATCTTGGGAACACCCTTTTGCAGAGTCAAAGTATCAAAAAAACGGTTGACCAGTTCGGGAGGATAATGGCGAATAACGGAGTCAAGCTTTAAACGCGGAATGCGATAGGCAAAGTCAAAGGCCGAGCGGGCAAAGATGCGCCGCTGAATGGTCTCCGTTACCGTCAGTTGCATGACTTTCAAAATACCGGAAAGCGCAGTGCCCGCCGTCACGACAGCTACCAGAATGAGCAGGGAGGCCGACAGGGCGCCGCCGGCAATCAACCCAATAATGGCCTGTACTCCAAGGGGAATGCTAAGCGTGATCAGCCCCGCGAAGATCGCATACACATAAATGTAAGTAATATCCTTTCGGTCGAGTTCCAGCAACTTGAAAAAGCGTTGCAGTGGCCGCAGCCGGCTATTGTTGTTCATTTTTTATCTTTTACCGCACAGATGGTTGGCTGTTGATGCTAAACCGTATTGCATCAATAGCACTGTAAAATACATAATTAAGATAAGGATTAACGTGAAAACCTGGCTAGGGTTGAGGTAGCTATTTCAATATTGATCATTTACTGCCTCTATAGTATTGGAGTATTTATTCTAATCTGAGTACTGTGTCTTCTGGAATGGGTTGTAGGGGGATGCCAGAGAGAGATCCAGTTGGTATAGGCTTGAAAGGTTACAGCGTTGAATGGTTATGCCTCACGGCGGGCCCTTTCCTCACTCCTCCCAACCTTCCCGCGCCTACTCCTAATTCAACAACTCCGCCACACTTTCCGACTGATACATTACCCGCAGCGATTCCTGCAGTTTTCTCCGGGCGAAAAAAATACGGCTCTTCACGGTCCCCAGCGGGATATCCAGTTCCTGGGCGATCTCGTCGTACTTAAAGCCCTGATAATGCATCAGGAAAGGCACTTTCATCCAATCTTCGAGGGAAGCGATCAGGCCGGTGACTTCCTGTAGGGTGACTTCCGATTCACCCAGGTTGTGTACGGTTCGCGCACCCGAATTCAGGAAATAGTTGTTATCCGTATTGTCGTTGAGTGTCTGCCTGCGCTTTTTTTGCCGATAATTATTGATAAAAGTATTCCGCATAATAGTCATCAACCAGGCCTTCAGATTGGTATGAGGCTGGTACATACTGCGATACTTAAAAGCCTTATAGGCCGTCTCTTGTAAGAGATCCTGAGCGTCATCCTGATTCTTGGTCAAATGGAAAGCAAAGGATAACAAAATGGCTTCCATTTGGGAAAATGCATTGGTGAATTCGAGCTTTGACATAATACAACAATTTAAATTGTTAGTCACTCTATTGTAAATAGTAGCAATACTATCATTTTCACAAATATAACATTCATTCCCTATTAGGGTTGCGGCTTGGCTAATTTTTTTTTGTTTTTTTAACCCAGATTTCGGCGGGGGTATTCTTCTGAAAAGAAAGTCGATTACCATTCTCTTTTGAAGATTCATAAAGAGGGAGTGCCCAATCGCTTGTTTGACAGTACCGTATTCCTTTCTTATATTGGGGGGATGCCGATATTAGCGGCAGAGAAGAATGAAAAAAAGTTGCCGATGCGAGTGAACTACACGATCGTTTTCGTAAGTGACATGGCGCGATCTATATCGTTTTATCGGGATGTGCTTGGGCTTCCGATGAAGTTCGATTCGCCCAACTGGACGGAATTCGCAACTGAAGGTGCGACTTTGGCCCTCCACAAAAGCGAGTCCACCAGCCCAAAGGGCAATAGCCAGGAACCGGAGGGTGCAGGACGATGTCGCCCCGGGCTTCAGGTACCGGACATTGAAGTATTCCACAAGCGAATGCTAAAAAACAACGTACCCTGTACCCAGGAACCGAAAGAAATTTTCGGCGTCAGGACGGCACAATATAAGGACCCCGACGGATTGGTATTATCTGTTGGGGAAGCGCCTCGTAACAGGTGAGGAGCACCTACCCCCCGCTAAACACCATCTTCCGTACCCAGGATTGTCCATTGAGCTGCAACTTATAAAGATAAACGCCGGGGGCCGGCAGGTCGGTTGAATGAATTGCCACTTCGTGGGCTCCTTCCGCATAAAATGCCTCCACCGCCTTCACCAGAGTTCCATCGAGGCGGAAGAGTTCCAGCCTCGCCCGGCCGGCTTCCGCTGCATCGAAGCGGATAGTCGTCTCCGTACTGAAAGGATTCGGATAGTTTTGTAACCGTGCATTTTCCAATGGTGGTTCTCCCCACTCCAGGTAAAGGCCCAGCTTTTGGTAATTTTCATCGTAGGCCTCGGCAGCCAGCAGGCTTTCATCCAGCTGCAAGGCTTCGGATAACCGGCAATCTTTCCGGGCACGAAGGTAGAAAGACATTAAAACGGCCTCCTCCGGATGGGGATCGCCGGTATTCCAGCTCAGGATCAGGCGGCCTTCATCCAGGTATTGCCGATTGAAATATTGATCTTGGATCGCTTCTCCTTTGACTTCCTCTATGTCCAGGGCTTCCACATCAAACCATAGCGCAGCCTGCATGCCGAGAACGCCGGCAAGGGCGGACTGTAGGGTAAACATATATTCCTCCCCAGCTTTCAGATGTTTGTCCATGCACTGCAGGCCCAGAGAAGCATCGTAGCGGCGCCCTTCTACGCCCAGCAGGTCATTAGGCTGAGCGCTCAGGTCTACATCGCCGACCTTAATGGCCACGAAGTGCTCGCTGAGGCGCTGTCCGCTGAGGTTGTTGATATGGATTGCCTCCGGGAAAGGTGGCGCCCAGGGATCGCTCGGGTTGGGAAAAACATAACTGCGGGGAACAAACCGCCAGCTGCTGTTGGTGGGAAGCTCCAGTATGATGCTGAGAATTAGTTGTCGCAATTGAATGATGTCAATCGTACTGACAGAGCCCGAATTATTGACATCAGCGGCTATGATCTTATAAGGGGAGTCCAGCGGGCGGGTTCCCAGAATATGCTGACTGATACGTACGATATCAAAAGTGGACAAGCCATTCTGATCATCGCCATCCCGGGAAGGAGTGATGGTGTAATCATAGTCCAGTTCCAGAGCAGTGAAGGCATAGAGCCCATCATCAGCGGTGAGCATGCCGTCGACTGCGTCGCCGCTTAAGTTAACCTCTACTTCGCCCACCGGCTGTTCGTCTTCTCTTTCCACCAAACCGGCAATCATCCCTTCACTGACGAGGCAGTGGCCTCCATTATCCTGAACGAGGATAAAGGTTTCGCAAAAGCCATGATTAGGGCCCCTGACATCGAGATTTGCCGGGTCTACTGCGTAGGGGTTCCCTGCGGCGTCCCAGGCGTGGATCTCTACAATGAGAATCCCCAGGTCATCACAAGTTAGAATGAGTGCATTTTTATTGGGGCTGGGCTCTTCACCCGGACGGTTGATGGAATAGGTCACCGGCTCGGAACAGTCCGACACCGGGCTGGCAATGAAGTCCACCGCAAAAACCGTCCGTGCGGCCAGGTCGAAATCACCATCATTGTCCACGTCGGTGTTCGGCGGGACCGACATCAGCGTAGTCACCAGCCCGTTGGTACAGGTTGGAGTTGGCGCTTTGCAATCTACTACTTCAAAGGGCAGGCTTTCCGCCGCGGTATTGCCACAACCATCTCTGACAATAACTTCAAAGGAATGGGTTCCTATAGGGTACTCTCCATTGATTTTCCATTTCGGATAAACGCCAAAGATATTGGTGACCATCGAATCCAGTACCCCATCAGAATCCTCGTCGTAGTATATTTCAAAATCCAGGTCGTTGGGGGTACAATTGTCCGTTACGATAAACAAGTACTCAACCTCCGCCAGGCAATCGTCGCTGATGGCGCAGAAAGGCGGAGGGACGATGAAGAGGACCTGAGGCGGAATCGTGTCATATACCTTGAGGTTCTGAGAATACTGCCAGTAACCATTGGAAAAGCTGGTGCGCCAGTAGCCTTCCGGGTTTTCGGCCTGGCAGGCGTCCCCCCGTTCTCCGGCCACCGGATTGGCATTCGCTTCATCATTATCGCGATCGATAAAAGTTTGCCCCGGGCGGCGCAGCACCCAAACGTCTTCATCACCCGGCAGCCCATCGCAGTCTTCATCACGGCCGATCAGGATGGGGTCGCTCTCTCCATCGTATTCACACCAGTTGATCACCCGATAGGTCCGGAATATTTTATAGCATTCGTTACCAGAAGCGGATAAGAAGGCATCATCCACACTAATGGCCAGCAGGTCACAGCCTATTTCACTGACCCCAATGGTGTCCGGGTTGGGATAGCCGCAGTTGGCGCCGGCATCCGCCGGGAATTTTATCTCGTAGTTGTGTTTTTCCTGTACAGTGACGGCCTGCTGGCAGCTCGTATTGGATACGTTGCCGTAAGTATCAACGGCTTCAAACCGGCGGATGAGCGTTCCAAAACCGCATTCGTCGAGATTATTGACAGGTGGCAGTTCATTCCAAACCGCCCCACAGTTGTCGGTAGCCGTCGGGGTTCCGAACAGGCCCTGCAGCTGCTCCGTATCCATCGGGCCAAAATCATCCGGCAACGCATCGCAAGTAGTCGTAAATGCAGCCGGGGGGGTACAGCGCGGCCGCGTTTTATCTTCAACCAGGAGGTCCATCCAGCAAAAATCTTCATTGCCGGCCGCATCCACAACCCTCAACTCTACCCGAATGGTGCTGTTTACCTCACAGCAGTAAAAATCCACATAATCAGCCCAGTCCGTGTAGAAGGGCGCCACGGGGTTGCAATCTGCATCCAGCCTGGCCTCCCGGCGTACCTCGATCCGTTCAATACCGCAGTTGTCCCAGCTACCTTCTTCGAAACTGTCTGCAAACAAGCGGGCAACGCCATTTGCCCCAATAGACACGATCAAACTATCATCACAAGAGGCATTGGGGTTAATCTGGTCTTCCACACAGAAGCCACACTCCAAAATGGTTTTATTTTGGCATTCATCTTCTACAGTATACCGAAACCGATGGCAACCAATGGGAATATCGCGTACAATGCGGTTGGGGGCATCGGGAAGAACCGTGGCCAACACAACAGTTTCCCACACTGTATCGATGGCATTACCCGATGGACCGTAAACGATAGTAGCTTCATCGGTAATGACCTCTATCGTCACTTCCCAGAGCGAGCAATTATCACTCACGGCAGGTAAGGGAGCCGTAAAGGTAGCCATACATCCAAAGGGATTGGTAGAATACACCAGAGGGTCCGGGAAACCATCGCCGGTCAGGTCGATCACCGGGCAGCTAACCTCGGGCGCAGTAAAATCTCCAATCTTGATGATCTGTTCGTATTCCAGAGGATTATCCGGATCACATTCATCGAGGATCGTCCAGGTCCGTACAAATGTGTAAGACAGTACGCAGACATCGATCAACGGGCCATCCTCATAGGAGGCGCCAATATTGCAATAAGAGTCTCTCAGGTCTACGATACCACTGGCAGTAACAATAAACGGATATCCGGTAAAATCCGGAGAGGGGTCGCCAAATTCATCGATCGGGAACGCCTCATCGCATTCAATAGGAGCGGTACCTGGTGGCAGCATGACATCCTCGATGGTAGGCCGCCGAAAGTTGATCCGTTGCTCGCAGGTTCCGGTAAGGCCCTGTTCATCTTCAGCCGTGAACGTCCGGGTGATATACAACGAGCCACAGTCTCCTTCCTCCGTCAGCACATCTGCGAAGGTAAGGGTGAAATCGGTGCAGCCTCCTTCTACCTCGGGCGCTCCAAACAGGCTCAGGCTTTCCGGATCGTCCAGAACCAGGCCAATATCATCACAGTACAGCGGGTATGAAATATCCATAAGGGAATCCGGAACGCCAAGGATCTGTCCGGTGCTGTCACTTATAGCTGTATAAGTATAAGGCCCGGTAGCGCCCGGGATATCGCTGGTGGCCAGCAGAAAATACTGCTGGCCGGGCCGTAGCGGAAGGGCGATCCGCAAAACGGGATCATTGCTCCCGCCAATCGGGTTGAGTGTTTGGGAAGCATTGGCCTGGGCGATGATATTACCACAGGGGTTATTGAGGTCGAAACTTCCCTGAAAAAGAGCTATTTGGGCATCCCCCTGATCAAAATCGGAATCCAGGAAAAAAGTAAATATATCAGCTTGAGTTACCTCAAAAGTAATGAGTTCGTAATACCGGTCCCCGTTCGGAGAAAGGCCGTCGATCAGGCAGGAATGCAGAGCGGTATTCAGGAGCGGGTCAGTACTATCCAGCGCTCCTTCCAATTGCTGTACGATGGTGCCCTGCTCCACCCTGTCAGTTTCATCAGGGCAGTCCAGAACCGGCCCTCCGTCACGGGCATTGATCTGCCCCCAGCAGGATGGTACGCCGGCCAGGTTTACCGGATCATAGTCAAACACCCAATTGGTAAGCCAGGCTACCGGAACAACACCGGCGCTTCCCTGGCCGGCCGAAAGGAGTTGCAGGACCAGGCGGCTGCCGGCACTGACAAAAAGATTCTCCAATCCGCTGGAGCCATCGGCAGAAGAAAAAGAGGTAATAATATTTCCAGTGGGGCCTACTAAAGTCCCTTCAAACAGCGCCCCGGGCGGCAGGGAGGCCACCCCCCACCTAAAGGATAAGGCGCCACTGAAACGCAGGGGCAACACAGCAACAGCTGAAGCAATACTGTTACTTCCTCTCAGAACGATAGAATCAGCAGCAGCACTTGTGGTTACACTGCCTTGAAAATCGACGTGCACCCCCCAATTCGGAAGGGCAAAGGGGCCGGTAAAGCTCGTAGCGTTCAGGGGCTGTATCGGTTCGATAGAAAACGGGTAAGCTCCTACTTCGTCCAGGATATTGCCATTGGACGGATCGGAATCTTGTATTTGTATGCGAAAATCGGCGTCGCGCAGGCAGCCCATCTCTCCCGTCAACAACATACCGGCAGATACATAGCGCTGACAGCCGGGCCCCAGGTTGATGGTTACCTCTCCATTGCAGGCTACACTCGCCGCAGGAGCCTCCGGTTGGGTTATGACAATGAAAAAGTCTTCCTCCCGGCTATTGCCGGAAGCGTCGGTAGCGGTAAGGATAAGCTGATAGGTGCCAGGAGTGGCCAGAACCATATAAGTATTCTGAAAAGGATTCGACAGTTGCAGATCGGATCCTGCTGAGGCATTTACATCTATAGACAGGCTGGGAAAAGGGTCACATGCGTCATTTGCCGTAGCGTCGAAGAACATCACTGCCGTCTGGCTTCCATCACAAGGATCGAGCTGTATGGTAATGTCCTGCGAAGGGTATACGATGACCGGTGGATCCGTATCCGGATCACAGCCTATTGGCGCCACATCAATACCAGCCTGCCGGTCGATTGGCCATCGGCCGGCACTAAATGCGAGGGCTACCAAAATGCTGGCCATCAATATTACTGATCTGTGCATGGCAAAGCTTTTATCAATATTTCTTACTCACTCACTGTAGTGTTGTTGTCAATAGCCTTCGTTAACCAAACAAAGATATTAGCTATAACATATATAATCACTATTATGATCTGAATCTACTAACTTTAAACGCAAGTAGTTTACGATAATCTGTTTGTTCTATAGACCCTTTTTGTTACCTATTCGGCCACTCGTCCCCAAATATTAGGATCGGCTGTTACGCCGGAAATCAGGTGGCGGCCCTCAAAAAATGCCAAAGGCAAACCAAGGGTGCAAGTTATTGCGTTTCGTTTGTCTCCTTTCGGACAGGAAACAGAACGGACATCGCAACCAACAACTTGCTTCCTGAAGGTTACTTACGTAAGTTTTTGGGATGTGTTTCTATGCACAGAAAAATAGTGCACGGGCAGCTGAACAGCCCGGGGGGGTAATTCTCCGGGCAGGCCTGCGGCTCAATTGGTGTTTATCTTCTCTCTATGGATTATTCACGGGGTAAATAATTCTCCTGCAACAAGAAGAATACCGGGGTGTACGGGGGGCGATTGGTGGCGGTGGCTTGGTCCCTGGTTGGCAACCAACCAGGGACCAAGCCCAGAACAACAAATTTGCTAAAATCGATACAAATATACAAATTACTTCAGGATGATCATTTTTCTGGTAGCAACTCTGTTGCCCATTTGCAATTTATAATACAACACCCCTCCACCAATAGCCACCGGGAGTATATCATCACGATTCAGTGTCAGCTCGTTATAGCCTTTGCTGAACAGCCCCTGATACTGATGAACAAGCCTGCCATTCAAATCGAATATACTCAGATTGGCAACACCACTCTCCGGCAGCTCAAACCCGATCACTGATTCCCGGGAGAACGGATTCGGGCGGTTCTGGTACAGCTGAAAAGAAGCTGTCGGGGCATGCTTACCCAGGCCAAAGTCGAGCGCTACGTCCCAGAGTTCGTGATCAGGGGTATAGGCCTCGGCCAGCGTATAGCGCGAGCTGATGCGTAACAACTCACTTAAACTGCCAGCTGCATTCGGCCGCAGGAATAAAGTAAACAAGGGTTCTCCTTCCTGATAATCCAACCCGTCCTTTCGGTACCAACTCACTGTGATATATCCGTCCGCCAGGCCGTGAAGCCCGATGCTGTTCTCATCCGCCAGGCCATATTCCACATCGATCAATTCCAATACACTTGGATCGAGATCAAGGGTAAACTGGCATCCCCGGATCGCTTCCAGGCCCCTGGCAGTAAAGGGCACGGCTACTACTTCTCCCTTCGATAACTCCAGCGCAGGAGCTTCCAACTGAAAAGTGCCCTCAAAATCGCGCCCTTCCACACCCATCAGGTTGGTGGTCACAGCAGAATTGTTCACATCGCCGATCTTTATAGCGACAAAATCATTTGCCATCATAGAGAGGGCCAGGTCATTGACACTGATCACTTCCGGGAAAAGCGTAAACCATGGGTTTGTCGGAACCGGGAATACAAAGTCTTTCTCAACGAATCGCCAGCTTGTATTATTCGGAAATTCCAGTAATTCTCCAAGAATGAGCTGCTGGATCTGGATCATATCCAACGTGGTGATACTTCCGGTCCGGTTAGCGTCAGCGGCAATTCTCTTGTAGGGGCTGTCCAACGGTTGTACCCCTAAGAGGTGCTGCTGGATAAGCAGCAGGTCAAAGGTGGAAATACCGTTGCGATGCCCGGTATTCAAATAAGGCCGGATAGTATAATCATAGCCGGTTTGCAGGCTGTCAAACTCATAGGTGCCATCTATTTCGGTATTCATCATCTCGCTCATTGGCCCACTCAGGGATACTTCGACCCCCTCCACGCCCATATCATCTTCCCGGGCGATCAAGCCGGCCATCATCGGCCCGAGGGGGCCTGAATTACAGGCGAAATTATTATCCTGAATTGTAACATAAGTATCGCAATAACTGAAGTTGAACCCTCCTACCGAACCGTCAGGCTGCACCGCATAAGGGTTATTGGCGCTATCCCATATATAGATCTGAATGGCGATCGTTCCGGTATCTTCGCAGGTAAAGTAAAGTGCCTGCTGGTTGATATCCGGCAGTTCTCCTGCCAGGTTGATCGAATAGGCAATTGTGTCATCACTGCAATCGGCTGCATTCAGGATAAAGTCGTTGGCCCAAATGGATGCCCCCGCAACATCAAAATCGCCATCTCCATCAAAATCAGTATTGGGAGGCAGCTGCGTCAGATTGAAAGAAAGGCCATTGAGACAGGTAAATAAAGGTGGCGCACAATCCACTACCTCGAAAGGCAGCGTCGCGGAAGCCGTATTGTTGCCGCAACCATCACTCGCATGAACAATGAAAGCATGGTTGCCGGCCGGGAAAGCCCCCTGAATACTGTAGTTCGGATAGGTACCACTCAACGCTCCGGTGTTCGTCAGATCCTGGTCAATGGAACCGTCTGCATTGGCGTCCAGGAACAGCTCGAGGGTAAGGCCGTTGGCAGAGCAGTCTTCAAAAACCGTGAAGGGATACTGCACCTGCCCATCGCAGCTCACCGCATCATTACTGCAGAAAGCAGCCGGCACTGTGAAACTGATCTGCGGCGGAATAGTATCCATCACTTTGATGACCTGAGTATACTCCCACAGGCCTACAGAAGAGGCTGTCCGCCAGTATCCCGTGGGGTTGGTCGTCCCATCGCAGCTGGTACCCTTGGCGCCAAAGGCAGGAATGGTGTTGGCGGGGTTATTATCCCGGTCGACAAAAGAAGCGTTCGGGCGGCGCACCACCCATACATCCTCATCCCCCGGCACCCCGTCACAGTCTTCATTTCTACCGATAACGACAGCGTCTGAGATACCATCGTACTCACACCAGTTGAGGACGCGGTACTTTCTGAAGATCTTATAGCATTCCGGCCCGGGACTCCCGGATAGAGGTGTAAATATTTCATCCGTAACGCTTACTGAAAGCAGATCACAGCCAAAGCTCGAATAAATAAGCGTATCCGGAGAAGGCGCCGTACAGTTGGTCGTAAAATCCTTGGGGAACTTAATTTCATAGTTAAACTCCTGCCCGAGGGTTACAATTTGAGTACAGAGGCCCTGAGACAAATTGCCCGCCAGATCCACTGCCTGGAAGGTGCGTACGATTGTGCCCGAACCACACTGATCCAGGTTCACTACGGGCGGCTGTTCCACCACAATAGCACTTCCACAGGCATCCTGCGCCGTTGCAACCCCAAATAAGGCATCCAACTGGTTGGTGTCGTAAGGGTCAAAATTAGCGGGCAGATCGTTGCAGCTGATCGCCATATCATTTGGAGCCGAACAAACCGGCCGCACTTTATCTTCAACCAACACCTCCATCCAGCAAGTATTCTCGTTACCGTAAATATCGATCACGAGCAGCTCAATGATGACCATCTGGTTAACGTCGCAACAGCTGAAATCCACATAAGGCAGCCATTCGGAGTAATACGGCGTTACCGGATCGCAGCTGACAGGATCCACATCAAAACGGCGGCGCACCAGTAGGGTATCAATGCCGCAGTTGTCGGTACTGCCTTCGTTTACATCCACAGCGTATACTCTGCCTACACCCTGGCCTCCAATGGAAATATTGAGTTCATCATTGCAAACCGCCGTCGGCTCCACATCATCCACAACACAGAAATCGCACTCCAACTGCGTATAGTTGTTACAATCGTCGGTAACCTTGTAGCGGAAACGGTGGCAACCTATCGGAATATCGCTCACATAACGGGACTGCCCCGGCAGGATGGTGGCAATGATCGTTGCCACGGTGTCATAACCAGTGATGAGGCCAAACTGATTGACCACCGGCACTACCTCATCCGTAACGATCTCGGTGCGGACTTCCCAACTGGAACAATTGTCCGTCACATTGGGCAGCGGTACTTCAAATGCAGCAGTACAATCGTAAGGCGTGGTGGGAAAACGTAATGGGTCCGGATTTCCGTCACCATTATAATCCATCTCCGGACAAGACACTACCGGCCCGGCCACGTCTCCTACCTTGATGACCTGGGTCAACTCAAGGATATTACTGCCGGAATTGAAGCACCAATCCAGAATATCCCACCGCCGGATGATCCTCGTCGTCCCTTCACAAACGATAATAGGCGCCGAATCGGTATAGGTAGCGCCGAGGGTACAAAAGGCCTGATCCAGCGGATTAACTCCAAAATAAGTCTGCACCATCGGGTAGCCGGTAACCGAAGGATGCGGGTTGCCGTTCTGGTCTACCGCAAAGCTGGAGTCACAGGGGAGCTCAATCAGGGTGGGCAGCGGTAGCAGGTCATCGAAAGTAGGCTTCCTGATCGTGATCACCTGCGTACATTGAGCGCTGTTGCCTACCGGGTCCGTCACCGTAAAGGTTCGGTTGATCTGACGGTCCACACAATCGGGCGTCATCACCACCTGATCCTGGAACGTAACGGTATTCTGAACACAGGTGTCATAGATCACCGGCACCCCGGTGATCGCCAGGCTTGCCGGATTATTCAGGATAGAATCAAGGTCGGAACAAATGAGGTCTACGTCCTGAGTTGGACAGGAGAAGGAAGGTGGAGTATAATCCTGTACGTAAACGTAACCCCAGCACACCAATCCACAGAAGGGATCGAGCACTTCAGCGATCAGGGTCTGTCCTGCCTGAGCACCGGTAATGATGTTGCCAAGGCTGACCCCACTGGGATTGATAAGGTTGACGGATAGTTCATCGGTGCAGTTGTTGGAGCTTCCCGAAAGGACCATATCCGGCGTTACGAGTACTTCACAACTGCTGCCAAAGGGAACATTAATCTGATTGTTGCAGCCATTGTCCAGGCTGCTGGCCAGGCTAACTACCACTGTGGCGGTAGAGATGGGGCAGCCATTCTGGCCACCAACTGTGTATGCGAAATGATAATCGCCGCTGGCCAATCCGGAAAGATTGACATTCGCCGGGTTTGTCAGCGATACCCCCGCGTTATCAACGTCCACCCAGGTGCCTCCCGGACTGGGGTTGCCCCCAAGCGCAGCCGGCAGATCAATAAACACATCATTGGAGGTACAAGTCAGGCAGACATCAATGAAGCCGTCGGATCCTGCATTCGGACAGTTGCCCACAACGATGAGCGCCGGATCCTGGTCGTCCTCGTCGGTAGCCGCCAGGCTGCTGCCGGGCTGCCCGCTGCCATCGCCGTTGATGGCATTATCGGATGGGCTGCCAGCCAGGCCGCCGGCATCATTGGTTGGATTGGTATCAAACTGAGAGTCAATGTCTATGGGAGGTGGGTTACCAGCTTGGGTATCATCATCAGCCGCGCTGATCTCAGCGTAGTTCATGATCGTATTGCCCACAAATCCCGGCTCGATCAAAAAGGATATATCTATGGTTGCAGTCCCTCCGTTGGCGGCGACTGGCCCGGCGATGGTGCGGGTAGCCATTGAACCGGACTGTGCCCAGGCCCCATCATTGAGGACAAGGCCTGATGCCATGTAATCCGTGACTTCTATATTGTAAGCATCCATATTGCCCTGATTGATCACAGTAATACGGAATACTACCGGGCTACCAGGGGAAAAGGGGCCTGGAGTAACCGAGGTTTTCAACTGCTTACGAAGCGCCAGGTCAAAAACAGGATCGGGAGAAACCTGGATCTGAGCGCTGTCGTAGTCGTCCTCATCGGGCCCGGAACCGCCGTTGCCCGGCGTTGAATCCGTATCGTTCAGGCCCGGGCTGTTGAAGGCGGCGCTAATCTCGGCGTAGTTCACCACTTGTGTGCCACCAAAACCAGGAGCCACCGTAAAGTCTACCTCCACCGTCTGCGAGGCGCCGG
>JAGQXQ010000332.1 GCA_020436535.1 Phaeodactylibacter sp.
TACAACTCCACAAACTCCTCCAGCCGCTTGCGGCGGTACTGCATCACCCAGCGGGGGTGCGGCAGCGGCAATACCTGCTTGAAAAAGCCGTGTTCTTCGTTGAGCTTTTCGAAGTATTTCATGTTTTTGCCCTGGCCCATGCAGAGAGCCACCTGGCTACTCACCCCCAGACTGATCTGGGCGCGGATGTTATCGATGATGTGGGGTTCTACCGCGCGTTCCAGTTTTTTGTCGTCGTAGTAGTTGTAATTCTTGCCGTCTTTGGTGAACCCCAGGGGGCAGAGAGAGGTGATGTAGAAGCGGCGGTAGAAAGCCTCGGGGCCTCCCCAGGCGTTGACGATGCGGTAGACAAAATCGGAGGACAATTCCGGCTTTTTTTTAAAATCGTTATTGATATCACACTCCGTCTCCAGGCGGATAGGGTCGGTAAAAGGCACGCCGGTGACGCCGGCCCCAAAGCGGCCCGGGTTGATGCCGAAGATGGCCACCCGGGGGTTCTCATCCTGGTAGTACTGGTGGTAGAAAGCTTCCATCGCCCGCCAGGTTTCCTCTCTGTCGTAGGGGTAGAGGAGTTCTACATGAGGGGGCAGTTTCCAGTCGGGTTGCAGGTTCCGGTTAAAATCGAGGACGCGCTGAGCGAAAGACATAAAACGAGGGTTTTCTTTTTTGGAAAAAACACCCTCGAAGATAATGGTATTTCTGGGGAAATGAGTGTGGGTATGTTCGGAGTTCGGTGTTCGCAGGTTCGCAGTTCCCAGAGTGTCCTACCGAATTCCGAACCTCCGAACTCGCCCCGCCCCAGACGGCTACCCTGAAAAGACACCAAAAATCAAACTATCCCGCCTGGATGTAGGAAAGTTCAACCTCAAGCCCTCTCCCAAGCCCGGTTGAACTTTCCAACCTGAAAAACACTATCTTTTCATCTTCTTCAACTGCGTCTTCGCTTCTTCCACGACCTTTTGCTGGTCCATTATCTTTTTCTGCATATCGCCAACGGCCTGGTCCATACCCGCTACTTTCTGCCGGGCATCCTCGAGTTCCTTCATCAGTTTTTCCACCTCCTTGACGGCATCCTCCTTATCCTTTTCCACGCCTTTCAGCTCTTTTTCCAGATCCTTCAAAGCGGCCTCTTCGGCTTCCAGGGCCTCTTTGGCAAAAGCAGCTTTAACTATCTGTTCAAATCCGGCCATCCATTCCTTAGCGCCGGCGATGCGGCCGGGGTGGCGGCTGGAAGACAGGTAAGCGCCGCCCAGGTCGAACCAGATGGTCAGCACTGCGCCCTTATCCGACTTACGGGCCACTTTAGAGTAGAGGTCAACGGTATTGCTGCTGATCTTGTCGATCTGTGCGTTATCGGCAAAATATTCGTTGGCCTTCTTGTCGAGCTTTGGCTTTTTGGCTTTAAAATCCTTTTGGTAGCCTACCCACAGGTCGGCAATGGTTTCGGCGTCCCCTATCCTGAAGTCAATGGTAAAGCTATTTTGATCTCCCTGGCTCATTGTTCTATTGGCTTCCTGGTAGTCCTGGGCAGAGATAGCAAATGCACTCATTAAAAGGGTAGAAAAGAGAAAGAGCTTTTTCATATTATCTGTTTTTGATTCACAGGTTTTGACGGAGGTGTAACGGGAAGTCACGGAATCGTTCAATTTTCTGTATCTTATAAAAACGTCTCTTGATTTTCAATGATTTAGAGTGTGTTCAAATTTCATACTTCTTCAAATGGAGTAGTGGCGTGGTAGAAAGCAATTCGGGAAATTACACTAAGCCGATACGGCCGGGGCCGGGTTATTATTGTTAAATTTAAATATCTTTATTATCTAAACCACCAATATGGCAACAAAACAAGATTTAGACTACTCCTATAGTACTATGGACAAAATATGGCGTCTGAGCATTGGAGAGATGTCCAGTTTTACCGGCGCCAAATACGATGGCGATTTTTCACTTACCCTGGAAGAGGCACAGGAAAGAAAACACCAGTTCATTGTGGAAAATCTCAACATTGGAGCGGGGAGTAAAGTGCTGGATATGGGCTGTGGATGGGGCCCTTTCCTGAATTATCTCCGAAAAATCAAGGCAAAAGGCATTGGCCTTACCCTCTCGGAGGCTCAGCATGCCGCTTGTACAAAAAATGGCCTGAATACCGCTATCAAAAACTGCCTTACTGTAACCCCTGAAGACTTCGGAACATTCGATGCGGTGGTTTCCATTGGTGCGTTCGAACATTTCTGTTCTATGGATGATTACAGAGCGGGCCGGCAAGATTCGGTTTACGAGAGTTTTTTCAAAACTGTGAGCAATCTGTTACCGGTGGGTGGCCGGTGCTTCATTCAAACCATGGTTTTTTGTGAGGGTATGATCGATATTGACCGCATTGACATCAATGCCAATAAGGATTCAAACGAGTATCTGATGGCTTTGATCTGTAATGAGTTCCCCGGTTCCTGGCTCCCCTACGGCCAGGAACATTTGATCAGGACCGCCCAGCCCCATTTCAAGCTCGTAAATAGCCATTCCGGCAAACTCGATTATATAGAAACGATCAAGGTATGGAGGCGTCGATTGAAGAAGTTTGGCTGGAAGAAATATGCTGCTTATTTGTCTTTAGCTCCCAGCTTAATTTATGACCCCAGGATGCGTAACCGATTGAGCAACCTGAAAATCGCTCCGATCAGGGTAGCGTTCGAACGTGGTATATGGGACCACTTCCGGCTTGTTTTTGAAAAGATATAAACCGGTGTTCGCCTGCATCAACAGTATAAATGAAAAGCCAAGGGCAAACGCATCTAATTTGATTTACCGATTGCGGAAGGAAAAAATTTAAATGCGTTTGCCCTGATGAAAAGGCGGCAATCCCCGGCATCTCAAATACGATTTTGTAGATTTACAGAAAAATTGAGCCCACTCCACCACTTCCTGCAAGAACAATTGCACTTACCCCTAGAAGAAGCCAACGCGCTCTTACGGCACTGGCAGAAGCCCCGCAGCCTGAAGCGCGGCGAGTTCCTCACCCGAAAAGGGCAAGTGGAGCAACACCTCTACTACATCCTCGAAGGCACAGTGGTCATCTTCTACGACATTGAAGAGAACGAGCAGGTCGTCGGCTTTGGTTATGCGGACACCCTCATCTGCTCCTTCCCTTCTTTCATCCGCAACCGCCCTTCCGATTACTACATCCAGGCGCTGGGGGCAACAGAATTGGTAGGCATCACCCACACCGATTTTTACTGCCTGCTGGAGCAGCACCCCCGCCTGGAAAGCACCTGGCGCCAAATGGTGGAAGAGGCTCTGTTGGGGCGCATTGAGCGCGAGATCGACCTACTCACGGTATCGCCCCGCGAACGTATACAGCGCCTGCTCAATCGCAGCCAGCACATCTTCCAGCTCATCCCCCATAAGTACATCGCCTCTTATTTGAGAATGGCGCCGGAGACGCTGAGTAGGAATATGAAATGATCGGGATTTGGGATTTGGGATTTGGGATTTGGGAAGTTCTGTGAATCTTGATCGGGATCAAGGTTTATCCATCGTTATCCTGCTAATTTTGTGTAAAAACCAGAATGATCATGGAAACGCAGAATCTCATCACCCGGTTACAATCCGATGTGCAGCAGATTATTGAAACAGTGGAAACCGAATTATTGCCTTTGGGAAAAAGTAAGCTCAATCGGAAGCAGGCCCCGGACAAATGGAGCGTTTTGGAGTGCTTCGAGCACCTCAACCGGTATAACCGCTTTTACAACCCGGAGTTGGAACAGGCGCTGGAACGGAAAGGTAAAGCCTCCGCTTTCCACCCCGGGTGGCTGGGTAATTATTTTGTCCGGACGGTCTCTCCGGAGAATGCCAAACCTATGAAAACCATGGCCCACCTCAACCCCACCGGCAGCCAGCTCGGGTTGCCTGTCCTGGAAGAGTTCATCCAACATCAACGCCACCTGCTGGAATTGCTTACCCGAGCCAAATCCGCTAACCTGAATCACCGGGCAGTGAGGGTGGAAGTCTTCCGCTTGCTGCGCATGAAGACGGGAGATGCGCTTCGCTTTCTCGTCGCCCACCAACAAAGGCACCTGCAGCAGGCCTTGAGGGTAGCTGATGTGATGGCGGAGGAGAGGGTGTAGGGATAGTTATATGGTTATACTGTTGGCTGGATGGGGGCTGATGGATGGTTATATGGTTATACTGTTGGCTGAGTGAGGGCTGATGGATGGTTATATGGTTATACTGTTGGCTGAGTGAGGGTTGATGGATGGTTATATGGTTATGCGAATCCAGGGCTAAATAGCTGCCCAACCCTGTAAGGGTGGAAGATCATTGCCCGGGGCAACGCCCCGGGTTGCAAAGGGCAACCATTTTAAGCCCTGTAGGGGCGACACAGGCTTTATTGCCTTGCCGCCAAAGGGTTCTGTCTTTTAGACCTGGATTCGCATGGGCTGTAGGGGTATATAGTTGGTTCCAATCCATTCAACAATATAACCATCCATCAAGCCCACTCAAAGCCAACAATTTAACCATTTAACCATCACCCCTTCCCTCACTCCACCCTCCACAAACTGTCGACAAAGTAATTGTTCTTATCAAAGAAGTGCTGTTGTATAGAAAAACCCGCCTGCCCGGCCAGGGTTTCCAGTTCAGGAACGCTGTATTTTTTGGATAGCTCCACATTGATAGCTTCCCAGGCTTCAAAATGAAAGGATCGGTTCAGCGCTTTAATGAAAACGTGTTGATCTTTTCGGCTGACAATGTAGCTCCTGGTTTCGCCGGAGACAGGATTATACGTTTCCCAATGTTTAAAATCCTGGAGTTCGAAGTTGGCGCCCAGTTCCCGGTTCAAGCGGCGGAGCAGGTTGAGGTTGAAAGCGGCAGTGATCCCTGCCGGGTCGTTGTAGGCGCGGAGGACCACTTCGGGGTCTTTCTTCAGGTCGAAGCCGGTGAGGAGCAAATCACCCGGGTTTAACTCTTGAGCTACTGCCCTAAGGAAATTCCGGGCTTGTTCCAGGACGTAGTTACCGATATTAGCACCCAGAAAGAGGACAACCTTCGGTTGGCCGGAGTCGCCCCGCAGTTCATGCAGTACCTTGAAGTAATCGCCTGGCAGGCTCTTCACATTGAGCTGCGGTAATTCCGCCCGAAGGCTTTCCTCCAGTTCCAGTAACACATTTGGAGAGATATCAATCGGCTGATACTGAAAGTCCGCGCCTTGTTCCAAAAAATGGCGCAGGAGGACTTTGGTCTTCATCCCGTCACCGGCGCCCAGCTCGAGTAACTGAAAATGGTTTTGCCCGATCGCCTGGAGGATGCGCTCCTTTTGGTTTTTGAATATTTCAAGCTCGCAATCCGTGAGGTAATACTCCGGCATCCGCATGATTTGCTGAAAAAGCTTGTCGCCCTGCTCATCGTAAAAATATTTGGAGGACAGTTTTTTGGGTGCGCCGCTCAGGCCCTGGAGAACATCCTGAGCGAAGGCGGTGAGCGTTTGGGATTGGACTTGTTCTGTGATAGCCATGGTTTTTGGATGTTGGTGGTGTATCGGTTGTGTGGTGTATCAGTGAGAAGTGTATCGGTGAGAAGTGTATCGGTGTATCAGTTGGTGGTGTGGCAGTGCTCGAAGACGAAGTTTCCTGATACACCGATATACTTCTCACTAATACACTATGTTCACTTTGCCAACCGGATGCCGGTAAACTGCCAGCGTTCATCCGCGTGAAAGAAATTGCGGTAAGCAATACGGATATGTGACAGCGGCGTAGCGCAAGAGCCGCCGCGCAGCACCATCTGGTTGATCATGAATTTGCCGTTGTACTCACCCAGGTCGCCTTCAAACCTGGGGTAATTAGGGTATGGGAGATAAGCGCTGCCCGTCCATTCCCAGCTATTGCCCAGCATCTGATAGTCATCGGCGCCTCGGTGAGCAACGGGATGGTACTGGCCCGTTTCCACGAAATTGCCGTCAGGCGGGATACTTTTGTATAAGTAGCGGCAGGCGGCTTCCCATTCCTGCTCGGTGGGCAGGCGCAGGCCTCGCCAGCGCGCATAGGCATCTGCTTCGTAGAAACTGATGTGGGTTACCGGCTCCCGCGGATCAACCGGCTGCAGGCCGCTCATAGTGTAGTGCCACCATTGGCCGTCTTGTTGATACCAGTATAAGGGCGCCTTTACTTCCAGCCCCTGCGCCCACGTCCAGCCTTCATCCAGCCAGTGCTCAAAATGGTCGTATCCTCCCGACTTAATGAATTCGATGTACTCAGCATTGGTTACCGGGTGTTTGGCAATGGCATATTCGTGCAGGTAGGTTTTATGAGCGCTCAACTCATTGTCCCAGCAAAAACCGTCCCCCCGATACCCAATCTCATACACGCCTTCGGGTATGGCCAGGAAATCCGGCTTTGCCGGCCCGTCTTCATACGCCGGCTGGAGTATCTCTGAGCTTTCCTGCGCTTCCGCTTCCCGATAGGCGGGATGCAGCGGATTATGGCCCAGGATGTACTTGATATCCGTCACGAGAAGCTCCTGATGTTGCTGCTCGTGCTGCAGCCCTACTTCGATTAGCCCCGCCAACTCCCGGGGAACTTCATTATCGTGATACTGCCCCAGCAGCCGCGCCATCTGTTCATCGACGTGAGAACGGTAGGCCAGTACTTCCCGAAGGGGCGGACGGGTGAGGTTGCCCCGTTTGTTGCGCAAAATACGCGGCCCCTGACTCTGATAATAACTGTTGAAACAGTAGTTCAGGCGCTCATTAAACAGCTCGTAATTTTCCAGGAATTTCACCAGGATGAAATTCTCAAAAAACCACGTGACATGCCCCAGGTGCCATTTCGGCGGACTGACGAAAACGGCCGGCTGAGCCACAAAATCCTCTACTTCCAAAGGTGAACAGAGGTGAAGGCTTTGCTCTCTTATTTCCCGGTATCGTTGCAAAATGGTTCGGGCGTAGGTTGTATTGGTTTGGAGTGTCATGTGTAAAAGTGTATCAGTGTGAAAGTGTATCGGTGTAGCAGTGTAAAAGTGTATCGGTGAGGGCGATCCGGAA
>JAGQXQ010000333.1 GCA_020436535.1 Phaeodactylibacter sp.
GGTGGTCGATGCTTTGGATACGGGCTCAGTTTTGTCCTTCGCCCAGTAATTTCTGAGGCTGTCTCCTGATCTGGGCGGCCATGCCGAGAATGATGGCCAGCGGGGTGCGAAACTCATGCGTGATATTGGTGAAAAAGCGGCTTTTGAAGGCATCCATCTGCTCGAGTTGGGCTGCTTTCTGCTGTTCGAGCGCTAGTCGTGACTCCAGCTTCGACCGCTTGCGCTGAAAGCGGTTGTATACTGCGAGAGCGCTTATCAGCAGGATGGTATAGAGCCCGTAAGCCCACCCACTGCGCCACCAGGGAGGGGCAATGTGAATGGGAGGGCTCGCTTTCGTTTCACTCCATACGCCCTAACTACGGTCACCCTGGCAGATGATTTTTGTCAGTGAAAAAATAGGGTAGGAGAACCAGCAAACTGGTATGCCATGCTACTGGACATTTGTGATTCCTGTCCCGTTCTGATACACAAATACACTGCTCTCTGATACACATTAGCTCCAACATGTCCAGTACAGGGTACATTGCCTGAACCCTCTCAAACCCCCAGCCTTTCAAATAACTGCTCCTTATACGTCTTACTCACCCTAAACACCTTGCCGTCCTTCATGTGGGCCTCCACGTCTCCGAAGCCGATCTGTTCGATCTCCCGGAGGTAGGCCGTATTGATGATGGTAGAACGGTGGATGCGGATGAACTGCCGGCCCGGCAGCCGTTGCTCTATACGGGTGAGCGATTCGCGGAGCAGGAATTTCTTCCCGTCGGCATGGATTTCGATGTAGTAACCGGATGCTTCGATATACCGGATGTCCTTCACTTCTACAAAACAAATCTTACCGCTTTGACGGATGGGTAAGGTGCCGTGGCCGTTACGCTGCTGAAGCAGGCCGAGCAGGGCATTCAGTTGAGCGGCATCGGTTGGCGAAGGCCGTTCCCGAAGCAGCCGTACGGCCTTATCCAGGGATTGGTGGAAGCGCTCTTCTTTAAATGGCTTGAGCAGGTAATCGAAAGCAAATACTTCAAAGGCGCGAACAGCGTACTGGTCGTAGGCCGTGCTGAAAATGATAAGAGGCATTTCCGATTCGGGAAAGTTTTCCAGGACTTCGAAGCCGTCCATATCCTTCATGCGTATGTCCAGGAAGATCAGGTCAGGTTGTTGCTCCCGAATGGCCCGGATGGCTTCCGCGCCGCTTTTGCATTCGCCGACAAGAGCTATTTCCTTCCGCTGCGCCAGCAGGGACCGGATGCGCTGGCGCGCAAGAGCCTCATCGTCAATGATCAGTGTTTTTATCATAGCCGGGCCTTTCTGGTGTAAGGAATGATGGATTGAATGACTGGTTATGGGGAGCTATCCGCCCATTCCTTCTCTCCCTTCAAAAAGACAACGGAATCTCGATGCGGTTGCGGACGCCGGGGTATAAATTTTCCACCAGGAAGGTAAAACGTTCTCCGAATAACGACTGCAGGCGTTCCAACGTGTTGTGCAGCCCCATTCCCCGCTCGAAAAGTTCCGCCTCGGCTTCCGGGCTGAACCCCTGTCCATCGTCCTTCACTTCAACAACCAACCCCTGGCCCTCCTGAAACAGCCGGATATCGACCTTCAACTGCGGGTGGTCCCGCGAGAAGCCGTGCTGTATGGAATTTTCCACCAGGGGCTGAAGCAGCATACTGGGGATGCGCGCCTGAACAATACCGGATTCGACTTCCAGTCCGATTTCCAGGTCTTCGGCAAAGCGCGCCTTTGCAATTTCGATGTACTGTTGCAGCAGTTTCAACTCTTCCTCTAAGGATACAACTTGTTCGTCTTTTTTTTCAAGCACGTGCCGCAACAGGCCCCCCAGATCGGCGATCATCGCCTTGGCGCGCCGTACATCGATGTCGATCAGGCTCGTGATGCTGTTGAGGGTATTGAAGAGGAAGTGGGGTTGCAACTGGGATTTGAGCATCATCAGGCGGCTTTCCAGCAACTGTTTTTCCATGCGGCTGTTTTGCATGCGGTGCATGATGTCGCGCTGTACATAGTGGTAGGTGTAGGTAAGGCTGGCCGTCAGCAGGTAGATCAAAAAGAGTTTGTCAAAATTTTTGAGATACCAGAGCAGCATGTGGGTACTGTCGTAGGGTTCGTTGCACTTTTCGCCGTTACATAGCAGGTGGTTGACAAACAGAAAAAGCGAATACCAAAGGAAGGAGACCAGGATGGCGAATAGAATATGGATGGCGATGATATTCCACCAGGACATATTGGCGTCCAGGAAACGGGTGGTGGTTTTGACGATCAGAAAGACAAAGGCCAGCGCCATAGCCCAGGCTAACAACCGCCCTCCCAGCAACTCATTGAGGTTGATTTCTTTTTTCTGGGTGGCGATATCCAGATAAATTTCGAAGAAGGTGGTCAACTGCAAAAGGGTGATCACCAGGCCTACTCCAATGATAAGCTGGGTGTCCGATAAGCGGCCTATTTTTTGCTTTGTGGATGACATGGTTATCAAAATTAGGTCAATTTTCCTTTCCAGCCTTACTTTTTACTGCACCATATTGGGTTTTCACATCAAAGTGCCGGCAACTCGGGGCATTTTTGAGCGGGAAAGGGCTAAAGCTCCTTATTTTGAAGGAAAGAATTGGTTGTAAGAGATCGGGGCACAGGCGAATCCTTTTTTCTCCTCACCCCGGAAGATGCTGTATAGAGTGGGCTGGCGGATGCGTCCGCCGCCCGTACTGATGCAATCCCTGCCGGCCAGCTTATAACGTTTTAACCAACACCATCGGCAGAACCAGTAAGAACTGTGGCAGGGGTTGCTTTTTGTTCATCTTTCCACATCCACCTTACGGTACGCTTCGATCACCGCCATTTCTCCTTTTTTTCCTGGCTTAGAGTTGCCGTGTTCCATGCCCAGTATCCCCTTGTATCCTTTTTCGTGGATAAACTGGAAGACATTCTTGTAATTGATCTCGCCGGTAGTGGGCTCCTTGCGGCCCGGGTTGTCACCGATCTGGAAGTAGGCGATTTCGCTCCACGCCTTTTCGATGTTGGGGAGGAGGTTGCCCTCCTGGATCTGTTGGTGGTAAATGTCGAAAAGGATCTTGCAGGAGGGGCTGTCCACGGCGCGGCAGATCTGGTAGGCCTGGGCGGCTTTGGTCAGGAATAACCCGGGGTGGTTATAGAAATTCAGGGGTTCGAGCACCATCGTCAGGCCGTGTGGTTCCAGGATGGCGCAGGCCCGCCGGAGGGCTTCCACGACGTGGGCCGTCTGGAAGCCCATCTCCTGCCGCGGGTCGGCGTGGCCGGGCACGACGGTCATCCATTTGGCGTTGACGCGCTTGGCCACTTCCACCGATTCGCGGATCTGTTGCAGGAACTCTTCGCGCAGGGTTTCGTCTCCGCTGGCCAGGTTGGGCTCGTTCCAGTAGATTTTATGGGCGACGAATACGCCCATCTCTATTCCGAGTTGCTCCATTATTTTGCCCATCTTGCGCTGCAGGCCTTCCTCTCTGTCCTTCATCCCATTGTCTTCGTAGGCGCGGAATCCCTTGTCGTGGATGAATTCGAGGTGGAGGATGGGATCCCCCCCAGTATGTTCTTTGAACATGCCCAGGTGGGTGGCGAATTTCATATTGAAAGGTTCCTCCTTACGGAAAGGGATGGAAGCGTTCAGGGCGGCGGGCCCGGCGAGTGCGGCTGTGGCGGCCAGGCTGGATTTGACGAAGGTTCTTCTGTTCATATGCTTAGTACTCTGTAAAATAAATA
>JAGQXQ010000334.1:0-9540 GCA_020436535.1 Phaeodactylibacter sp.
CGATGCGAACCTGCTCCTTTTCCCCGCGCACCCAATGGGGCACCATGCACGGTTGCAGCCAGACGCTGTCGAGTTGCATAGCGTCGAGCGCCTGCCTCGTGTATTCAACCGCAGCGGCTGCCTGAGGAGACCCGGCGAGGCGGCCGCCGATTCGCTGCGCCAGGAAGTTCAGCCAATCGTAACAGCGGCTGCGGGTCAGGGCCTCGTCGTAAATCCTGCGGATGAAAAAGGCGTCTTCCGCCAGGGCCTCTTCCTGGGCGGCGCCCAGCAGAGGGGAAAACAAGAGGATCAAAAAAGCAAAACGTTTCATCAGGGGCAGATTTCAGCGTTTTTTGGGTAAAAAAGCAAGTCCCAAAGATAAAATTTTCAAAGAAGGAAATTTTTTTTTCGGGGCGGTTAAGGTTTTTTAAGCGCTTCCCGCAGCCTTGCTTCGGAAGGCGCGATGAATTGGCCGCTAAAAATGCAGATCAGGGATTTGAAAAATAATTTGGCGGGGAAAGAACATCCGGAATTAAATTTTTGCCAATACGGTTTTTTCTTCTTTTATATTTAAATGCAAAATCGAGAGTTTCTATCCTGAAACGGCGAATAAGCCAAATATGTGGGTTTTTTCAAAAGGAAAGGCCGCTTTAGTTTTAGGGATGAAACGGCAAGCTTGATTTTTTATTAATTTTGTAATTGTATTTTTTACACAAAGTCCTTATATTTGTATTATCAATCGAAAGAAAAGGAGGAAAATATTCCTCTCAAGAATAATTTGGTTTTATTTGGTTAGGGCTGAGGTAGTGCGCAAGCGCTGCCTCTTTTTTTTCTCCTACTTAAACTCCACTTCCACTTTTACTTTTTTCTCCTTGGTCAGGGCAGTTGATTGCCGGCTCTCCAACCTATATCCATGGCTGGGGTCGTACCACATTTCCTGGGCCACATCGGCCACAATACTCTCGGTTTTATTCTGAATATGGATCTTCGAAACCTCGCCATCAGCGAATTGAACCTGTAGCAATTGAGTTTTTAAACCTTTTTCCTTTGAGGTGTAAGTTACCTGGCGGAGCTGCCCATTCTGGAACGTACTGTCTGCCTTGTATTTATCGAGCCAGGAAACCTTATTGATATCTGAGCGGGAAAAGATATTCAGCTCTTTTGAATAATCCAGAGAATCGAAATCTTGTTCTTCCTTTTGGCCGTCAATCGCGATTCGCTTCACCACCTCGGGTTGGATTTCCGAAAGGCGTTTAGCTTCGCCCTCGATATATCCTTTGAGGTCGAAAAAGGCCTCCGGCATGGAGCCTCCCGGCTTTTGGCCATCCTTGGAACATCCGGCGGCTATTAGCAGTAGAAACGCCATATAAAGGAATGCTTTATCCATACTTTTTGGGTTTGCTTGATGATATGTAACATCCTGGGCATACGTCAGTATAACCCGCCAAAGGCAAGAAGGTTAAGTTGTTGGATACCTTTTAAGCAGAAAGGCCTTCCTTCCCGGGCGCCGCGCCCTTAGCCGGGTATTTCCACCTGCTTAACTACTCATTTTTTGCTGACCAGTACTTCCCCGTCCATTTCTTTAGGAATATTCATACCAAACAGGGTGAGAATAGTCGGGGCAATATCCCCCAGTTTTCCACCTTTGATCTGGTATTTCTCCGGATGGCTGCCAATGTAAAAGATGGGCACCGGGTTCATCGTGTGGGCGGTATTGGGAGAGCCGTCGTCATTGACCAAAAAATCAGAGTTGCCATGGTCGGCAATGACGATGGCTTCATAATGGTGCTTCAGGGCCGTTTCGATCAGCCTTTTCAGGCAGGTGTCTACGGTGCTGACTGCTTTCATAGCGGCTTCAAAGACACCGGTGTGGCCCACCATATCAGCATTAGCGTAATTGAGGCAGATAAAGTCTGGCTGGTTCTTTTCGATATCTTCAACGATGGCGTCGGTCACTTTAATGGCGCTCATTTCCGGTTGAAGGTCATAGGTTGCTACTTTGGGAGAAGGGATGAGGATGCGCCGCTCCCCTTTGAATTCGGCTTCCCGGCCACCGTTAAAGAAAAAAGTGACGTGAGGATACTTTTCTGTTTCCGCGATCCGGACCTGGCTCATTCCTGCGTTGGAAAGGACTTCGCCCAGGGTGTTGGCCACATCATCTTTGGTGAAAAGTACATGCATCCCATGGTAGGACTCGTCGTAACGGGTCATCGTCACATAGTAAAGATCCAGTGTTTCCATGCCGTGTTCCGGCATATCCTGTTGGGTGAGTACGGTGGTGATCTGCCGGGGCCGGTCGGTGCGGAAGTTGAAGCAAATAGCCGTATCTCCTTCCTGCAGGGTGGCTATGGGTTTCTCGTCCGGGCCAGTACACACAATGGGCATGAGGAATTCGTCGGTCTCATTTTGATCGTAGCGCTTCTGGATGGTAGCCAGCACATCGGTGGTGGCTTCTCCCAGGCCATGGACGAGCAAGTCGTAGGCCATTTTGGTGCGTTCCCAGCGTTTGTCGCGGTCCATAGCATAGTAGCGGCCGATGACGGATGCCAGTTGGGCCGGCGAGCCTTTGATATGGTCTACAACCTGGCGGATGAAACCTTTGCCGCTTTTGGGGTCGGTATCCCGGCCGTCGGTGAATGCATGGATATAGATCTTTTTCAGGCCGTTTTCCCGGGCGATATCACAAAGTGCAAGCAGGTGGCGGTAGTGGGAGTGCACGCCACCGTCGGAAACCAAGCCGAATAAATGCAGGGCTTTGCCCGTTTCTTTGGTGTGTTTCAGGGCTTTGAGCAATTCCGGGTTCTGATGGAGTTCCCGTTCGCGGATAGCCTTGTTGATCCTTGCCAGCTCCTGATAGACGATCCGGCCGGCGCCGATATTGAGGTGGCCGACCTCAGAGTTACCCATTTGTCCTTCGGGTAAACCTACCTGTTCTCCAAAAGTGGTGAGCTCTGCATTGGGATATTTTTCGTAAAGGCTATCGACGAAAGGCGTTTCCGCCTGGGCAATAGCACTGACCTCCGGATTAGGGCCATGGCCCCAGCCATCGAGTATGACGAGTAGTACGCGTTTTTTTTCCATAACCCCAAAAGTACCAAGTTTGAATGAAAAAGGCGAAGCCCAGTTGGAACTTCTGTAGCATAGGTTACGTACATAAATAGCATAATTCTCAAATTTATAAGTATTTTTGTGCTGCTCAGTCATGCCTCTCCCCAAATAGCAGCTGTTTTACACTGTTTGTTAGTTTTAAATTCGATCCCAATGCGTTTCAACAGGCTGATCTTTTTCGCTTTCTTATTTTTTGTTTCCATTCTTCACGGGCAGGCCATCCGTGGAGACAGTGTTCAATCTGTATTATGGGAATGGGCCCATACCCATCCCTATATGGTCACCCAGATTCCGGAAACGGGCCGGTGGCACCTCAATGTGCCGCGTTCAGAAAGTGTAACGCCGGAGCAGCTCACCCGGTTACAGGATGCTTTTTACTACGATATTGTACCTTTGTGTAAGACCTACGGGCAGAAATACCTGGCCGACTGGCGGGCGTTGGCCAGCAAGGCCGCCCGGGAGTCTTTCTGGGGCGCTTCCTACCTCTGCAACCGCACCAACAATTATTTTGGCATTCGCCAACAGGCCAAACCCTGGATCTGTGAGGCCTTTTTCTTTTGTGATGGAGTAACCCGGAATGATCCGGAGCCATCGGACTTTGCTTCCTTCCCGAACTTCGAGGCCTCTCTGTGGATGTTCATTCACACCATGTACAGCGCTCACTTCCAGGAACGGCTGCCAGACCAGGGCGCCAGGATCGCTGATGCTATTGAATTTGAACGCATGAACGGTATTCATTACTGGGAACGGACTGCTTACGGCATTAATATGGGGCAGCAATTGCAGAGCCCGATGTACAGTGCCGAAGAGCTGATCTACACCTGGAGTGAGCACCCTATCAATAATCTTTGTGTGAATTGTTCCCGCGCTACAGACCGGGAGTGGGTCTATAAACTGATCAGAGCTGATATGCGGACGAGAGGGTAGGGGCAATTTTATTCACAAAGGGTTCGTTTAAATGTTTCGGGATTATAATGAAATTCAACAAGTGTGGCCATTGTCTGAAAACTGCGTCTCAATGTTGGATTTATTGCAGATGGGAATATTTCGCGGGATTGTTTGGTAACGAATTGAACGATTTCGCGGATTTAAGACTACATAATAGTGGAATTTTCCCATGAATATAAAATCCTTAGATTATGAAAAACCTCATGTTGTTAATCCTGTTGGTACCTTTGCTGAGTAGCTTTGATAATGCCAACCTGGCCAATATTACCAAAGCCCTGAGTGAAGGCAATGCCGATGCACTTGGCCAATATTTTGACCAGACCGTGGAAGTGGCAGTTTTAGACAAGGAAGACGTTTATAATAAGGCGCAGGCGATCAACGTTGTGCGTAAGTTTTTCGCTGAGAATAGGCCAACATCATTCAGCCAGGTGCACAAAGGCGCTCCGCCGAATAATGATTCTCAATACTGTATCGGCAATCTGGTCGCCGGTGGTAAAACCTTCCGGGTGTACATTTATATGAAGGCCTCGGGAGGGCAGTTTCTCATTCAGGAGCTCCGCTTCGACAAAGAATAGGTATAACTATAACGGAGGGCGCCGCTCTCCGGGCAAAACCAGCAGCCCAGTCAAAGCTGGCCGCTGATAACCTAAATACGCAGGAGGCTTTTCCGTTAAAGGAAGCCTCCTGTTTGTTTTTCCAGCACACCCAATCCAAACAAGGCAAAATCGTATTTGACAGGATCACCTGGATCGTACTGCCGGAGCCGGCCGGTGAGTTCGAGAACGGCTTGCCAGTCCGTCTGCTTTCGTTGCAGCAGCTTTAGCCTTCGGGCTACCCGGTCGACGTGCACGTCCAGGGGCATTAATAGCTGGCGAGGGTGTATGCGTTTCCACAGGCCAAAGTCTACGCCTTTGCCATCCTGTCTTACCATCCATCTCAGAAACATATTCAGGCGCTTACAGGTAGATTTCCGGATGGGGGTGGCGATGTGTTTGCGGGTCCGTTCAGGAGCATCGGGCAGAGAAAAGAAGAGCTCGTGGAAACCGATAAGGGCCTTTTCAGTGTGTTCGTCTTCCGGCTGCAAATGGCGGGCAAAGGCATCTTCCAGCGAATCGTGCCGGCGGTAATACTGCTGAAAGAACTCCAGGAAGTACAAAGTATCGGTGGGTTGAAAAGTACGGTGTTTGAACTGCAGGAACGGCTTGCGGTCCACTTCCTGGTGGTGCCGGATGAAATCATAGGGCGCGCCATCCATCAGTTCGATGAGCTCCGCCGATTTATTGATGATGGTTTTCCGTTGCCCCCATGCCAGCATAGCGGCCCAGAAGCCCATGATCTCAATATCCTGGAGCCGGGAAAAACGATGAGGAATGCTTATAGGGTCCGCCTCAATAAAAGCAACCTGATTGTAACGGATAACGGCCTCCTCCAGCCATTTTTCAATATCGCTAGACATGTTGGCTGGCTTTCTGGCCCACTTTCCTGAAGATCTCAAACCGGGCCAGTCCGAGGCGCTGTAGCAGATGGCTTACCGAAACCCTCAGCACTCCCAGCCCGTAGCGAATGCTGCGCGTCAGATTGATAGACGACGCTTCCTCAAAGTATTTGGTCGGGCAAGTCACTTCTGCGATGTGAAAACCAGCGTAGATGATCTGAGACAGCATTTCGTTATCAAAGACGAAATCATCGGAATTGCTGTTGAAGTTGATGCCCTGGAGCACTTCCCGGCTGAATGCCCGATAACCGGTGTGGTACTCCGAGAGTTTGTAATTGACCAGCAGGTTTTGTACCAGAGTCAGGATCCGGTTGGCTACGTATTTATAAAGCGGCATACCGCCGGCCAGAGCGCCTTTGCCCAGGATTCGGGAGCCCAGCACCACCGGATAGAGGCCTTCGCCGATGATGTTGATCATTGAAGGGATCAGCTTGGGGGTGTATTGATAGTCGGGGTGCAACATAATGATGATATCCCCGCCCAGTTCCAGGGCTTTGTTATAGAGCGATTTCTGGTTCCCGCCGTATCCCTTGTTGTTTTTGTGTACGATGATGTGTTGTATGCCAATTTCCCGGGCCAGCGCCGAGGTGTTGTCACTACTGGCATCGTCGCAAAGAATTACTTCATCCACCAGCTCGAAGGGTATTTCCTGATAAGTTTTTTCCAGCGTAAGCGCTGCGTTATAAGCAGGCAGCACTACGATCACTTTTTTGCCTTTATACATTCTTTTTATTTGTGGGCGCAAAGATAGGCTGCCGGGAAAGTGGTTTGCAAGAAAAAAGGGGATTTTCATGCCAAGTAAAAGGAAGCGGGCTTGCGGTTACCAAACAATTTGGAGCTTCTGGCATTTATATCCCTAAAAAAAGTATGCGCAAAGTATTGAAATGGATCGGGGGCATTATAGCAGGAATACTGGTTGTAGGCGCCATCGCCGCACTGGCCGTTCACGAACCTTTGCCTCAAGGCGAAGCCGGGCCGGAAGCGGATCGCCTGGCGCGGCAAATGCTGGCGGCTACACACAAAGAAGCATGGGACAGCACTCATTATGTGCGATGGACTTTTCCCGGCGGGCATCATTATGTTTGGGATAAATTCCGACAGCTTGTACAAGTAGAGTGGGATGATAAAAAAGTGGTGTTGAGGACGTTTGATCAGAGTGGTAAGGCCTGGGAAGGGGGCGTAGAGCAACAAGGCGTGGCTGCCGAAAAGCTTTTGAAAAAGGCCTGGATATTTTTTTGTAACGATTCTTTCTGGCTCAATGCGCCGTCAAAAGCCTTTGACCCGGGTACGTCCCGTAGCCTTGTCGAACTGGAAGATGGTAGAAAAGGATTACTGGTCAGTTATTCCGGTGGAGGGGTCACGCCCGGCGATGCCTACTTGTGGGAGCTCGATGAAGCAGGCCTGCCCACCAGCTGGAAGATGTGGGTGTCCGTCCTTCCGATTGGCGGCATAGAAATTAGTTGGGAAGAATGGGTAACCCTGGAAACGGGGGCAAAGCTTGCCACCCGGCACAAAGTAGGGTTCGTTACCATAGAGGTTGAAAACGTGAGGGGTGGCGGCAGCTTGGCGGCCATAGGCATCAGGGAGGGCCCTTTTCAGCTCCTGGATTAAATATAAAACAGGTTGAAATAGATGGAAACAGCTACCGGATGTGGCGTACAAGGCCGACAGCGTATTACTTTGTTTCAATGTATTTCAACCTGTTTCGGCCGATCGGGCCTTACAATAAAGCCTCCAGCTCTTCTTTTACAAAAGCACCAAGTTGGCTGACGTATTCGCGGGAAAAATTAAACTCGATACCCGCTGTGCGGTAGATTTCCCTGATATTCCTGGTATAGCCCAGTTTCAGGGCGTTGAGATAGTTGTCAACCGCCTGGCCGGGAGTTTCCTTATACTGTTTCCAAAGGGCAATGGCGCCCAATTGGGCCATTCCGTATTCTATATAGTAAAAAGGTACTTCAAAAATATGTAATTGTTTATGCCATAGATGTGCGATATAATCTTCAAGTCCGGAATGGTCAATAATGGTGGAATTAAACTCCTGCATGATGTTCATCCAGTTTTTGACCCGCTCCTCCCGGCTGTGGCCGGGGTTGGAGTAAGCCCAATGCTGGAACTTGTCGATGGTGGCGATCCACGGGAGTACTTTCAGTACGTATTCGAGTTGGGCGATCTTGGCGCGCCGCAGCTCTTCCGCATCGGGAAAGAAGGTGTCCCAATATTCCATCGTCAGCAGTTCCATAGACATAGCTGCGAGTTCAGCCACTTCTGAAGGCACCCGCTTGGCCGATTTGAGCTTGTAGTGCCGGGTCAGGTAGGAGTGTACGGCGTGCCCTCCTTCGTGCATGAGGGTGCGCATATCGCTGAGAGAGGTCGTTGCGTTCATGAAGATAAAAGGCAGGCCGGTGAGATGGAGTGGCATATTGTAGCCACCGGGCCGTTTAGCTGGCCGTGCCTCCAGATCGAGGTGCCCCTTGTCCCTCATAATAGAGATGGTCTTCCCAAACTCCGGATGGAGCTGGTCCATGCAGAAGATGACCTTTTCCACGAGGTCGTCGATGGTTTCAAAGGGTCGAAGCGGCGTATCGCCGATCGGGTCTACGAAAAGGTCCCAGGGGCGCAATTTATCCAGTTCCAGAGATTCCTTCCGGTAGGCATTGAGTTCGTCGATCAGTGGGACGATCTCTGACTTTATGGATTCGTGGAAATCATAACAATCTTCGACAGAATAATCGAAGCGGCCGAGGGCCTGGAACTTAAAGTCCCGAAAATTATCGAAACCAGCATTGAGCGCCATCTTATGACGAAGGTTAAGCAGGTGGTCGAACAGGTCTTCGAGCTGATCGGTGTCCTGCAATATTCGTTGATGGATCTTGTGGTAGACTGCTTCTCGGTAATCCCGGTCTGTTTCTTCAAGCAGGGAGCTGGCCTTTTGAAGGGTCATCTGTTTACCGTCTACACCGATGGTCATTTCCGAGAATATTTTCACATATTGCTTGGATTTCATCTGTATATCGGTGGCCAGAGGGATATTTTCTTCGCGAAAGAGGTTGACGGCATTATAAATGCTTCGCAAATGGATGCCGAACCGCTTATTATCCAACTGGTCGGAGAAGGAGCAGCCTACAAGCTTTTTGTTCAGAGCGTGTTCGAAAGAAGTTATCTTAGGGGCTAGTTCCTGAACTGCATACTGGTACAGGGCTTCAGCCTTTTCATCATTGCTGTTAACGGTAATACTAATGTAGCGCCAGGAAAAGGCTTCACTTACCACTGCATCCAATTCGCTTTTGTCCTTGATCCATTGTTCAAGTTCTTCGCGTGATTGGATGGGGCGGTTCAGTAGTTCATTGTAGTACGGTTTCAGCTTTGACCATGTGGTAACTTTGAATTCTTTCGGGACAAATGTTCGTTCTTTCTCTTGCTGTAGAACTGTTGCCGTTTTGAGATTCATGAGATGCTTCTTTTGTGTTGTTGCCGCTTGGGGGTCAAAAACAGGCAGTGTTCCGGGGGGCCATTATTCCTTAATTAATGTTTAGGTCGTCGTCGGCTCTATGGGGAACCTTTTGGTATTACGGGGCTTTCTGAAAATTGTTACCAGAATCCAATATTTTTCGGCCGCAAATTTTCGGCATCCTACGGTTATTGGTTCTCTTGTCGTTTGCAGTCGATCAAAGGAATAAACAGGCTCCTCGCCCGGCTCTCTTTACGTGAATAGCCTTTTGCCCGGGGGCGCTACTCTTCCTCTTCGTTTGCCTTTTCTTCCTCTTCAGTAGAAAGGGCGCCACTCTCATTCAAATAGTTAAACCACTTGATCACTTTTTTGATATCTCCTGTAAACACCCGGTCGCGGTCGTAATTGGGGAGTATATCAGCAAAATATTCATGGAGTTCCTCCGGTTTGGCGCCAGCGCTGGCCGGGGGGTTGTCATCGATCTGTTGAAGCATGTTGCGAAAGACGTTTTTCAGCTCCGTGGAATCTCCGTCATCGGTATAAATAGCAATAGATTCCA
>JAGQXQ010000334.1:9616-12846 GCA_020436535.1 Phaeodactylibacter sp.
CCATTGCTTCGGTTGGCTGCCATCCGGTAAAGGCCCGGCAGCCCACTCACTGCGATCAAATTTTCAAGATTCATAGATTTTGTCACCTTTTGATTTGGAGGGGCAAAGTTAATAACAAAAAGGGGTTCTACATCGTCTTAACGCTATTCTAATTTAATAGCCGCTCTAAATCAGTGACAATAGGGGGTCAGAAATGAATCGTGTGGGGGAGATGGTATGAGATAACGTTCTTGGGTAAAGTTAAGGATATTTGTGATTAAGCCCAAGTTTTTTGAGTGTATTATTCTTCTTCGCCTGGCTTGCGCAGGGCCTTTCGCAGCTGGCTTGGGAGTAGACTGATGCTGCCTCCGGAGAGTCGTTCCAGGCTGAAAGCCAATAAGATATACATTTCGGTTATTCCTGGGACAGGCATAAAAATGAAGCTAAAAAATGGCAGGAATTTAGGTATATCTTTTAGTTGTTCAATGGCAGCTTTGATCTCTTCTTCGGAAGGCAGCTCCTGCTGGCCGTTAATACCAAGGCGCTTGCTGAGTATTTTGCCAAAAACAACGGCCATATCCCGGGTCTCTACCGCCTCCATTCGGGCGGCCTGGCTCAGGTTAATCATATTCTCGTAAATGGCCTGGCCCAATAGCATCAGGCCTGCCTTTCTGGCCTCGTAAAAATGAAGTTCTTTGCCGTGTATATAGATGAAGCAGCCCAGGTCGGCTTTGCTGCTCAGCAGATCGTTCTCGTTCAGTTGCAAACGCAGAGCCAACTGCCGCAAAAAGGAATCTTCCTGTAGCCCGATATTGGAATCAGAAAATACGGCCAGCAACGAAATATCCATCAGAAACCGGCGCGCAATCCATTCGAGTTCCGGAACTTGTATGTCGTCGAGGGCCAGGCCCCGCTTAAAAAAATAGCGTATCTGTTCCTTTTCCAAACGGCCCAGCAGGCGCGCCGACCGCCTGAACTGTCGCAACAGGCGCCGCTCCTGCCGGACTAACTTCCAGTCGGCATAGGCTGCAGCCACTACTACCTTGATGGAAAGGGCGCTCATCTCCTTCTTTCGGGCGATCAAGGCCGGGAAATAAACAGCTTCCTGTATCGGCCCTTGTTGATGCTGCCGGTAGTACTCCCTGAAAAAATAGAGGTCCCAAAACAAATGGCTATTGATCCCGGTATGCCGAAAGTCGAGGTGGTTTTTTTTGTAGCGAACCCGATGAAAAAGCACCTCCTCGGTGTATCCGAGCGTTTCGCCGGGGCCGTATTCGGACAGCTTTCGGTAATAGGTGCGTAGGCGGGATCCTACCCTGACAACCATTTGAGCATAGGCGCCGGCTTCCATGTTTTTTTCTTCTAGGCTGATTGCATATATAATGGTGTCCAGCAAAATGAGCTTGGCGCGCTGCCCTGCAGAAAGATGCCCGATGAAAGGCGCCGACTCCACAAAAGGATAGTGGATGGGAAACCCATACAGCATGCCTGAATGCTGAAGGCATAAATAGAGCGGGTGCCGGAGGCTTTCAAAAAGCTCGGCGGACTCCACCTTCAGTATCTCTGAAAGTGGGCGCATATCCCTGAGCACTAAGGGATGCCGCTGCCTAAAAGCAATATATTGCTCGAACCAGCTTTTGGACTTGAAGTCGATCATACCTAGGCTTGCTTTCACCTGGCAAAGATAAGGGGAGTTTTCGTGATTCGTTGCTGGATATTCGTATGCTGCTCACGAATCGGCCCAATCAACTCATTCAACAACCCACCCCCTACAATCGACGGTTCACCGGAAAAGAGTGGCGGAAAGGTTCATTTAGTAAGATTTTTAGGTCATCAACCGCTATTATAGTGTGACAAACGAAGGGAACGAGGTGTACCATTCGGGCTTCTTCCCTGACATTTTGTATCGGGTGCAGTTTTAGATTCACGTTGGATTGGGTTTTTTTCCGGCGGGCCGGGGCCGGGGAAAACCCAATGCTTCTCAAAAAATCTTCTTATTTTCACTAAGAAATTACAGCTATGGGCGAGCAAAAAAGCAATAAAGAAATACTGGGATTTGACGATACCTGGTTTTTGATACTGGGCATTCCCATTCTTGCTTTTTGTATTCCCTTTTTGTTTTTCAAAGCCACCCTGGCCGAAGGGCTAATGGCCTACCTTCCGGAGTGGGGAATCTCCCTGATGTATACCGTTGCCTACTGGATGGCCTGCCGGACGATCTTTATCTACTTCCGTCGCCGGTTTCCCGGGCACCAGGAAACCAAGAAGCGAATTTCTTATATTTCGGGGGCAGTTCTGTTGGCGTATGCGGTGGTCAACTGGTCACTGGATTACGTCCATGTTTTATTGGGCCCGGAACATAGAGAAGGCGTAACCGATTTTGATTACACCGTGGGTACTCTGATGATCGTAGCCCTGGTGAGCACGCTCTACGAAAGCGCCTTTCTGTACGATCGCTGGAAAAGGACCATCCTGGAAGCCGAACAGCTGAAGCGGGAGAATATCGAATCCCAACTGGAAGGCCTCAAAAGCCAGGTCAACCCTCATTTCCTGTTCAATAGCCTCAATACACTGTCCTATATTATCCCGGAAGATCCTGAAACGGCAGTACAGTTCGTTCAGAAGTTGTCTAAAGTTTACCGTTATATTTTGGAGATCCGGGATAAAAAACTGATAACGCTGGAGGAAGAGTTAAACTTCCTGCATGCCTATCTTTTCCTGATCCGGGAACGCTTTGGCGATAACTTGCAGGCAGACCTTCGGGTGCCGGATGAAGCCTTGAGTATGCATTTGGTTCCCTTGTCCTTGCAGATCCTTTTTGAAAATGTAGTCAAGCACAACATCATCTCCGAGGAGCGGCCTTTACAGATCGAGCTCTGGGTAGAAAATAACCGGCTGGTGGTGCGCAATAATCTGCAACGCAAGCGCCAGGCGATGGCCTCCACCAAACTGGGCCTTCAAAATATCAAGAACCGCTATGCTTTCTTCTCGGAGGAAAAGGTAGATGTGATCGAAACCAAGGATTTTTTCACGGTGAGCCTTCCCCTGATCAGGGTGCCGGCAGAGGTTGAGAGGTAAAGAAGGATATCGTTAAATGGCTATGTTATATTGCTGGCGCTGGCTGTGCGCCTCCGTTTGTACTCCAAACAATTATTGATCTATCCAGCCGGCTAGTGCTTTGTCAAGCTTGAATAGTCAGGTAATCTATGGCGCCTTTTCCGCCTGGCCTTCGTTGAGGAACCACCTCCCTT
>JAGQXQ010000334.1:12915-25668 GCA_020436535.1 Phaeodactylibacter sp.
CGTTGACAAAGCACTAGGAGCCTGTAATTCTTAATAATCCTTCCACCGCTTTAGTTGAATATCAAGCGTGAGCGTTGCCTGGCGAAGTTCAAAGCAAACCTCCTGGAATGCAGGGGCGCGCCATTTTATCTTTGGGTTATTCGAAAAAGCGTACGGTTCGGTAGGAATGCCCAGGGTGTTTTTATCCAGTTTCCCGTTATTATTGAGGTCGTGAAAAGCAGCGATGGCATAACTGCCAAATGGAAAGTTGCCCAAAGTTACCTGTCTCGTTTCTCTCGATTTCACAGGTATAACCAGGCCGGCTATTCGTTTTTCCGGTTTCATGAAATCCGCCTCATTGTCGTACAGGGCGATATGCACTTCGCCTTCTGCCGTTTCGAGGTTTTGAATATTTAAAGCCAACGACCCGGTATCGGTATTGCCGGCCGAACCCACAGTAGGCGAGAGCATCAGGCTCATCCAGATGATTGCTGTCATAGTTTTTGGAGTTTTATGGCCTCCCCTCAAGTTCTCCGAGGTAGAGGGCTATGCGCTTGTTGCGGGGCCGGAACCCCCGTCC
Source organism: Phaeodactylibacter sp. (assembly GCA_020436535.1). Taxonomy (GTDB): domain Bacteria; phylum Bacteroidota; class Bacteroidia; order Chitinophagales; family Saprospiraceae; genus JACJXW01. The sequence goes on from JAGQXQ010000334.1 coordinate 13,475, forward strand.
GTCCACATCAAACATTAAATATCAAACATCACGACCGCTTCTCCAACTGTTTACCTTCCTCCTTCTCTTCCTCCTCTTCCCCTCCGAAGATCAGGTCCGTGCTGGAATAGGTGGAGCCATAGGTTTCCGCCAGTTTAGCGACCTGGCTCATGGCGTCGAGTAGTTGGCCTTCCGTCAGTTCCCGCAGGGGATGTGTATAAACGCTGACGATAAACCCCTCGTAGACGCCGTACTTGGCGTCGAGCGCAGAGTGGAAGTTCGCCTTGAGCATCCGCGATATTTGTACAGCATTGGCGGCTTCTTCCTCTACGATCGGAGTAAAAACCCGCATCCGATTGTTGCGCTCATCCGTAATGACCAGTAGGATGTGGTCATTAAAATAGGCCATCCAGGCGCCTGGTTCTCCCTCCACTCTTATGGATTCCTTTTCAAATATCTTTTCTATTTTTTTGTTGTCCATACGTTGGGCGAGGCCCGATGCAATGGCAACCAGGAAAAAAATAAGTGACAGGGAGACAACGCGATACATACACTTCAGGTTTTGGCGTTTAGCCATTCTGCTTCAACCAGTCCAGGATGTTCTTGGTTTGCTGAGTGGCGATATTGCCGGGTAAAGTTACCGTTTTCCGATCCTTGAGGTCGAATGCGAGAGCGGTCTTTTCTTCATTGGCCTGGCGCAAAACCAGGAAGCGGTTGTTCCGGGCGCTTTTCGGCACATCGGTATTCAGGGCAATGGGGCTTTCGAAAGCCGGGTTGATGGAAAATTGATCGGTTTCATAATCGTAACTGGGCATTATAGCCTGATAACCGCTCTGGGATTCCAGCAGAAAAAGAGAGTGAAACACCTGGGTTTCCACTTCGTATTCTGCGAAGGCCACTACCGGCTTGGGGTCTTGCTTGTCGCTGAGGTCAAAGACGAAGCTGCCATAATCACGGGCATAGCCTACGAGGTATTTTTCCCAGACCTCAAGACGTTGTATCATACCCGACTGGGCATCGACTCCGTAGCGTTTGGCCATATATTGAGGCTGTAGTTGGGGAAGCAAGTTGCGATTTTCTACATCGTAGATATAGATGAAGCTGAAGCCGTGAATGGCGATCAACTGGCTGTTGTTGTTGTAGGTGATATCGGCAATGTAGTAGGGGAAGTCAGGGCTGACATCCACCGGCAACACTTTGCGTTCGATCCGGTTACAGCTTTTGGTATCGTACACTTCCAGTATGCGGTGGCTGGGCCCGTAATCCGCATCGAGTGTGGTGGAATCTGCTTTGACAACGACCAGTATTTCCCGCTCCCTGATCCAAAACTGATTGCCCTCCAGGATATCCCCGGACACCTGGCAATCATGGTTGGCCCTGAGCTGTGGGTTATCATACCCGTCGGGATCTCCCTCCTCCGAACCGGCGCTGGTATCTGTTGCTGTGCCGTCTGTTTGTTGTTGCTGGCCAGAAGGGGCCTCTCCTCCACAGGAAGTGAAGGTTATTAGGCAGGCGCCGATAAAGAAGGGCAATAAGATTTTCATGGAAGTGAAGGTTTTTGGTTAAAGAAAGCCAGCCGATGCCGGCAAGGAGCAAAGTTAGGAATTTTGTGGCATTGGCCACTCTATCCCGCTAATTATACTGACGTACAACCATTTTTTCCGATACTTTCATTTGAGTGAGTTCGTACATTTGAGTTCCGATTCAAAAAGTATCGCCTATCTATTAACTGATTGCTGCATCCTTAAAGTTCATTCCCCTGTCTTTTGTTAAAAGAACGTTAATTTTTATCAAAGTACGAAGATATTCGTACAAAAGTTTGCTTTTACGAAGAGCTTCGTATATAATTGCGTACGAAACAGTTCGTATAAAAAATACGCATGAGCTACACAAATATTCCAAAGCCGACAGAATCTGAGCTGGAGATCCTTCATGTCCTATGGGAGCATGGCCCCTCCTCGGTGCGTTTTGTCAATGACAAACTTAACGAAGAGCGGGAGATAGGATACACGACAACCCTTAAGTTGATGCAGATCATGGCCGACAAAGGGCTGGCCCTGCGCAATACTGAAAGCCGTACGCATATTTACAAAGCAGCCGTCAGTGAAGCGGATACTCAGAAGCGGCTACTACAGAAATTTGTGGATACGGCCTTCCGGGGGTCTGCCGTGAAGTTGGTCATGCAGGCTCTGGGCAATCACCAGGCTTCTCCCAAAGAATTGGATGAGATCAAAGCACTGATCGAAAAGATGGAATCCGAAGATGATGATCAATAGAAAACCGTTAAAACCCGCTGATTTATTATGAATACTGTATATACGTTCCTCACCGGCGAAGTAGGTTATGCTTTGGGTTGGACGGTGGTCCATTCTCTTTGGCAGGGCATGCTCATCGCGCTCCTGCTGGCGGGGGCGCTGATCGGCCTGCAGAAGCGTTCGGCGCATTTACGGTACCTGCTGGCTAATCTGTCCCTCTTTCTTTTGCTGGCCGCTTCGGGCGTAACTTTTACCAGTTATTATCAGGTTGAAGAGCGGGCTCTCCCGGATCCGGATGCCGGCGATCTAATGCGGGACGCTGCTGCCTCCCAAATGGTAGAGGAAACTTCAGCCCTGGCCCACATCGTTCAGGATTTTGAATCCTATTTTGAAGAACACCTGCCGCTGATCCTCTGCATCTGGCTGTTGGGGGTTGCTTTCTTTGCTTTGCGGCTACTAGGCGGCATTGCTTACATTCAGCACCTCAAGCATTATAAAGTAGCTCCACTTTCCCCTTCCTGGCAGCAGCGCCTGCAGCAGTTGGCCTCGCAACTGCAGTTGCGCCGCCCCATTGCGCTCATGGAATCAGCCCTGGTGAAGACTCCGATGGTGATAGGGTACTTAAAACCGGTAGTCCTCTTGCCGGTCGGCGCCATCAATGGCCTCTCTGCTGAACAGGTGGAAGCCGTTCTGGCCCATGAATTGGCGCACATATACCGGCAGGATTACCTTTTCAACATATTGCAATCACTGATTGAAGCACTATATTATTTTAACCCGGCTGTTTGGTGGATCTCCGCCAATATCCGGATGGAGCGGGAAAATTGCTGCGACGATATCGCCGTAGCGCTGTGTGGCAATTCCCTGGCCTATGCCAAAGCACTGGTGAAGATCGAAGAAGCCAGCCAGAGTGCTCCTCGCATAGCAATGGCCCTCGCCCGAAAGGGTAAAGGGCGCCTGCTCCACCGGGTAAAACGGATTCTTAACCAACCGCAAAACAAATCCAACATCATGGAAAAATTTACTGCAACCGCTTTGCTCCTCGCGGCCATCCTGTTCCTTTCGGTCAGCGCCAGCCGGCCCGCCGGCGAGATGGCGGGCGTCGATAAACTGGAACCTCTGCCCCGTATGGTTTTAGAGCAGGTACAACCGCTGCACCTCCAGGAAACGAGCCTTACGCACCTGATCCGGCTGGATACTTTACCCCAGGGCAAGGTGGATTTCCACTCCCATAAAAATGGCAAGGAAGTGAAAGTCCGCATCAGAGATCAAAAGATCGTTAAACTGGAGATCGACGGACAGGATATCCCGGAAAGCGAATACGGAAATTATGAGGGAATGGTGGAAGAATTGCTCAGTAGCGTGCCCGAGCCGCCCCGCCCGCCGGCCCCACCAGCTGCCCCGGCTCCACCCGCTGCTCCCGCCTCGCCAGCTGCCCCGGCCCCACCGGCCCCTCCTGCTCCGCCCGCTGCTCCCGCCCCACCGGCCCCGCCCAGTATTTTTGGCCATCGGGATGTGGATCACATTACGGCTAAAAAACAAGACGACGGCAGCACCGCCATCATTATTGAAAAAATGGATGGCGAAAAGATTGAACTGATCGTGGCCAATGAAAATGACGGCCACATTGTATACCTCGATGGAGAAGAGCTGGAAGATGGGGAAACAAAAGTCATCATTGAAGAAATAAGCCCCAGTTTATTCCATTTCCGGAGCGATGCCGATGCACCAAACGTTTGGTTTAGCGAGCCTGATGAGGATGGGAATTGGCAATTATTAGGGCTCGGTGAAGAAGGCTCCGAAGGCGCCACTTTTCGGGAGCTGATGGAGCGGCACCGGGAAGAGCGCGAGCGCCTGCACGAAGAGATGAGAAAAGCACGGGAACAGATGCGTTTCCAGAGTGCTGAAGAACGGGAGCGGCTATTGAATGATCTAAAAGCTCAGCAGGATAGGATCCGCGAACAAAGTACGGAGGCTATGGAGCAATACCGAGAGCAACTTCGCCAGAACCGCGATGAGCGGAAGCAATTATTTGAAGATGGGAACTTCAAATTCGATACAAAAGGCAATTACCTTTTCTTTTCCCCTGGCCATTCGGGCATCAGAGGTAATAAAAACAGCGCACTGGAAAAGCAATTGCTGGCAGATGGGCTGATCGAAAACACGGCCAATTATAAGTTTGAGCTTACGGGTAAAGGCCTGCTCAAGGTCAATGGAAAAAAGCAACCGGCGGCTGCTTACGAAAAATACCGGAAACTATGGGAAGAGGTCTCTGGGAAAAAAATCCAGGAAAAAACCAATATTCAGATCAACAAAAGATCACGGGCAGATTAATGGTTGAATCGAAACATTAACAAACCTAAAAAAAATTGGATCATGAAACTGAAGTGGGCCTTATTACTGACTTTTGCCGCGCTGCTGCCCGGCTTACTGTTGGCACAGGATAAACCGGAAAAAAGCAAGCAAAAAATTGTGATCATCAAAAAGTCCGTCGATGAGAACGGAAATAAAGTGGTGGAGAAGACCGTCCGTGAAGGGGAAGGGGATGAAAAGCTGGAATGGGAGGATGGAAACGGCCATGTGATCATCGAACTTGGCGATGGGGATGTGGAATGGAAAAGCCTGGAAGGTGATGATATCGACATCGACATCGATCTTGAAGACATGAATATGGAATTGGAACAGCACCTGGAGGGGATGGAAGAACAGCTTCGCAATATTGATGTGGAGCTGGAAGAACTGGATGGGATGAAAAACCTAAAGGTGGTCATCGAACCCGGTGGAGAAGTGATCGAGTGGAAAGGTATGGGCGATCTTCCTAAAGAGTTACAGGAACGGCTTGAAAGCAAAGGCCTTCATTTCTTCAGCGATGATGACGATCAGGATGGCAAGCGCCATCACAAGGTCATCATCATCGGAGATGGGGATGTCATTGTGGAGCGGGAAGAGGGCGATGGGGAAAAAGAGCTGTTCTTCGAGCCGTACGAGGGCAAGCCGGCTCTGGAACTTGAGGCGTTCGAAGCTTTCCCTAACCCAGCGGATAACCAGTTGACGGTGCGCTTTACCGGGGCGCCGGCGCCAATTACCATCATGTTGCTCGATTCGGCAGGCAAGCAGGTATACAAAGAGTTTATTAAAGATTTCGGAGGGAAGTACGATCAGCAAATCGGACTGCAGGGCCTTCCTGAGGGCTTGTTGCTGCTCACTATTGAGCAGGAAGGCCGCGTATTTACTGAAAAACTGATGATCGCCAGGCAATAAACCCAACTTAGCATAGTGGAAAAAGGCCGACAGGCCTTAACGTCCTAAAGCAGGGCGAGGGTGCGGAATTTTTCCGCGCCCTCGCCCTTTTTTATTATTTTACATCTCTGTATTACAAAACAATTAGGGTAACCATTCGGGCAGTTGCTAAATAAAAGCTACATCCACTTTGTTTTTTAGGTTCATTATTCACAAAAACTCAGATTCATGAAAGTATCTTTTTTTGTTAGAAAGAGCTGGCTGGCTCTTCTCCTTCTTTTATTTTTTGCCGGAAACAACTTCGCTCAGTCGGGGCAGCTTCCCTTCCTGCTGGACATACCAGATGGTGAAGAAGCCTGTGCTTTGCTGAGCGGAGACCATAAAGACAAATACCTAAGCCTGTTTGTAGAATTGACAATGAAAAAGGAAGAAAAGGTGCGACTGAAAAAAAACGCTCCTGCACCTCAGGGCCTGTACCTCAGTAAAGATGATAGCGCCAAGGGTAGTAAATGGGCCTTTAAACCAGCTGATGAGGCAAAGCAAAACGGCGATTACTTCCTGGAGTGTATGGATGGTACCGGCCGGGTGGTCGCCTGGAGCGACGTCGAGGGATTCTTTTTCCGGCCTTTATCCATGATGGATGGCAAAATGAAGGAAATGGCCACTTGGCAGGTACGGTTTGGAGGTGTCAATGATATAGGTGAAACCTACTTCATCATACACCCGAAAAAAGATACCGGAAAAGTATTGGCGGTAGACCGGAAGGCCAACGAGGTTGGGGTATTTGTGGATAAAAACCAGAAGGAAACGATGGGTAGGGCCAGTATCGAAATGGCGCAAGAAGAGCCGGTGGTGGATGCTCCTGGCGTGGAAGTGCTTTGGAAGCGGGTTTGTAAGGAGAAATAATCTCTGAGGCTATTGATTACTGGCAATAAAATGCACCCTTCCCATAGAGAAGTTGGGAGAAACCCAGATACAAAAATCATCATAGGGAAGGTAAAACACCTTCCCTTTTTACTTCGTGAATACAAAGGTAGCCGTAAGGCTATCCGGGGCGAAAAAAAGAGCGATGAAGATGCAGGCCAGGAATACAAAAAGAGCAAAGAGGACATCAGGGGACGTCTCTTTAATAGGGGTATTGTTGTTCATGGGGGACGTACTTTGTTTTATAGGGATTACGATAAACTTCAATAAAGGTTACATAGCCTCCATTGATGACTGTTATTTTTCGTCAACGCCGTAAAATTGCCATTATTTTCCCAACAGGTCAACCTAATCAGGAAAAAATTTCCCGATAACACCAAAAAATACTACTGTCGGCGGTTCATTTATCCAGCCAGTTCTTAAAGTCACTGACCCTATCCCGGCTGACGACCACCTCAAACTCCGGTTGGGGCCGTAGTTCCACGATCAGGCGGCTGTTGAAGTAAGGAGACACTTTATGGATAGCGTTGATGTGAACGATGGCTTTTCGGTTGAGGCGGAAAAATGCTTTGGGGTTGAGCAAGCCTTCGAGTTGGTCGAGAGTATAATCCAGGACATGCCGCTTTTTGTCTCTCATTTGTGCGAAAAGCAAACCATCTTCGGAATAGAAATACTGAATGGCGTCTATTTGTATATAGGTGAGTTGCTGGCCAATCTTCACGATGAACCGTTCCTTGTATTCCGGAACGTGGAAGGACTGGATCAGGTTTTCCAGCGCCTGGGTGTCCAGGAAGGGGGGCTTCCCAAAAAAGCGGTCAAATTTTGTCAGGGCCTGTTCGAGTTCCTGTGGGTCGATAGGTTTCAGCAGATAGTCAATGCTGTTGAGTTTGAAGGCCTTGAGGGTGTATTGATCGTAGGCAGTGGTGAAAATAACAGGCGTCTGCACCTCCACTTCCCGAAAAATATCAAAGCTCAGCCCGTCTGCCAGTTGAATGTCGAGGAACATCAAGTCTGGCCCGGGGTTGTCCTGAAACCATTGGACGGCCTTTTCAACGCTGTCGATGAGCGCCAGTACATCAGCCTGGGGGCGGTATTTTTGGAGCAGTTGCTGTAGCCGCCGGGCAGCTGGCTTTTCATCCTCAATAATGAGCATTTTCATGAAATGCGGGCTTTGCTTCCGGCAAAGGTATAAGAGATTTTACAGAACGCCTATTTTCCAATGCTCAATCATACCATTCTCTGAGGCTGATGCGCAGCCGCTGAGCCTGGGAGCCGAATTGAAAAGCAACTTCGTTGAAATTGGGCAGGCGCCACTTCGTGCGCGGAGGACGGGAAAATGCAAATGGTTCGGTAGGAATGCCAAAGAAATTGCGGTCGAGTTCTCCGTTGTCGTTGATGTCATGGAAAAGCGCCACCGCATAGGTGCCGTACGGTAAACCGGGTATGGAAAAACGCGTAGCTCCGGCTCTTTCCACTTTAAAACCCTGGACGATGGCCTTTTCTTTGACCAGGTAATTTTCGGGGGAGTCATAGATGCCGACCCAAATGGTGCCTTTGGCTTGTTTTACATTGCCTACTTCTATGATCAGTTCGCCGTCTTCGGGCCCGGCAATGGGCGCCGGGCGCTCCGGGCCCGGTACGGTGAAGGCTGGCAGGGCCAGCAGAATTTGGATCAGAATTGAGATCATGGTTAATGGTTTTTTCCTTACTATACCGGTCACATATCCTTTCAAAGACTAATAAAAGGGATAAAGGTTGCGCCAAATTTGTCAAGTTCAGGACATGTCAGGGATTCTAAATGCTAAAATGCAGCGAATCTATGCTTTTGGTAGCCGGAATAATTATTTTCCCAACTTGGAGTTTATACGGGATAGCTGCATTTAAGTTCCTTCTGGCCAAAAAAGGACGATAAAACTGGAAGAGATTCGAATTATTGACTATTTTTGTACAGCTAGTTTGAGCTAGCCCCAAACAATTTTCACCTTTGTTGGTTTCGGATAGTTGCCGGTATCCTGTCGGCAGAAAAATTTTTAAACCAAATTGTTACCCACACAGGCCTAAGCCTTTACAAGCCCTTCGATGCTACCCCACTTGTACTGTACACGTTGGCCATTGAATTGGAGAAGAGTAACCTCGGCAGTAACTTTTTTTTACAAAAGGTGTACTCGAGTAGATTTTTTTTCGTCAAACAATGGGGAAGGCGCGCTATCGTTATAACAAATCATATAAAAGACACCTTATTTGAGGCCTTTCCCGCACAAGCGGAAGGAAGGGATTGCTTTGTTTTGTTAAGCTAACAAATTTTAATTCACATGAAAGACCGCTACATGGCATTCTTTGAGAAAACCGTAGCAAAAATTTCTACCGGGAGGTGGCTTTATAGGCTGGCCGGGCTGGCCATACTTTTAAGTACCTTCTCCCGGGCTGACGCGCAGTGTACCATCAAGATAGAATCTGTCCATGTAGACTGCAGTTACAACGGAAATAATAACTTTACGGCAGAAGTATTGGTGAGCTGGGCATCAGCCCCGGGCTCGCCTATTCAGGTCAATGTTGGTGGGCAAAGCCAGCTGTTTACGCCCTTATCCGGAAGTGGCTCGCACACTTTTTCCGGATTCAGCTTACCCAGCCCAGGGTTGGGCTATCCGGTTACCGCTCGTTTTACGACGGCCAATTCCTGCCAGGATTTCAGTACCGCCGATGCTGTCGCCTGTACTCCTGCCTGCACGAATACGCCTACATCAATTGGGGGAATTGCCTGGAAAGAGATCATTGCCGATGGTGTTTTTGATGGAGAACCAGGGCAACCCAACATTAAAGTCGAAGCTTATGATTGCGACGGCGTGTTGCAGGGCACTGCATTTACCAATGCTGATGGACAGTGGAGCCTATCAGGCTTAAATTCCGGAGAAGAATACCGCGTGGAATTTTCGGCTCAGCAGATTCCCGGAATAAGCCCTTCTCTTGCCGGGCCGGATAATGGCTCTCCGGTTCAATTTATAACGGCGGGGGATTGTGCGGTGAATGCGGCCTTTATGGAACAGTCGGCCCAGTATTGTTCAAATCCTGATAACACCATTTCTCCTGATTGTTCGGGGCAGGCCAATGTGTTGGATTGGAGTACCTATTCCAATGGCGCCAACCCTTTTCCCTTATTTCCCTTTGTAGCGAATGTCAATGAAGACAGAGTGTTTTGGGCCCGGACGATGGACGGCGCTACTGCGTACGCTCACAAAGTTTACCATTCAACATACGGCGGAGCAGATGCTTTTTATTTGCTTGAAATGGAAGCTGATAACAGCGCTGCCGGAAGCGATAACGAAGTAGGGGCGGTCTTTGCCTTTAACCGTCCGGTTGCAGAGCTGAGCTTTTCCTTACTCGATATTGATATTTCCGGGAATGCAATCGACCGGGTGAGCGTACAAGGCTATCTCGGCGGAGCGCCGGTCAGCCTGTCCTCCGCTGAGATAATTGCGGGAAGTGCCGTGAGTGTGCTGGAACCTTACCTCTTTGAAGGAACGACTACTGTCGATGATGCGGCTGACGCAGGCAACGTTACCATCAGGTTCGATGAACCTATCGACCAACTGTCCATTACCCTTTCTTCTATAATCTCAGCTAATGGCGGGGGTGATATTCAGGGGGTTGGGATCGGCAATATCAGTTGGTGTAAAGGGCCGGCGCTCCTGTCACCCGATTGTATCCGGATATTCGACTGGCTGGCTTTTACAGATAACAGCAACAACCCTACGCCCTACACCATGGAAGGTGTGGAGCTGGATGTTAGCAAGAATGACCCCTTTGGAATTGCTTCCAGTTCGGCTTTTACAGTCGACAACGATTTTACGCCGCAGGGTGGACAGCGTGGTTTCTGGGCTATTGGAATGGATGCTACTGCTCCGGATCAGTACGTGGACAATAGTATTACCTTTAGCCAGCCGGTAAGCCAGCTCCGTTTTTCCATTCTCGATATCGATCAAAGCGATGGACAGGGCCTGCCCAGCCTGGCATTCCAGGACCGGGTCAGTGTTCACGGCTTTCTCAATGGCGAGGAGGTGCAGTTGGGGCTTTCCGATATTACCGCGGGCGCCGGCGTGCTGGGCGGCGTTGTAAGCATTTTTTCCCCCAATGAATATACCGGCGATGGTGTTTTGGCCAATGGGGCCTCTGCCGACGGCAACCTCTCGCTGCGTTTTTTGCAGGAGGTAGATTCCGTGGTGATCCGCCTGGCTTCTGGCCCGGATAGCCCGGACAACCCCGCAGCTCAGCAAATCGGGCTGAGTGACATCAATTTTTGTATCTGCCGCCCGGCGCCGCTGCAAATCGGCGACCTGGTGTGGGAAGATGAAAATAGCAACGGCATACAGGAAGCCTGCGAGCCTCCTCTGGCCAACCTGCCGATAGCTTTGTACGACGAAGCGGGAACCTTGATCGCCACTACGCAGTCTGACGCCGAAGGGCGCTATCACTTCACCCGCTCTGGAATGGCTGGTGAATCCTGGCTGGCCGATGGCCAACTCCTTCCCAACACTGCTTACTTCATCGTCTTTGGCAGCGATGCCGATAATCCGGAGGATCGTTTCCTCCGCCTCAATGATAAGCTGTACATTCCTACCTCCCAGCATGTCGGCATTGGCTCCAACCCTTTTATGAATGATTCTGATCCCGGTCCGGATAACCTCTCCGCAGATATGCCCGGCGTTATCCCGGACGGGCTGCCTTATATCTTTTTTTCCACCGGAGACGAAGGACAGGTAAATCCAACCCTGGACGCCGGCTTTATTTCCGCATGGTTCGACCTGGCCCTGCGCATGGAGCTCAACCAGGAACTGACTCCCCCGCCCTTCGCTCCCGGAGATATTGTCAACTACACCATTACCGTATACAATCAGGGAATGGTGCCCACCAACCTCCTGACCCTTGTAGATTATTACTCCCTCGATGCAATGGAGCTGGAATATGACGGCACCTGGTTTTATGAAAATGGCATGACCTTTACCCGGTGGCCATTGCCGAATATTGGCCCCGGCGATTCCCTGACTCTGGATATTTCCTTCCGTATCAAGACCTCTTTCTCCGGCGATACCATCGTCAACCGGACAGAGGTCTTCCACGGAGGAAATAGCTTCGGCCTGGACGACCTGGATTCTACCCCGGATGGCTTGCCGTTCAATGATGCCGGCGGCGCTCCCAACTCCGAGGCGGATAATGCCATCACAGGCGATGGCACTGGCCCGGTGAACGGAACGCTGGCTGCTACCGATGAAGATGACCACGATGTTGCACTCATCCATGTTGAGGGAGCGCCCCTCTTTGACCTCTCCCTCGACTTGTCCCTCAATGGCGACGGGCCGTTCTATCCTGGCGATGATGTTACCTTCACTATTGAAGTAATTAATGAGGGCGCTTTGGACGCCAATACGGTTCAACTGAACAATTATATCCCCAACGGCCTCTCGCTCAATGATCCGGCCTGGACGGCCGCCAATGGCGTGGCTACCCTCAACCAACCTATTGATGAACTGCTAACAGGTAGTTCTGTCTTTCGCGAGATCACCCTCCAGGTGGCGCCTGGTTTTTCCGGTGATACCATTATTAATGTAGTGGAGATTGCCGATGTGGCCAATGCCCTTGGCGAAAGCGATGGTGATTCGACTCCTGACAACCAGATTCCCGACGAAGATGATCAGGCTGCTGCCAAAGTGCCCATTAGCGCCATCTTCGATCTGTCCCTGGAAAAGGAAGTGGTAAGCCCCGGGCCGTTCTCTCCAGGCAGTACGGTTACTTTTTCCATCA
>JAGQXQ010000334.1:25728-30693 GCA_020436535.1 Phaeodactylibacter sp.
CCCGACGGGCTGATCCTCAATCCCAGTAATTGGTCTTATATCAATGGCGTCGCCCGGCTCAACAACCCCATACCCAATATCGCGCCGGGTAATTCAGTTACCCGGACCATCTCTTTTACGATTATTGCTGGTTTCCCTAACACCAGCATTCTCAACGCTGCTGAGATCTATTCTGCCAGCAACGGGCAGGGGCTGGACGACCGGGATTCTACCCCCGGGAACAACAGCACGCAGGAAGATGACGACGATAACGCTACAATCAATATTCAGCAAACGACGCCGGTGTTTGACCTGTCCCTCAAAAAAGAGGTCAACTACGCCGTAACGCCGGGCCCCTTTGAACCGGGAGACTACATCAGTTTCAATATCACCGTATTCAACGAGGGTAATGTAAAGGCCAGAAACATCCAGGTGGCCGATTATCTGCCGGACGGGACGTCCCTGGATGACAACGGCTGGATCAATTATGGCGGCCTGGCCGTTATCGCCTCGCCGATCTCCTCTTTGGAAGCCGGAGCGTCCGTAACGGTAACGATCCTGCTAAGAGTAGATGAGGGTTTCGATGGGGGGGAGATCATCAATAGCGCCGAGCTATATTCCGTTTTCAATAATTTCGGAATGGACGATACCGACTCCAGCCCGGATAACGGAATCGGCAACGGAGAAGATGACGAACACTCGGCAGTGGTGCCGATCGAGCAGGAATTGCCCGCTTTTGACCTTTCCCTGGTTAAGAAGGTGAAAACCTCGGCTACGCCCGGCCCCTTTTATCCGGGCAGCACCGTAACCTTTTCCATCCGGGTTACTAATGAAGGCAACATCGATGCCGAGGAGGTGTCTATTATCGATTACATCCCAACAGGGCTGATCCTGGCAGATCCCAACTGGTCACAGGTCTTTGGCACCGCTGTACTCAATCAGCCCATAACCGGGCTAGCTGCCGGAACTACCGCCAGTGTAGATATTACCTTTACGATAACGAACGGGTTTACCGGCAATTTGATCACCAACATCGCGGAGATCAACAGCGCCAGCAACAGCGCTTCGATGGCGGATGAAGACTCCACCCCGGCTAATGGTGCAACCGGAGAAGACGATATTGACGGAGGTAAACTGGAGGTCAAACAAACCTATGACCTGGCCCTTTCCAAAAGCCTGAACACCAGCCTTACGCCAGGGCCGTACCAACCGGGAGGCCAGATCGCCTACAACCTGACGGTTTACAACCAGGGCAGCCTGACGGCCAACAACATCAGATTGTACGATTATTATCCGCCCGGCCTTATCCTGAATGACAACAACTGGCAGGTGGTTCAGGGTAATATTCTTCGATTGGGAACCCCTATTCCCACGCTGGAACCCGGACAATCGAGGACGGTTACCATTCATTTTGATATTTCTCCAAACGTTATGCAGGGAGACAGCCTGGTCAACTGCGCAGAGGTAGGCGGTTCCACCAATAGCCTCGGCTTGCCAGACGCAGACTCCACGCCGGCCAACGGCAGCCATGATGAGGATGATGACGATATAGAGACGGTATTCATTACTATTCCCAAACGCTTTGACCTGGCCCTGTCCAAATCGGTGGATACCAGCCTGACGCCTCCTCCGTACTACCCCGGTAGCAGCATTTCTTATATTATAACGGTTAGAAATGAAGGAGAGGAAGTCGCTGAAAATATTCAGGTCCAGGATTATATTCCTCAAGGCCTGATCCTGACCAGTTCCACCTGGTCGGCGCTGGGTAGTATTGCCATGCTCAACGACCCCATTGCCAGCCTCTTGCCCGGCGATTCCGCTACGGTAGCTATTACCTTTGCTATCAGTCCGGTTTTCGCGGGTACCTCTCTGACCAATTATGCCGAGGTGGGAGGCAGCAATGCCGGCTCCAGTATCAGTGATGCGGATTCTACCCCCGGCAACGGCAGTGCCGGCGCAGGAGAGGATGATTACGACGGCGCAACGATAACTGTCAGCCGCCAGGATTTTGACCTGGCCCTGCGCAAGCGGCTGAAATCCAGTGTGACGCCTGGCCCCTTTGTTCCGGGCAGCATGCTCACCTTTGAGATCGAGGTTTCCAACGAGGGCGACCTGACCGCTCAAAATATTCAGCTTCGGGAATATTTTCCTTTTGGCTTGCTGCTTTCAGACCCGGATTGGAATGCGGTGGGCAACGTAGCCGAACTGGTTTTTCCCATCAATAGCCTGGCTCCGGGTGCGACAACAGTCGTTGATGTGACGTTCACCGTCGCTCCCAATTTCGAAGGCTCCAGCCTTACAAACTTTGCTGAGTTGGGCAGCGCCTTCAATATTCTGGGGTACGACGACATGGACTCTACACCTGGTAACGGTAGCCTGGGCGCCGATGAAGATGATTACGATGACGCCACCATTACAGTGCTTCAACAACAATTCGACCTGAGCTTGGCCAAAGAACTCAAAACCAGCGCCACACCCGGCCCCTTTTTCCCGGGCAGCACGGTTACCTACCGCGTTTCCATCACCAACGAGGGCGACCTGGAAGCACAAAATATTCAACTCCGGGATTACATCCCGCTGGGATTGATCCTGACTGACAACAACTGGTCGCTCAATGGTAGTATGGCGGTTCGCAACATCGGCAGCCTGGCTCCCGGTGCTACTGCATCTTTCGATATCACTTTTACGATATCGCCAGACTTTACCGGTTCGGTGTTGCTCAATTATGCTGAGATCGGCGCCGCTACCAATAGCATGGGCAGGCAGGATGAGGATTCTACGCCCGGTAATGGCACGGCCGGCCCCAACGAGGATGACTTTGACAACGCTTCCATCAATGTCATTCAACAAGAGTTTGACCTGTCCCTGAGTAAGGATCTGAATACCAGCCTTACCCCTGGCCCTTTTGTGCCGGGCAGCACCGTTACCTTCCGCCTGACCCTTACCAACGAAGGGGAATTGGAAGCGCAGAATATTCAACTGCGGGACTATGTGCCACTGGGGCTGGTGCTGGCCGACAATAGCTGGACGCTCAACGGCAGTGCTGCCGTGCGTTCAATTGGTAATCTGCAACCCGGTGCTTCCACCTCCGTAAATATCACTTTCACCATCTCACCCAGCTTCTCCGGCCAGTTGCTGGTTAACTTTGCTGAGATCGGTTCTGCTTTCAATATCTACGGAATGGGAGATAAAGATTCCACTCCCGGAAACGGCCCGGCCGGCCCCAACGAGGATGATTTCGACAACGCTTCCATCAATGTCATTCAACAAGAGTTTGACCTGTCCCTGAGTAAGGACCTGAATACTAGCCTTACCCCTGGCCCTTTTGTGCCGGGCAGCACGGTTACTTATCGCCTTACCCTAACCAATGAAGGCGAACTGGCCGCCCAGAACGTGCAACTTTGGGATTACATTCCTCTGGGATTGATCCTTACAGATAACAGCTGGGCTTCTAATGGCAATCTGGCCAGCCGGACCATCAGCAACCTGGCGCCGGGTGCGTCCACTTCTGTTGATATCACCTTTACTATCGCTTCCAATTACTCCGGGACGGCTATTGCCAACTACGCGGAGATCGGTTCTGCCTTGAATATTTATGGCCTGGATGACAGAGATTCTACACCAGGCAACAGCTCTTCCGGCGCCAATGAAGATGATTTCGACGGCGCTACTATCAATGTGGTGCAACAACCCTTTGACCTGGCGCTAACTAAAGTGCTCAAGCAGAGTGCCACCCCCGGCCCCTTCTATCCGGGCAGCACCGTTACCTATCAGATCACAGTGACAAATGAAGGGGGCATCGCCGCTCAGAATGTTCAAGTTAGGGATTACATTCCCCTGGGCCTGATATTGGCGGATAACAACTGGACGCTCAATGGCAGCATGGCCTATCGTTCTATTGGGGCGCTGCAGCCTGGAGCTTCTGCTTCTGTAGATATTACCTTTACTATTTCTACCAACTTCACCAGCTTCTTCATCACCAACTACGCTGAGATCGGCGCCGCTACTAATACCATTGGCCTGGGAGATACCGACTCCACTCCCGGTAATGGCAGCGCGGGCCTCAACGAAGATGACTTTGACAGCGCCGGCATTACCGTCAACCCTCCGCAGGTATTTGACCTTGCTTTGAGTAAGGAGGTGAGCCCCTCCANNNCCCCGGCCCCTACGTAGCGGGCAGTACGGTGACCTTCCGGCTGACGGTGACAAACGAGGGCAACGTGGCGGCGCAGAGCATCCAGCTGTGGGATTACCTGCCGGCTGGCCTGGCACTTTCGGACAATACCTGGACGCAGAACGGCGGTGTGGCGAGCTACAACAGCCCGATTGCGAACCTGGCGCCCGGTGCCTCACAGACGGTGGAGGTTGATTTCACGGTAGCCCCTGGTTTTGGTGGCACACAAGTGGTGAACTACGCCGAGATTAGCGCCGCCTTTAACAGCCCGGGCCTGAACGATATGGATTCAACGCCGGGCAACGGCGGTTCCGGGCCCGATGAGGACGACTACGACAGCGCGAGCATCAACATCAGTGTACCGCAGATATTTGACCTTGCTTTGAGTAAGGAGGTGAGCCCCTCCACCCCCGGCCCCTACGTAGCGGGCAGTCCTGTGACCTTCCGGCTGACGGTGACAAACGAGGGCAACGTGGCGGCGCAGAGCATCCAGCTGTGGGATTACCTGCCGGCGGGCCTGGCGCTTTCGGACAATACCTGGACGCAGAACGGCGGTGTGGCGAGCTACAACAGCCCGATTGCGAACCTGGCGCCCGGCGCCTCGCAGACGGTGGAGATCGACTTTACGGTGACTCCTGGTTTTGGTGGCACACAAGTGGTGAACTACGCCGAGATTAGCGCCGCCTTTAACAGCCCGGGCCTGAACGATACGGATTCAACGCCGGGCAACGGCGGTTCCGGGCCCGATGAGGACGACTACGACAGCGCGAGCATTAACATAAGTATGCCGCAGGTGTTTGACCTGGCGTTGA
>JAGQXQ010000335.1 GCA_020436535.1 Phaeodactylibacter sp.
ATTCTGGAGATTGGGGCGCTTTTGCGGGGCGATCAGTTCCGAAGAAAGTCGGCGGAAAGCTTTATGCAGTTTGCCGACGGGGCAAATTTATTGTGTGGACATAACATTATGGATCACGATTTGCCGATCCTGAAAAAGTATCTCGGCGGCCAAGCTCTTTTTGCAAAACCGGCTATTGATACCCTGTACTGGTCAGCACTTCTGTTTCCAAAGAAACCATATCACCGATTGGTGAAGGATTATCATCTTCATGGAGATGAATTAAATAACCCTTTGGCTGACGCTAAACTAGCCAGAGAGTTACTCTTGGACCTTCTCAATGCTTATCAAAGGCTTCCAGAAGATGGGAAAGCCATTTACTATAGCTTGCTAACGGCACAACCGGGTTTCAATGGGTTCTTTGAATTGGCCGATGAAAAGGGAAGGCCCCAAATTTTGGACAAAGGAGCGCTGGCCACCCTCTTACAAAGCCGGCATGCCTCCTTGTTTTGCGGACGGGCCGGCCTGGAAGTATTGATCGAAAGGTTTCCTGTTGAACTGGCCTATGCCATTGCCCTGATCACGACGAACGATTCAGAGTCATTACCACCGCCCTGGATATTACATCGCTTCCCTGCCGTTATGCAGGTAATAAACCGGCTGCGCATCACCTGCGATGGCAGGGGCAGTTGTGCTTACTGTCGAAATCTGCAGCCTAAAGCGGGATTGCAAAAGTGGTTTGGATTTCCCGGATTCCGACGCTTCGAAGGAGACAGGGAACAGCCCTTACAGGAACGCGTTGTAGAAGCGGCTCTAGCCGGTAAATCTCTTATTGCAATTTTCCCGACTGGTGGCGGTAAATCCTTGACTTTTCAGTTGCCTGCCCTAATGCAAGGAGAGGCCAACCGCTCGCTCACTGTGATCATCTCCCCTCTTCAATCTTTGATGAAAGACCAGGTGGATGTGCTGGAAAAACGCCACGGTATTACTGCAGCCGTGACTATTAATGGAATGCTTTCGCCTTTGGAGCGAACAGAAGCGATGGAGCGGGTAGCACAGGGCGGTGCTAATTTGTTGTACATATCGCCAGAATCCTTGCGTTCCAGATCCATAATCAACTTATTAAAAGGCCGTTTGATCAATCGAATCGTGATCGATGAAGCTCACTGCCTTTCCGCATGGGGACAAGACTTCCGAGTGGACTATCTCTATATCGGCCGGTTTATCAAAAAATTACAAAAGGAGAAAAATCTATATAGGGACATCCCGGTATCCTGTTTTACAGCTACCGCTAAACCAGCAGTGGTTAAGGATATTCAGGGCTACTTCAAAGAGCATCTTAACCTGGAACTGGAGCTGTTCCAAACCAGTGCCAAGCGTCGGAATCTGCAATATTTTGTGTTCCCGGCTAATGGCGAGCAGGAAAAACTGGAGAAGCTGGTTGAACTCCTGCAATCGGAGACAGGGCCGAAAATCGTCTATGTATCAAGAGTAAAGGCCGCCGAGGCCTTAGCTGAAAACCTCCGGGCAAAAGGCTTTCCGGCCAAAGCTTATCACGGGCAACTGGATCGAGATGTCAAAAAGAAGATCCAGGAGGAGTTCATGGATGAAGGGAGTGGATTGGAAGTAATTGTAGCCACCTCGGCTTTTGGTATGGGTGTCGACAAGGATAATGTGAAAATGGTAATACATTACCAGATCTCTGACTCCCTGGAGAACTATATGCAGGAATCTGGAAGGGCTGGCCGGAACCCGGAGTTGCGAGCCAAATGTTTTATTCTATTCGACGAAAACGACCTGAGTGGCCATTTCAACCTGCTAAATACCTCCAAACTCAACTTCAAAGAAATCAATCAGGTTTGGCAGGGCATCAAACGCTTTAAGAAAAATACCTTTACCAAATCGGCCCTGGAAATTGCCAAAGCCGCTGGCTGGGATTCAGAGTTGTACCAGCTCGAAACCCGGGTGAAAACCGCCATTTCCGCACTGGAAGAATCGGGATACGTGCGGCGGGAAGAAAATGCGCCCCTGATCTTTGCATCCAGCATTGTAGTCAAAAATGTGGAGCAAGCCAATGGGCGAATTGAGGCCCGGGCGGACTTATTTGAGGGAGACAAGGATATTATCAACGCAAAACGCGTATTCAGCTCGCTGATATCCCGGGCGCGGGCCGAGGAAGATACCCGTATCGACAGCATGGCTGAAGCGCTGGGAACGGACAGAAATGAGATCTCTCGCTACCTGACCCTGTTTAAGCAAATCGGCGTGCTAAGCCATGATAAAGACCTGACCGCCTACTACTTCACGGTAGGAGGAAGGCGTCATTCCAACTCCGTGTTTAAACAAGCTTCCCAAGTAGAAGCAAAAATGTTTGAGCTACTTTTCCCAAATGAAGAGATACGAACCAAAACCTTCTACTTGCGGGAACTGAACGAAAACCTCATCGAAGCAGGGCTGGACGGAGGACTACACATTATCAAAACGGTTCTGAATTATTGGAGCGTCAGCAATTCCATTCACAAAGAGCGAATAGACCGGACGGCCGAGCAATATCAAATCAAACTGAAAAAACCTCACGATACACTAGCCAGCATGATCCGGCAACGTAAAAAGATGGGGGAATTTTGCCTGGCGGTATTTGAGCGCGATTACCTGTCCAAAGCCAAAACAGATCCGGATTTCGATGACAAAAAACTGATCGAATTCTCCACCCTGGAGATTCAGGAAAAGGTCAACCCGCTATTAGGAGAAAGCCGAACCATTCGCGAATATGAGTACCTGTTGCTTTACCTGCACCGGCTAAACGTGATCGAATTAAAAAGTGGCCTGCTGGTGTTATACAACCCCATGAAGATTATTCGGCGTCAGGAGAACAACCGTAAGCAGTACACCCTGGAAGATTTTGAGCAACTAGCCCGCTATTACCAATCCAAGACTGAGCAGATCCATATTGTAGGCGAATACGCCAAAAAACAGCTGCGGCAACAAGAAGAAGCGCTGCAGTTTGTCGACGATTACTTTGTGCTGGATTATGATGATTTCCTCAGCAAATATTTCCCTGGCCGCCGCACCAAGATCCGGCAACCCCTTACGGAAGAACAATTTGAACGAATCATCAAAGGCCTCTCGACAGAGCAACTGGAAGTAGTCAAAGACAATAAAAGCCAAAACATTCTTGTCGCCGCCGGCCCGGGCAGTGGAAAGACCCGCGTGCTGGTACACAAGGTTGCTCACCTGCTTTTGCTGGAAGACATTAAGCCCGAGCAATTCCTGATGCTTACTTTCTCCCGCCCAGCGGCCCTGGAGTTCAAAACCCGGCTGAGAAAGCTGGTCGGCCGAATGGCTTATGATATTGATATTTTCACCTATCACGGCTTTGCCTTCCAGCTACAGGGCCGGATGGGAGACCTGGAGCGGTCAGAAAACATACTGGAGCAGATGGCCGAAGCTATCAATAACCGGGAAGTATCCTTGGAACGGCTGCTCAGTAAAAGTGTGATGGTTATAGACGAGTTTCAGGACGTCAGCCAGGACGAGTACGAATTTATGAAAGCCATCGCCGAGATGGCTGGCAACATCCGGATTATCGTCGTTGGTGATGACGATCAGAATATATATGAATTCCGGGGCGCCAGTATTAAATACATGCGGGAATTTGCTGAACGATATGCTGCCAAAACGTATTACCTGACCGCCAACTACCGCGCCCGCCGAAACCTGCTGGAGTTCAGCAACCGGTTTTTGAAGAGTCAGATCAATTCGGCCCGTGTGAAAAAGGATGTCGAACTGGTGGCCCACCAAAAGGAAAACGGAAAGATCGAGCTCGTCTATCACTACCACGATCAATTGATCCTGCCGCTGTTGGAGCATATCAAGCAAATTGAGCTACACGGCACTACCTGTGTACTGGCCCATTCTAACGAGGAAGCTGTTTTGATGGCCACCTTACTCAATCAGGAAGGCCTTCCCGCCCGATTGATCGTACACAAAGAAGGCTTTGCTTTGCGCGATTTGCTGGAGATCCGTTGGTTTACCCATAAGGTTCTTACATCGGTTCAGGACGGTTCCGGGCTGATTACGGAAGAGGCCTGGCTGCAAACCAAAACAAACCTGATAAACACCTTTGCCCATTCCAGTAACCTTGATCTGGTAAATCGCGTAGTGGATCAATTTGAACAGGTCAACCCCAGAAAATTCAAAAGCAAATGGCTCAGCTACTTGCGCGAGTGCAGGATCGAAGATTTTTATTCCCCGGAAAAGGAAATCATCTTGGTGTCGACAATGCATAAGGCCAAAGGGAAAGAGTTTGACAATGTTTTCCTGCTACTGAACTACTATCCCTTAACTTCCGAGGAAAAGAAGCGGGTGCTGTATGTGGCTATTACCCGAGCAAAAGAAAACCTTTACATTCATACTAATTCTATTTCATTCCCCAAAGATGGAATTGAAAACGTAGAGTACCAGGAAGATCAAAGGGACTGGCCATCACCCGGTACACTAGTATTGCAATGTGGGATGAAGGATGTGTGGCTGGACTATTTTAAAATGCAAAATGTGGCCGATAATGTTAGGGGGTTACAATCCGGCCAGGAACTATTCCCTCACTCTGGAGAACCTGCATTATTTCAGACATCTAATGGGAGTCCCATTCTAAAACTCTCCTGTGCTTTTTCCACTAAACTACAGGATTATTTGAATAGGCAATATCAACTGGAGCAGATCCATGCACAATATATTGTGGTTTGGAAGGATAAAGAGACAGGGAAGGAGCTGAGGGTTGTGTTACCGGAAATTCGGTTGTGCCGTAACCTAATAACTACAACTAACTAAAGCAAGTTTCCAAATTTATGTTGTCACAAGTCTCCGGAACGGTCTAAGAAAGATTCAAATAATTCAACCTTTCAATGGAATAAGGCTTCGAATCCCTTCAATTTCGGTACAGGAAATACCATCCCTTCCGATGGAGTGCGCAAAATTGGGCCTGGCAGGCGGCAGGCAAGCCATTTTAACGGCGGTTTGGGTGAATCTTATGAGAAAGGATTACTCGACCGGGAATCAAAGATGGAAATAATGGTAATGGACTGTTGCCCTGCCTCATATACCAAAGAAATATGACGGGCAAGTACACAACGGCGGAACTTTGGAAATTTTCGGGAAGGGGGACATAGGTGCTTAAATTTTTGAAGGTTTTCTATCAAAGCATCCATTTTGGCATCCAGTTCTAAGGCTTCATCAACAGAACGCCTGGAAATATCGTCTAGGAGAATGAGATGGTCCTCTTCTGCCGTCTTGGTGAATTCTACTTTGATCATTGAGTACTATTCAGCTACAGATTGCCTAGAATGTCCTTCACCCTTTCCTTGACCTGGGAATAGGGAGCACTCCGCCCAGCTTCAGAATCTGCCTCACCCAGTTCAATCTTCTTTTTCTCTTCATTCGACAAGAGATCCCACCAATCTTGTTCTCCAAGAAGAGACGCAAAAAGGGCTGCTATCTGCGCCAGAATCTCCGGGTCATCTGTTTCCACCACCATCCGGTGCAGGTTATTCTTTATTTCTGCTACGCTCATCAAGCCATTGGTTTGTTTAACCTAAAGATAACGGTTTTGGGCTGATAATCGTTCTTTTGCTGAGCCAACTTTTATTTCCATTGCCAGAATCCAGCTCAGGCGAGAACTTCACAAGCCACAATAAAATAATTCAGCAGGTGCCCTAAAAGAAGTCCATTTATTTCAACCGTTTTTTTGGAAAGTCCCGACCCCCATAAATCTCGGTACAACAATCTCATGCGTTTCGATGGACACGAGAAATTTTTCGGAAAACGGACCTGGCAGGCGGCGGGCAGGCCATTTATACGGCCGGTTTGGTGGACTCAGAAGAGTTACATTGATCGAAGATAGAAACTTGGGATTCTCGCTTTGAGCGATACACAAAGATAAAGAAAATCACCTGGCCTAAATGCTATTTGTCCGTAGGCGGCAGCT
>JAGQXQ010000336.1 GCA_020436535.1 Phaeodactylibacter sp.
GAGGAGTCATCGACGAAAACCAGAGTTTGGTGAGTGCAGACCGTTCGCTCAAGTTGCGCAACCCCCTGGAGATGTTTGGCGATGGCTCCGTCATCTCCTTTAGCCCCGAAAGCGAATGGTTGGTAGGCCTGGATGTCACGCTGCTCAAAACCCTGAGCCTCAGTGTCATTTTTAATGACCCGGCCATCTATGGCCTGCGCATCGAACTATATGGAAAGCTTGCGAAAAACTTTGCCGGCCTCCAATTTGAGATACTTTATCAAAAAATAAGCCCCACCATCGGCAAATACCATGTCGATTTGACCCTGCCGGATTTTGTCCGGCACCTCCAATTTGGCGCCGTCTCTGTAACCTTGCCTATTATCGTGGTGGACATCTTCACCAACGGTGATTTTAAGGTAGACCTGGGCTTCCCCTGGAACTTTAATTATGCCCGTTCTTTTGCCATAGAAGTCTTCCCCTTCACCGGCGCAGGTGGATTTTACTTCAATAAATTGTCGGCAGCCACAGCGACGAGTACGCCCGTCATACCCGCCAGCAGAGGGGTGTTTACGCCCGTTTACGAATTTGGCCTGGGGCTTCGGATAGGCCTGGGAAAGACCTTTAATAAAGGCCCGCTGAAAGCCGAAATCAGCATCGTGGTGGAAGGCATCGTGGAAGGGGTCATCTCCTGGTTCAATCCGGCAGACGGTAGTGAACGGTCGTTGTATTATAAAATCGGCGGCGGCGTAGCCATCGTGGGACGGCTTTATGGCGAAGTCGATTTTGGCATCATCAGCGTGAGCGTAGAAGTGATCGCCAGAGCAATGATACAGTTTTTGCTCGAAGTCTATCAACCTATTCTGATCGACCTGACCGCTGAAGTCTCGGTAAAAGCATCTGTAAAAGTGGCTTTTGTAAAAGTTAGCTTCTCTTTTTCCCTGACGGTCAAGCAAAGTTTTACCATTCCTTCTCCGCAAAAGGAGACGGCTCCCTGGTTAACCTGATAAACAGCAACAAATTATGACATTAGACTGGTCAACAGCAGATACGAGCCTTGTGCATCCAACAAAAAAAATGCTGGATATCTACTTTCAGCCCGCCCTGGCCTGGGTACCCGCTGGAACGCAAGGCGTTGCGCTACTCTTTATCGAGAATTTTACCGATTCCCCCGATGAGGAAAAGCAGGATTTCAGGGAGTTGGTCAAAAGCCTTTTCCGCTGGGCCTGGCGAACAGCCGACGGAAAAACGGAACCGGTTTCTCAAAGTACCCTGGAGGAGTTATATGCCCTTTTTGTAGAAAATCCTTTTAGCTACAGTACGTTGAATTCCTTTTTAGGCAATAATTTTGACTTCCGTTTTCAAGAGTGCACCGCAGATATGCAAGGCGCCATATTCCCTATGTTTCCGGAGCTTTCTTTGGCAGTAGGTACCGGGCCGGAACAGGTTTTCTCGGTAGCCACAGAACAATTGGACCAAGCCGGGATGCAGGCTATTAAAGACTACTTTAATGCCTTGAAGGTGCAATTCGACCCTGCCTCTAAGGCCTCAACTGCAAGTGCTGATACGCAAACTATTCCAGAGTTCATCTTTAACGATTATGCGCGGGTACTGACGCGAAATATTTTACAAAGGGCAATTGATTATATGGAGGGCTTTCCCGATGTTATTTCAAAAGCAGCGGTGCTGAAAGTAACGGAAACTCCAAGCATAACGAAACAACCTGAATCAGTAAGAGCGTGCGAAGGCAGCAGCGCATCCTTTTCCATAACCGTTTCCGGCGCCGATATCCAGTACCAGTGGCAGGTGAATGAAGGAAACGGCTTTCAGGATATATCCGATGGGGCATTATATTCAGGAACCGGGACGGATTCACTCACGGTTCTAAACCCAACCCTGCAAATGTCAGGCTGGGTATTTCAATGTGTGGTTACCGCCGACAGCGAAAATCTGGTTTCTAAAGAGGCGGCCCTGGAAGTGACGGATACGGCAATCATTACGTATCAACCGAAATCAATTACCGTTTACAAAGGCACCTCCACATCCTTTTCCGTAATCGTGTCCGGCGTCAATATACTGTACCAGTGGCAGGTGGATGATGGAAGCGGCTTTCAGGACATATCCGATGGAACAGAGTATACAGGAACCGGGACGGATTCGCTTACGGTACTAAACCCTACCCTGCTGATGTCCGGATGGACATTTCAATGTGTGATCGCCACAGATAGCGGAAACCTGGTTTCAGATGGAGCGGCCCTGGAAGTAACGGAAACGGCCAACATCCTTAACCACCCCGATTCAATAACAGTAATCGAAGGCAATAACGCATTACTTTCAGTAACCGTGTCCGGCGTCAATATACAGTACCGGTGGCAGGTGGACAATGGAAATGGCTTTCAGGATATTTCCGACGGAACAGAGTATACAGGAACCGATACCTCTTCCCTAACCGTTCTAAGCCCAACTCTGCAAATGTCCGGCCGGATATTTCGATGTGTGGCCACCACAGTTCTCACTATAGAAGGCCTGCTAACCGCCCTGGATACAACCAACCCTTACCCAGACATTGCCGGAATGGTTTCCCGCTTTTTGATGCACGGCCTTCATCTGCCCGAACTTACTTATGCCGCAGGTGGTTCAGCTGATGCACAAGCCTTGTATCAAGCTACGCACCAGCAGTTCCCATTCACCGATGCCCTGGTACAGGTGCCGGGAAGCCCGGCAGTGCCTGCCACCGATTCAACACCAGCGGTGCCGGCAGTGCCGGCAGTCGACGAATATCGAATGACGCTAAAAGATATTGGAGACCCGTCCATCACTCATTTTGTATTTCCTGAGCAAGATGCAAACAAAAAACCTCAGATCACCTATACAATTGAAAATAACGAAGATGTAAATAACCCCAAACTCTTCTTCCTTAACCTGGCCAACGCGATGCAGGCCCTGGATGCTTCGGACCCCGGCCTTTTTCATACCCCAAACCCCAAGCTCATTCCCTGGTATCGAATGGAGGCGCTCCATTTTGCGCTGCGCAAACAGGTGGAATGGACACAGAGTGACGGCTCTAAGCAGTACCTCCTGCAGTTGCCGGGCAGTTTGATCACGCACCTGAAACTAAAAAACCCCAACCCTACCGTATCCATCAAAGTATGGCCCAACGGTGACCCCAATAGTAAGGTAGATCCAGGTAATGATACATTTGCCTGGGCGACCCGCATCGACTTGCCCATCCAGCGCATTCCGAACCCCGAAACCGGCGAATATCTCTCTCAAACCTATGCCTTTACCGGAACGAGTGAGGCGGAAAAGGATTTGCTGGAAGCCGTTTGGGCTCGGGATGAAGCCCTTTACCCCATCCATCTCCACCTCTTGTATGCAGCCGAGAGCGGTTCGGTCGCCTCCGGTGTGGCAGCATTGCCGGTTGCAGCAGCAGACATTCTGCTTATCAAGGCCAATCTATCCAATGACGACGCCGATTCGCCCGCCGATTTATTTAGTGCGGATTTTACGGAGGAGAAAAATTTTCTCCAGCTTATCTGGGAAGGCAGTACGGTGATTTCCGGCGGCTACTACCTCTATTTCCCGGGAATAACCGACGAGGTAGAACAGGCTTTATTCAATGGCAGCGCCACAGCCACCCTGCAGCTCATTATTGAATTCACCAATGAAGCCGACCCCATTCACGACTTCAACAATACAGCGATATTTACGGAAAATTACAGCCCGGACACCAATCTGATCCTGGCGAAAAGCACCGAAAAGGCGCCCATTTTGGCTATCCCGCCGGGCTTTCTGGGTTTCCAGATAGATGACCTTTCAGAACCGGCTGCCGATTCCGCCCAGGGTGAAGTAAAAAACCTCTATCAGCTGCTAGGGTATAAGATCGTCGGCCATACTCGCTTCGAAGAGAGCAATGCAGGCTTGCCGATCGGCCCGACCGCTCCCGACCCCGAGGACAGCAAATGGCTGTACGAAAAGCTAATACCTACTTTTTCCTGCGTTTCGGGAAACACGCCTTTGCCTTTAACAGACAGCCCTCCTGATCCTTATTTAGGAGTAGGAAAAGATACGGAAGCCGAGTTAAAAATTGAACTTTGGTGGCAAGACCTGTACGGCAACAAATCTCAGCCCCCTCATCTTTATAATGGGACCTTTAAAGTGCGTTATACGGACCCATTGATCGGGATCAATCAAT
>JAGQXQ010000337.1:0-3481 GCA_020436535.1 Phaeodactylibacter sp.
AGCGCCAATTGCTGAATAGTTACTCCCGCTTTTTGTTTAACTTGTCAATAAAAAGCGGCACGAAATGCCCCAAAGTACCGGGAAAAATTTGCTGATCCGGGCGGCAAATACCCATACAACCGTATCTTTGCCCGCGCAACCAAACCAAACCGCATGCAAAAGCCTTTCCTGACCATTCTGCTATTGGTGCTTTCCCTTTCCCTCATCGCTCAGCCTGGCAATAACCGCTCATCGCTCACCATCGAACAGATCATGCAGGGCGAGGCCTTCGTTGGCCACCTGCCCGAAGACATCCGCTGGAGCGAGGACAGCCGAACCATCCTCTTCAGCTGGAAGCCGGGCGAGGATGGCCAGCGCCGTCTGTATAAGGTGGCGGCAGCCGGCAATTCGGAGCCCCGCCTCCTCACCCTGGAGGAGGAAAAAGCCCTGCCGGAGGAAGGGGATTACAACCGGGATCGCAGCATGAAAGTATATGAAAAGAACGGTGATCTCTTTTTACTGGAAAGCTCTACCGCGAAAACAAAGCAACTTACCAATACGGTAGGGGAGGAGCGAAGCCCTCAATTTTCCAGTGATGGCGCCAGGATCGTGTACACTTTCGACAATAACCTCTACGTATGGGACAAGGCCAGCGGGGCCACCGAGCAACTAACGGACTTCCGAAAGGGCAGCAAAAAAGAAGAACCTGCCCTGCCCGAATACCAGCAGTGGCTGAAAGAGGATCAGCTCCGCCTTTTCGAAGTGCTGAGGGAGCGCAAAGCGAAAGAAGAACAGCGGAAAGCCCACCGGGAAGCATTGAAACCTCACCGCCCTCTGGAGATCTACTACGGCAAGAAGCGCCTTTCCAACCTGCAGGCCAGCCCCGATCTGCGCTTCGTCACCTTCCGGCTTGCCAAAGACGAAGATGCAAAAAATACTTCAGTCCCGGAATTCGTCACCGAATCCGGCTACCTCGATGAGCAGCGCGCCCGCCCCAAGGTGGGCAGCCCCAGGGATGCCTACGAAATGGGGATCTACGACCGGCAGCGCGACACTTTCTATATGGTGGATACCAAAAACCTGGAGGGCATCTACGCCAAGCCGGCCTTCCTTTACGAATACCATACTGGCAGCGAGCCTTTTAACCCTGAATACGATAATCCCAAACCCACGGTCATCCTCGGCCCCGTTTTCTCCGAAGGCGGGCAGGCGGCAGTGGTGGTGCGCTCGCAGGACAATAAGGACCGCTGGACCGCTGCCCTGAACCTGGAACAGGGGACTTTGAACCAACTGGACTGGCAGCACGACGAGGCCTGGATCGGCGGCCCCGGAATCGTCCGCTGGGATTTCTCGACCGGCACCCTCGGCTGGCTGAATGAGGAACTGCTCTATTATCAGTCGGAAGCCACCGGCTTTTCCCACCTGTATACCGTAAATGTCCGCACCGGCGGAAAGCAGGCGCTCACCAACGGCGCCTATGAGGTGCTGGACGTCCAGCTCTCCCGCGACAAACGCTTTTTCTATCTCACCGCCAACGCCGAAGGGCCGCAAGAGCAGCATTTCTATAGGCTGCCGGTTAGTGGTGGCCAGCTGGAAAAGATCAGCGCCCGCCCGGGCAGGTATGAGGCGAGCCTCTCGCCGGACGAGCGCTCCCTGGCCGTCCGCTATTCCTACAGCAACCAGCCCTGGGAGCTGTACCTGTTGGAAAACAAGCCCGGCGCAAAAATGGAACGGCTGACCGAAAGCACGACCGAGGCCTTCAATAGCTATTCCTGGCGGGAGCCGCAGATCATTAACTTCAAGGCTAGGGATGGCGCCAAGGTGCCGGCCCGCCTCTACCGCCCGGAGGATGCCCGCCCCGGCGGGCCTGCGGTCATCTTCGTGCACGGCGCGGGCTACCTGCAGAATGTTCATAAGTGGTGGAGTAGCTATTATCGGGAATATATGTTCCACAACCTGCTGGTGGACAACGGCTACACCGTTCTGGACATCGATTACCGCGGCAGCGCCGGCTACGGACGCAACTGGCGCACCGCCATCTACCGCCACATGGGCGGCAAAGACCTGGACGACCAGGTGGACGGCGCCCAATACCTGGCCGAAGAACTGGGGGTTGATCCGCAACGTATTGGCATTTACGGTGGCTCTTACGGCGGCTTTATTACCCTGATGGGCTTGTTCACTTCCCCCGGTACCTTTAAGGCCGGGGCCGCCCTGAGGTCGGTTACAGACTGGGCCCACTACAACCACGGCTACACTTCAGATATCCTCAATACTCCGGTGGAAGATAGCCTGGCTTACCGGCGCAGTTCTCCTATCTACTTTGCGGAAGGCCTGCAGGACAGGCTGCTCATCCTGCACGGGATGGTGGATGACAACGTTCAGTTTCAGGACGTGGTGCGACTGGCGCAGCGCCTGATCGAGCTGGGGAAGGACAACTGGGAGTTCGCCGTTTTTCCTGTTGAAAAACACGGTTTTGTGGAGCCAAGTAGCTGGGCTGATGAGTATAAGCGGATCTTTAAGCTTTTTGAGGAAGAACTGAAGTGAGCTAGGTTTAAGAACCTTACTTAACGGGAACTCACGGAAGGTTCTCAAACCTGAGGCCAGCCACTTCTTTGCAGATCAAAAGAATTCCGTTAATTTACACTCCGGACGCAGGCTTTACTCCTGGTAGGGGCCCGCCAAACTTTAAGCAAAGGGCCGTACACTCCTCCAAGCAAAGCTCCTGCGCCGAAAGCTACCCCTAAGCTATTAATTTAAAACCCAAAATATCCACGACCACCATGGGAATGCTTCAAGTTGTTATCGGCCTTATTTTCGTGTTGCTCCTGCTCAGCCTTCTGGCTACCACCGTCATGGAATTGCTGGCCTCGCTTCTGGCCCTGCGCGGTAAAAACCTGGAAAAGGCGCTGCGCAATATGCTCGCCTACACGGATAAGGACGAAAAATTGCTGGCCGCCTTTAAGGAGAACTCACTCTACAAGCAATTGGGCAGTAAATACGGGAAGAGCCGCCGTTCTCCTTCTTACATCAAAGATGAGTCTTTCCAGTCTATTCTTATGGAAATTATCCTCGACGGGGAAGGGATGGATAAACTGGAAGCCAAGATTGAGGAGCTGCCGGATGAAGACCTGAAGAATGTCCTCAAGCAATTTCTTCGGGAGTCAGATCATAATGTTGAGGAGTTTAGGGAAAAGGTGAAGGGTTGGTACAACAACGTGATGGACCGCGCCTCCGGCTGGTACCGGCGTTATACGCAAAAAATCCTTGTAGGCGTGGGTTTCCTGATTGCCATCGTTTTCAACGCCGACACCCTGTCCATCTACGAGCGGCTGGAATCCGACCCGGATACCCTGCAAAAGGTCGTCAACCTGGCCGAAGATTTTGTAGACAGCAAAGATACCCTTGCGATCAACGCTGTTGCAGATCCAAAATTCGAAGCCTCCCTTGATAAGTTGAAAGGCCTGGTTGACAATCAGATCGAAACCGTGCGGTCTCCCCT
>JAGQXQ010000337.1:3607-5574 GCA_020436535.1 Phaeodactylibacter sp.
CTGCGCAAGCTGGTCAACATCCGCAGTTCGGGAAATAAACCGGAGGAATAATGAATTACGGCCCTACTACTGGACATTTTGGAGCCAATTGGTGTGGAAATTTAAAAGTGTAAATGATTGGCAGCCCTTTCTGGTTACTTGTTTTATGGTAGGAGTATGAAATTTTTGGGCTTTCCGTTTCGTTGCTTATCTTTAGTTGTACATTTTGCCGGAAGCGCACTATCGGGCCCATTTTCGGCAAAATGTACAACCATAAGCCATCACATACCACAGACGACCTTGAATTGCTATGAGAATTGTTCAGATAACAGACCTGCACGTCGGCCGGGAAGGTGAAGACACTTTCGGTGTGGACGTAAGAGCCAACTTCCTGAAAGTTCTTAATGCCGTTAGGCAAAAGCAACCCCATTATTTGGTTTTATCGGGTGACCTCTGTTATCGGGATGGCGATGCTGAAATTTATGAATGGATCTACGAACAGATGGAGCGCCTGGGCATCCCCTACGATATCATTTCCGGGAACCATGACGATCCCGTAATGATGGCCGCCGCCTTCGGCCGCAGCTATTTACTCAAGAATGAAGAATTGTACTTTATAAAGGAATTTAATGGCCGGCCGGTCATTTTTCTGGACACCACCAGGGGAGTCATTTCCGAACAGCAACAGCAGTGGCTGCGCAGGCAGTTGCAGAACCTCAATGAAGAGGCGCTGGTTTTTATGCACCATCCGCCATTAGAGGCAGGCGTACCCTTCATGGATAGCCGCCACGCCTTACGCAACCGGATCGAAGTGCAGGGCATTTTCCTGGGCCATCCCTTTAATGTCAATATTTTTACCGGCCACTACCATGTGGAAAAGGTCATCCGCAAAAAAAATATCGTCGTACACATCACCCCTTCCTGTTATTTTCAGATCGGGCAGGAGTCTGAAGAGTTTCAGGTAGACCATTACCGAATCGGCCTCAGAGAGATCAACTGGGACAATGGTGTAATGATGAATAGCGTGTATTATTTTAACGGCGAAACCAACCGCTAACGCTTACTGATGGATAATCCAACCACACTGACAACCTACCAACAGGAGCTCGCCTGGATCGATTCCGCCGCCAGTTTTTTGGATAACCGGTTCCGCATTCCCGGAACCAACATCCGCTTCGGCATAGATTTTCTGATCGGCCTGGTTCCCTATATCGGCGATGTAGTGGGTTTTGCTATCTCCGGTTTGCTGGTTATGGTTATGGCGCGCAAGGGCGCCAGTGGCATGGCTCTGGTTAAGATGGTGGGCAATGTCTGGATTGATGGCGCTATCGGCGCCATCCCTTTGCTGGGAGATCTTTTTGACCTCCGGTATCGCGCTAACCTCCGCAACCTCCAATTGCTGAAAGAACACTACGCCGAAGGTAAACACCAGGGTAGCGCCTGGCCGGTGGTTTTCCTCATCCTGATTTCCCTTTTCGTCCTGATCGGCCTGTCTGTTTGGGTAATCTGGAAGGCCTTGTACTGGATCTTTTCGTAGCCATTCGGGCGCCCCTGGCTGGAAGCGCGGGAGTATTCGGAATTTGGTGTTCGCTATTCACAAATCCCGTTCGGCTGAGCGTCCGAACGTCGGCGTGAGATGAAAATCAAGGAGCGTTTTTTAAAAGACACAGAAAAGTGAACTATCCCAAAAAATTGAACTATTCCGGAGCGCCCTCACTGATACACCGATACACTGATGAGGGCGATCCGGAAACCCTCCGGAAGGAATAAAGGAACGAGGGATTGCTGTGCGACATAAAGTTATAGATTGAAGGAATGAATAGGAATGAAATATGTTTGAACCTGAACGTCAAAATCAATTACATATGTAAAATATTCAATCATCCGCTAATTCAGTCCTTCATTCCTTTCCTGGAGTTTCCGGAGTGCCCTCATCCGTAGAACCTATGATTTTTTGTATATTGCTCGTCTATGTCAGAGAAGATGAA
>JAGQXQ010000338.1:0-22116 GCA_020436535.1 Phaeodactylibacter sp.
CGCGCGTTTCAGGGTCGTCGGTAATGGCAAAGGCGAAATCGATATCCAGCCCCTGGCTTAAGAGCCTGTCTTTCAAATAGTCTCCGAAAAAGCTTACCGATGCCTGCCTGAGCGTATCCAGCCCCACTTTGAGGTTTCCCGGGTCGGAAGTAATGACAGAAGACAACAGAAGGCTTAGCTCGTTCTCCGCCGAAAGTTCCTGGCTTACCAGTTGGAGGGCCTGCCGGGCCTGTTGGTCAAACCGGGCCTTGGCCACTTTCAAGCCAATAACCAGAAAGCGGTATTGGACCAGCCCCAGCCCCGCCAAGGAAAAAGCAAGAATGAAAATAATCGTTTTTTTCATTGGCCATTGCGATTTCAATTTGCAGTAAATTAAGGAATTTAGCCTTTTCCCACTGTTGTTTTCCAATTATTAAGGGTATTAACCAATCGTTAGCTTCTAATAACCTCCTATTGGGAAAAAGAGAGCAGCCGATGTCACATATTTGCTCCAACATCCAATCACCTAATTGACATGAGAAACCTATTGACAACAGCCTTTTTTGCTTTCGCATTCATACTACTATTCGTTCCCAGGGCCAATGGCCAGGGATGTGTGGCCATCCGGCATTTTTCTTCCTGTAGTACCAATAATTTTAATTCCCAGTTCCTCTCCAAGGGAGACTGGCTATTGGGGATGAACTACCGATACTTCAGATCTTTCCGGCACTTCAGAGGTACCGTAGAAGAGCCGGACCGGGTCGCCAATGGGACTGAAGTAGTCAACCATTCCCACTCCTGGGACTTCAATATCACTCTTGGCATTAACGAACGGTGGTTCGCCAACCTGACCCTTCCATTTGTGATCAATACCCGCTCTTCTCTCTACGAACACGGGCGTTCGGAAAGACACCTCACCACCTCCAGAGGGCTTGCCGATGTGCGGGCCGGAGTGGGCTATTGGTTGTTCAAACCGGAAACCCATCCCTATGCCAACCTCGCTTTGGGCCTGGGCGTGAAATTGCCGACCGGCGACTTTGCCGCCAACGACATTTTTTACAACGTCGGCCCCGACGGCGAACCGCAGGTTCGTCCGGTCGACCAGTCTATCCAACCCGGCGACGGTGGTTTCGGCATTGCCCTGGATGCGCAGTTTTTCCAAAAGCTCAGCGAAGGCTTTTTCATTTACGGCTCTGGTTTTTATTTGCTCAACCCAAAAGGAGTTAACGGAACGCGAACTTTCCGGGAAACCCTCAGCCCTATCCTGATTAATGAAGCGGTAATGGCAGTTCCGGACCAGTATGGCCTGCGCGCCGGCCTGAGTTATTCCTTGGGAATGTCTCACCTGGGAGCATCTCTTGGAGCGAGGTACGAAGCCGTACCGGTAAAAGACATCCTGGGAAGCAATGAGGGATTCAGAAGGCCCGGCAGCGTATTTTCGGCTGAACCAGGTATCAATTACATGAAGGGCAACTTGTCCCTCAACCTGTCGGTTCCGGTTGCCATTATGAGAAAACGCCCGCAAAGCGTCACAGACCTGGAAACAGAAAAAGCCACGGGGCAACCCCGCAATGGCGACGCCGCCTTTGCCGATTATTTGATCAATGTGGGTTTAACCTATCGAATAAACAAGGGGCCGGCTATGAACCTGAACGTGAAAGAATTCAACCAAAATTAGGAGACAATAGAAAATTTTTAGGTTTCATATCACATCTATCTATGGGAAGCCTCGCTCAAGCTAAGGATCTCTTTCAGGGCAGGCGTTTTACACCTGAATATTATCCTTAGCCCAGTGGAGGCTTTGCCCATAGTTTTCCCAAATCTTAGTACTCGGTTAATTAAATATCTTATGCTTAACAGCGTACTTAATTAAAATTCAGGTTGCGGGTGTAAATGCCGGTCCGCAGAGAATCGAGCGCCTCATCCGCCAATACGATCCCCTGCCGGACTGTGGTATAGCGGGAAGTGACGATGCCAAGCCCACCGTCAACGTTGGAGTAAGTCGGAATACTTTGAGCACTGGTGATCCCGGTATTGGCCCGGCTGACCCGGACGAACTGGTAAAGTGCATCGCCTGCGCCGGTAATGATCAGGTCCATACTGTTGAAAACCCGCTCAGCGCCCTCTACTTCAGGGATCTGAGTAGCCAAGGCCTGATAGAAACTTTCCCAACCGGCTTCGTAGGCCACCAGTTTACCATCATTATTGGGGGCTGAGACACTGCGATTTACAATCCAGGTTGCGGTCTTTTGCGTAAAGCCGGTTTGCCCGGAAAGCCTTTCCAGATAATTGAAAGCGAACCGAACGTCGAAGATACTGGCATTCTCATCCGGGGTCCAGGCAATATTGACAGGAGAAGTGAAACGGGTACGGGTGATCCGCTCGGGGGGGTTGAACCGGCTGGTTTCGATCTCACCAACCATTTGGATCTCTGCGGTGGCTGGCTCCACCTCATCACCGCGGTAAAAGGTCAGCCGTATGCTATCTCCTTCCCCCAGCTTAGCTACATCGGCCTGCAGTTTGTACAACACACTGGGGTCATTGGCGAAAAGCCCTTCTTCTTTGGGGTATCCTTCATCATTTCCATTCACCCTTTCCAGTGTAAAGGTTTCCTTAGTTACCAGGTTTTCCAATTCAACGGTGAGATTGTTGTAATAGATAGAATCTGTAACCTTGGCTATCTCAAACGCATTGCCACCTGGTTCCAGGAAGGCTTTTTCCACCCGAACGTAGTGGGCTGTATCCTGAACGGACAAGAAACTGTAAACGACGGGAATATCTTGCCATTCGGCTTCCAGCTCGAAATCAGTTGAGCAAGCGCTCAGGAAAATGATCGCGGACAAAAGGGTAAAAATCAGGTTTTTATTCATTGCAGTCTTTTTAGCAGCTCAAAGGTAAAATTTTTGTCCAAATAATTCCAACGGCCTGCTTCCCGGCAGTGACGTTTAAGAGACTAAGCACGTGTTTAACAAAGGAAGCAAAATTATTTATCTTGCAGCCACAAAACAACGGCACATGTCTGTAAATAAAGATATCAAAAGGGTGACCACCCATGTCTTGCATGAGATGAAAACAAGAGGCGAGAAGATCACGATGCTGACCGCCTATGATTTTTCTATGGCTCGCATCCTCGATGATGCCGGCGTTGATGTGCTCCTGGTGGGAGACTCCGCCTCAAATGTAATGGCGGGCCACGAGACGACTCTGCCTATCACGCTCGACCAAATGATCTACCACGGCGCTTCCGTGGTGCGCGCGGTTAAGCGGGCCTTGATCGTAGTAGACCTCCCTTTCGGGTCCTATCAGGGCAACTCCCGGGCAGCACTCGATTCTGCAGTCCGGATCATGAAAGAAGCGGGAGCCCATGCGGTCAAGCTGGAAGGGGGCGCCGAGGTGCAGGAATCGATTAAGCGGATTCTATCCGCCGGCGTCCCGGTGATGGGCCACCTGGGCCTCACACCTCAATCTATCTACAAGTTTGGCACCTATACGGTTCGGGCCAAAGAAGAAGCCGAAGCCCAGAAGTTGCTGGAAGATGCCGAATTGCTGCAGGAATTGGGCTGTTTTGCCATCGTCCTGGAAAAGATTCCCGCCAAATTGGCAGCAAAGGTGGCGGAAAAGGTCTGGATTCCGGTCATCGGTATTGGCGCCGGCGGCGGAGTCGACGGGCAGGTGCTGGTTACCCATGACATGCTCGGCATCACCAAGGATTTTAAGCCGCGTTTCCTGCGCCGTTACCTCGACTTGTTCGAATCTATAAAAGGAGCGGTCAACCAGTATATTGGGGATGTTCGTTCCCGGGATTTCCCGAATGATAAGGAGCAGTATTAGAAGAGATTTGGTGGCTCAGATTCAGCAATTCTTGTGGTTTAATATATAAAATATATGCATCCGGACGTTAGGTCCTTAGCGAATCACAGCAATCCAGACCATGACTATGAAGACCATTAATATAGTAATCGGCTTTTCAGCCTTGTGCTTGCTCGTTGTCGGGATGTTTATTTACCACAAATTTGTGGGGGCGCCGGTTGTGCCGCAAGGGCTGGAGGATTATTACATACGGATACCGACCCACTCTTCTTTTGAGGATGTAATGGATATATTAGAGAACAAGGGGGTTCTGAAGGACAGAAAGGTGTTCACCCTGCTGGCGGAGCGCATGAGTTACAAACGCGATCCAATGCGGGCAGGCCGTTACGAATTGCAGCCTGGCTGGAGTCTGATCCAGTTGATCCGGCATCTTCGTGGTGGCAAGCAGGCCCCGGTCGATGTGATCCTTACCAACGAGCGGCTGCCGGAAAATGTGGCAGCCAAAGCCGCCCGCTTTATCGAGCCGGACTCGGTTGACATCCTCGCCTTATTCCAGGATGAAGCATACCTGGCCTCCATTGGGTATACGCCGGAGACCCTGATGAGCCTTTTCATCCCCAACACCTATGAGTTCTTTTGGAATACCAGCCCCCGGAGTTTTGTGGAACGCATGGTCAAAGAACACGATGCTTTTTGGAATAGTGAAGGCCGGGAAAAGAAGGCGGAAGCACTGGAAATGACGCCACAGGAAGTCTACACCCTAGCCTCTATCGTTGAAAAGGAAACGCTGGTAAAAAGTGAAAAGCCGCGAATGGCCGGCGTCTACCTCAACCGGCTGAAAACGGGCATGCGCCTGCAGGCCGACCCCACTGCCGTCTTTGCCCGCCGCGATTTTGACACACCCCGGGTAACTCATTACCACACTAAATATGACTCTCCTTACAATACTTATCTCTATGCGGGGTTGCCGCCGGGCCCTATCAGCATGTCGTCCATTTCCAGCATCGACGCCGTACTGAATGCTGAAAAACACGATTATATTTTTTTCTGCGCCAAAGGAGATGGGTCAGGGCTGCACTCCTTCGCCAAGACCCTGGGGGGGCACAATCAGAATGTGGTGGAATACAAGCGGAATTTGCAACGGCGCGGGCTGAGGTAGAAGAAACCCGCTTCTAAGTTTTCCGGTTAAGAATGCTCCTCCGGCCGGATCACGATCCGGTTATCATGAAGGTCCACCTTCATGCGGTTGGCGTTGGATAGCCAATCCAGGAAATAGGCGCCGAGCATCTCCTGCCGCCAACCGCCCGCCAGCAGTTCGAGTGCGTCATCTTCATCGGCGCGAATCTTTTTGAGTTCGCCTCGGGGCACCACCATATTAATCGAAATATCCTCTTCCAGGCATTTGTACTTGATCACCTGGTAAAGCATTTCCATGATGATCTGCTCCTTGGGGTCCTCATCATTTTCGGAGGGTATGCGTTTCAGTACCTGCCGTTCCTCATCGGAGACGGGGCGTTTATATAATTCTTCGAAGGTGGCGCCATATTTGTCCGCCATCTTGCTGGGGATACGGCGATTGTGCTTCAGGGCTTCCTGGCCTGAAGAAATACTGCGGACGATATGCCCGATGTATTTGGCTGGCAGGACCATCTCTTTGGAATGGTCCCGCTGTTCGGCAACCTGTCGGCGCCAGGCAAAAAGTCGCAGTAGGAAAAGCTGCTCCTTGGTTTTGAGCGACCGCATCATATTGCTCTTAATCGCCTCGTCATTCGGGTCTTTATAATAGTATTCCGCTTTTTCCAGAAGGGCGAGTTCTTCATCCGCCCAGTGGGTGCGGTTTTGTCCTTCGAGCTTTTTTTCCAGCCGTTCCCACAGATCGGGTAAAAACAGGACATCATTCAGGGCATACTGCAACTGATTAGCCTGAAAAGGGCGCCCCTCCCAGTCGGCTACCGCATATCCCTTTTTCAAATGGACGCCCAGTTCATCCTCGACCAGTTTGCGAAAAGAAACAGGGTATTTATACCCTACAAAACCAGCGGCGATCTGCGTATCGAACACATTTCGCGGTAAGACACCAAAGAGGTTGTTGAGGAGCCGGTAGTCATTGTCGCCCGCATGAGTGATCTTGGTAATATTAGGGTCGGCGACCAGATCCAGAAAAGGGTCCAGCCCCTTTAAACGGATGGGGTCGATGAGAAACAGCCCTTTTTCTGACTTCACCTGTATCAGGCAAAGCAAAGTGTGGTAACGCCTCTCTCCGACAAATTCGGTATCGAAAGCCATCCAGGAAAGGTTTCGGTGCTCCTGGTAAAAGGCATCCAGTTCATGGGGTTGCTCGATCAGGCTATACTGATGGGCGCGATTTGGCATAAGAATTTACTTTTGGGGCCTAATGGGGCCTGGGTACTTGAGTGTGTCGGTGTGTCAGTGTGTCAGCATGAAGGTGTACTCCTGATATTCTACAATACTGATACACGGATGCACCCTAAAAAGTTACAACGGAATATTCCCGTGTTTTTTCCTGGGCAATTTTGCCGCCTTATTTTCCAGCATGGCAAAGGCTTTGATCAGTTTGCGGCGGGTATCCTTGGGGTCGACCACCTCATCGATAAAACCGCGGCCAGTAGCACGATAAGGGTGGGCAAATTTTTCCTGATACTCCTTTTCCTTTTCTTCCAGCATGGCCTGTGGATCATCGGCCGCTTTTATTTCCCGGCGAAAAATGATCTCGGAAGCGCCTTTGGCCCCCATTACAGCGATCTCCGCCGAAGGCCAGGCGAAGTTCATGTCGGCACCAATGTGCTTGGAATTCATTACATCGTAGGCTCCTCCGTAGGCTTTGCGGGTGATGAGCGTCACCCGGGGGACAGTCGCTTCGCTGAAGGCGTATAAGAGTTTGGCGCCATTGACAATGATCCCATTCCACTCCTGGTCGGTGCCTGGCAGGAAACCCGGCACATCCACCAAAACAAGTAAAGGAATATTGAAGCAATCACAAAAGCGCACAAACCGGGCGCCTTTTTTCGAGCTGTCTACGTCAAGCACCCCAGCCAGGTTAATGGGTTGATTGCCCACGATGCCAATACTGCGGCCTCCCAGACGGGCAAAGCCAACGATCATATTCTCTGCATAATTTTCGTGGACTTCCAGAAAGGAGTCCTTATCGACGATCCCTTCTACGACATCCCTCATATCATAGGGCTGGTTGGCATTCTCCGGCACAATATCACGCAATTGCATACGCACTTCATCCGTAAGTTCATATGGCAGCTGGGCCGGTTTGTCTTCACAGCTCTGTGGCATATAGCTCAACAGGCGCCGTATCTTGGCCAGGCAGTCGATATCGTTACCAGCCGTAAAGTGAGTCACGCCCGATTTAGTGGAATGTGCGCTTGCCCCCCCCAATTCTTCGGCAGTTACTTCCTCATTCGTCACCGTTTTCACCACATTGGGGCCGGTGACAAACATATATGAAGAATGCTCTACCATGATGGTGAAGTCGGTCATAGCAGGAGAATAAACTGCGCCCCCGGCGCAGGGCCCCATGATGGCCGAGATCTGAGGGATTACCCCTGAAGCCATCACATTGCGATAGAAGATATCCGCATATCCCCCCAATGAGCTAACTCCTTCCTGAATACGGGCGCCACCAGAATCGTTGAGGCCAATAAGCGGAGCGCCGTTCTGCATGGCCAGATCCATTACCTTACAGATCTTTTCGGCATGGGTCTCCGAAAGAGAGCCGCCGAAGACTGTAAAGTCCTGGGCAAAGACATATACCAGACGGCCGTCGATGGTTCCGTAACCGGTCACCACACCGTCACCGGGAATGCGTTGCTTCTCCATTCCAAAATCGCTGCTTCGATGAGTGACCAGCATGCCGATCTCCTCAAACGAACCGTTATCGAGCAGAAAATGTACCCGTTCCCGGGCGGTGAGCTTTCCCTTTTCATGCTGTTTTTCGATTTTGTCAGCGCCTCCGCCCAACATGGCAGCCGTTATTTTATCCTGGAGTTGTTGGAGTTTTTCTTTCATAAAAAGCTGGTTTAACCTTTTTTCTGAATGATAAAGCCTTTGCCAACCGAATTAGCCGCGTTGCGAAACAAGGCGTCGTCTATCTTAATGATCAGGTCTGTTACCCTGGTAAGGAAAGGTTCTTTGACCGAAGGGCGAAGGGTCATTTTTTTCTTTTGTTGTCCTGGTAAGTTGGTCGCATTAGCCTTGAAAACATACTGAATCAAACCGGTCCAGTACATTTCGAGCAATCCGACCAGATAGCCGCTCAAATTTCGTTCGCGAAGGACGGCCAGGTGGTTTTTTTCGGACCAGGCCCGGAAATCCGTTTTCGAAACGAGGTACTCATGTCCAAAAGCATAAGCCCCCTGGGATATTTTTTTATCGGTAAGGAAGCTAAGCAGACGGTTGATGGGATCGTAAGTGAAGGGAAAATCCAGTGACGGAAAGGTGATCAACGCGAATCCACCTGGTTTAAGCACTCTCTGTATTTCTTCGATCATTTGTTCGGGGCGGCCTACATGCTCGATCACCTCCACGGAAATGAGCAGGTCGAACGTATTATCGTCGAAACTCAGGTTGAGGGCATCTTCCACCCGGTATTCCAGGTTGGGCACCGCCGCGTTGAGCGTCCGGGCATAGTTAATATCCTGTTCATTAATATCACAAGATACCAATTGTTTGCAGTACCGGGCAATCATACTATCATAGTCTCCCTCTCCGGCGCCCAGGTTCAGCGCAAGATCAAAGTGGCGCTCCTGGGCGATACGTTCCAGGCTCCGTTTGATAAACAGATAGCGGTTGCGGTAAGTCGGAAACAGTAATTTATAGTTCATTATTCTTTCTTCTTGGCTTAAGGCCACAAACTTAAAGCTTTTGCGCGGCTTCCAGGTAACGAGCGGCATTCTGGTTGTCACCGAGGGCCTGTAGCACCCGCGCTGCCAACTGATAAGCCTGCTTAAAACCCGGATTGGCCTGGATGGCTTTTTGGGCATTATCAAAAGCCGCCCGGTAGTTTTTAGAGGCCTCATAAGCCAGCCCCATATAGTAATAGGCGGCATAATACTCCTCATTAACGCGGATGAGGCGCTCAAAGGCGCTCAAGGCTCCCTGTTGCTGGCCAAGGTTCAGGTAGGCCAGCCCTTCGTAGAGTAGTGCGCTTTCCACATCGGGCGCCACGGCCAGCGCTTTTTGGGCGGCTCCCAGTGCCTGCTGGTACTGCCCTGTGCTGATGTAAGCGCTGGAAAGCGAAGTCCATGCCACCTCGTTGTCCGGATGCTCCTGCACTTCTTTTTGCAATTGAGCCACTGCTTCTGTCAGGTTGCCGGCTGCCATCGCCCGTTGTCCTTGATAGGCATATTTGTTTTCTTCTTTTTCAATAGCCAGCAAAGGAACCCCATTGGCCGTTATGGTGTGGATCGTCTTGCTGTTGGGCCAATTGCCCGATCTCAGGTGTGCTCCCCGAATATAGCGGGAGGGGAAGATCCCGTAATCCCAGGACTCGCTGTACCGGGTATTGAAACGGACATATTTGACCTTCACCTTGCCGTTAAATCGTTTGCGGGTGAGCCGGCTGGTATTGTAGAAAAAAGTGGTGCCCAGGGTTACCGTATCCTGCATTTCAGGGCTTAGGATCCCTTCCGCCGCCATCCAGTCGATAGCCTGCCGCACCGATACGCCCCAGTAATCCGTTTCGTAATATCCGTAGGCCCCTTTAATGCCTCCTCCCAACGGATTGAAATACACATAAGCGTACTGTGGATTGCGTACGATAAAGAGCACCGCATCTACGGCCAGCAACCCCAAAACCCCATAGAGCACATAACGCCCAGTCTTCCTGCCCTTCAAAAAGCTTTCCAGAGTCACCCAGAATACAGCGGCAATCACTACCATTGTCGGATAGATGAACATAAGGTGCCTCCAGCCATCGTGAAGAATGGAATCTTTATAGATGATATAAGCTACCGGAAAAAGGGTGGCAAAATAGGCTAGCAGTACGGCAGTAGTGTTATAGCGCTTCAGGATGGACGGGAGGATAAAGAGGCTGCCCACGAATCCGAGCAGTGTAAACAAGGGGACTGTTTTAACGATCCAGAGTACTGAATAATACCAGGCCGTATCATCGGAAAGCAGGTTTTCTCCGGCAAACAATACGCGGATCTTGACCCCCAGTTTAGAAAATTCCGTCAGTGCAGCCAGCGGATGCCCGATCGGGTCGGCAAGGGCCGCCGGCCAGGTCAATATGGCCAACACATAACCAGTGACGGCAATGCCAAGGCAATAAATGAGGTACGTTAGCAGGGCCTTGCTCTCCTGAGTCAAACCTTTGAGTCCATATTTAAACAAAAAATCCAAGCCGGCGAAAAGGCCGAGATACCCAAACAGCAAAAGCCCGCCCGCACGGGTTGCTAATGCCAGAGCTATGCCTAACGCCACGCCCAACGCTATTTTCCAATTGGGCTTGGGCATGCTTTTGAATAAAACCACCATATAATAAGTGGCGATGGCAAATCCGGCGGCAAAAGGGATGTCTTTGGGGTTCATCAGGGAATGCCCCAGAAACCGGGGAGAGAGGAAAATGAACCAAAGCGCCAGAATACCAGCCCGCCAACCAGCAATTTCTTTAGCCAGCAGCCCCACAAACAGCATAGCCAATACCCCAATAATCGCATTGAAAATATGGCGTACGTGGTGATAGGCCATATCGACTTGCTCAAATCCCAATGCCCGGTTGGCCAGGCCGGTGGCCAGATCAAAAAAGCCTCCATACAAATGCATGTTGCCTTTTTCAATATAAAGGGCCGAGGTGTCGGCGCCCATAGAAAGGTAATAATCGGCCAGTTTTTCCGAATAGTCATCCTGAAACTCATCATCCCCGTTGATGCCACTGAATAAGGACAAGAGAATGGTTATCAACAGGATAGCCAAAGCTGAAAATTTAAACACCTTTTTATAGACCGCCCGTTCTGCCGGACTGCTGGGTTCAACTATGGGCGATTGCTCCGCCGCCACTTTTTTCTGTTGTTTCTTGCCCGCGGGCGCCTTTTTTCTTTTACTCATGAATCGCTGTTCTGTGAAAAAAACATCCTGGTACTGCGAAATGAATCGAATTTGATTTCTGCAAACCGGCGGTTAAAGGTTTTCGAAAGAGGCTGTTGGGATGAAAATTCGCCCCCCTACTCCATTCCAGCCGTAATAGTTTTCCGGCGTCGAATATAGAAAAATTTGGTAACTAATTTAGTTAGAAAGCATGCTATCTTACCTTGCTTTTTCGCCCATGAAACATAAAAACTTCAAACGCTCGCCGGGTCCTTCATTAGATTCCACCTCTTCGCCTTCACTTTACCGAATTCGAAACCGAGCGCCTTATTTATGAAGGATTATCCAAAAAAAAGTGCACGTGGTTATTAAAAAGGCTACTTTTGCAGCCAGAAAAATTCTTGTGTCACCAAATTGTAAGTGAACATG
Source organism: Phaeodactylibacter sp. (assembly GCA_020436535.1). Lineage (GTDB taxonomy): Bacteria > Bacteroidota > Bacteroidia > Chitinophagales > Saprospiraceae > JACJXW01. The sequence goes on from JAGQXQ010000338.1 coordinate 11,275, forward strand.
TCTACGGCAAGTATTCAACACCTGTCTCAGCGGATACAACAAATGGAAGAGTCCGCTACCATCAAGATGTCGCAAATGGCTCGTGACCTGGCGGCCCAGGGCCACGATGTGATCAGCCTTAGCCTGGGAGAACCCGATTTCGATACCCCAGAGCATATCAAGGAAGCCGCCAAGAAAGCGCTGGATGATGGATTCACTAAATACACTCCGGTGCCGGGCCTGGTAGAACTACGCCAGGCGATACAAACCAAATTTAAGAGAGACAACGGGCTCGAATTTGGCTTGAACCAGATTGTTGTCTCCAATGGAGCCAAACAGTCTATTGCCAATATTTGCCTTTCCCTGCTCGACGAAGGCGATGAAGTGATCATCCTGGCGCCTTATTGGGTCTCCTACTCCGAGATCGTTAAACTGGCCGGCGGTGTACCCGTCCTGGTTAGCGCCGATATCGAGCAAGACTATAAAGCTACTGCTAAAGAGGTGGCCGCCGCCATTACCGATCGAACCAGGATATTGCTTTTTTCTTCTCCCTGTAACCCGACCGGCTCGGTTTATCTGCACGATGAACTCAAGGCTATCGCCCAGGTAATTGCCGCTCATGAGGGTATCTATATCATTTCTGATGAGATCTATGAGTACATTAACTTTACCGGGAACCACGCCAGCATCGGCGCCTTTGAAGAAGTAAAAGACAGGACCATCACCGTAAATGGGTTCTCCAAAGGCTTTGCGATGACCGGCTGGCGCCTTGGGTATCTCGGTGCACCGGCCTGGATTGCCGATGCCTGCTCCAAAGTTCAGGGGCAAATCACATCCGGAGCCACTTCCTTTGGACAGAAAGCCGCCGCCTATGCTTTGCTTTCGGATATGGCCCCTACTCATGAAATGAGAGAGGCGTTCCGTCAACGCAGGGATATGGTGATCGGACTGCTAAACGAGGTGCCCGGCATGAAGGTCAACCAGCCACAGGGGGCATTTTATATTTTCCCGGACATCAGCAGCTACTTTGGCAAGCGTTCCGCCGAAATGGCCGTCAATAATGCCGATGATTTCTGCGAATATATCCTTCACAATGCTCACGTTGCGGTCGTAACCGGCTCAGCTTTTGGGGCGGACAACTGTTTCCGTATTTCCTACGCCGCTTCAGAAAAAGAACTGAGAGAGGCTATCCGGCGTATTGCTGAAGCCGTAAGCAAACTGAAGTAAGCGGCAGTGCCATTTCTACCCAAAAAAAGCGGCGCTTCCGATTAGGACAGGAAGCGCCGCTTTCTGCAAATTTGGATAGTTAAAAGTAAAGAATCGATACATTTTTAGAATTCCTCTTCAGTTAGTGTAAAATTTACACTACCTTTGATAGTCAATCTATTAGTTGAAAAACCATGATTGTAGTTGTTGATAGTGGGTCCACCAAGGCTGACTGGAAAATGGTGAATAGTAAGGGTGTGCAAACCATCAGCACGATGGGCTTCAACCCCGTATTCCATTCGGAGAACAAGATTTATCAGGAGCTTCAGGAAGCTTTTGATGATGGTGTAAAACCCGATGAAGCCACTCAGGTCTTTTACTATGGAGCAGGCTGTTGGGACGAAAAACTCAAAGGGGTGGTTAACAATGCGTTAACCCGGATATTTAATAATGCGGATATAGAAGTCGAACACGATCTGCTGGGCGCCGCCCGGGCCACCTGCGGCAGAGAACCTGGAATTTCCTGCATACTTGGAACGGGTTCCAATTCCTGCCTTTATGACGGCAATGATGTTACCGATAACGTCACCAACCTGGGATACTTGCTGGGTGATGAAGGCAGTGGCACCCATCTGGGTAAGAGCCTGATCCGGGCTTATTTCTATCGCGAATTATCCCCGGGCCTGAAAAAGAAGCTGGAAGAGGCCTATCCCGGCGGAAAGCAAGCAATGCTTGACCAAATATACGGAAAAGAGACCCCCAACGTATACCTGGCTTCTTTCACCAAATTCATGAGTCAAAATATCCATCACCCCTTTATCCAAAGTTTGTTATACAATTCATTCGCCGAATTCATTGACCGCCACGCAAGAAAATATCGCAACCACCTATCTCTGCCTATCCATTTCATTGGCTCTATAGCCTTCTACTTCCAGGATGTCATTCGGGTAGTACTGGAAGAGCGGGCAATGACGCCGGGAAACTTTATACAAAAGCCCATAGATGACCTCGTGTCTTTCCACACGAATAACTAATGATCCTTCCGGTCAACATGAGAGACAGGAAAACAGAAACTACCTATGAGTAAGGAGATCAAACGTATCGCAGTCTTTACTTCCGGAGGTGACGCCCCGGGCATGAACGCCGCTCTGCGGGCGGTAGTCAGGAATGCCTCCTTTCACGACCTGCACGTCTATGGCGTCTTCCGCGGTTATGAGGGCATGATCGATGGTGACCTCGAGCGCTTGGAACGCGGAGATGTAGGCAATATCATCCACCGCGGCGGGACCATTCTGAAAACCGCTCGCAGCGAACGGTTCCGGACAGAGGACGGCCGCAAGGCCGCCTATGAGTCTCTGCTCGCCTTCGATATCGACGCGTGTATTGCCATCGGTGGAAACGGTACCTTCACCGGAGCTGACATTTTCTCCGAAGAATTTGACATGCCCTTTATCGGTATCCCGGGAACCATAGATAACGACCTGTTTGGCACGGACTATACTATCGGCTTCGATACCGCCATCAATACTGCTATCGAAGCAGTTGATAAGATCCGGGATACGGCCGACTCTCACAACCGTCTTTTCTTCGTAGAAGTCATGGGGCGTCATTCGGGATATATTGCCCTCAACACGGGCATTGGCAGCGGGGCCGGAAGTGTGATCATTCCGGAAGCCGAAACACCGATCGAGGCGCTGGTCGAGGCGCTGAAAAAAAGCGCCCGCCGCAAAAAACTATTCAGCGTTATCATTGTAGCGGAAGGTAATCAGACCGGCAGTGCCCAGGATATTGCCAAAATGGTAAAGGAGCAGTTCGACTTCTACGACACCAAAGTGGCCATCATCGGGCACCTGCAACGAGGCGGTTCTCCTACCGCAATGGACCGGGTGCTGGCCAGCCGGCTCGGGTTTCACGCAGTCGAAGGCTTGCTTGAAGGCCGTGAGAATGTCATGGCGGGACTGGTCAACAATAAGATAAAATTCACGCCCCTGAAGGAGGCCATCGTCAAGCCCAAAAGGCCGGATAAGGAACTGATCCGGATGGCGGAGATCCTGGCGTTGTGAGTTCTCAATCAACTCTTGCGGCGACTGATATACGTACTAAAAGCCAAAAGCGAATGGCCGTACCAATTGCTGAATAGTAATGCTTATCTTCTTCGTTTCATTCTCCCCCAAAAATATAATAATAAAGCCAGCGGGACTAAAAAATGCGGAAACCGCATAACCGATTCGTGCAACCAATGTTTCAAAGCGCTGTCCCAAAATGCCCAATGGAAATAGGCCCACACCCGAGCGATAGAGGTGGCCAGTCCCCAAAAGGAGGCGTAAACCAGAGCGGCCAGCGGCCAGCGGCCGGGTAGAAAGAGGGCCAGGCTGAGTAAAAAGTCCAGCGCGCCTGCAGTATTGAGGAAATGGATGGCGCCGGTTTCATTGACGGGTAGGATGTTCATTACCATTTCGAGAAAGTTGCCGGGGCGAGGGTAGAAGCCCACGGCATAAAGGCCATGACAGGTGAACGTGAGCGCGATGGCTATTTTTACAAACAGGACAAACCTACTACTCCAGGGTTTATCCGGATCTTTAGCCAGAATGGCCAGCATTGCAGGGGCTCCCCACTGGAGGGTATATTCGAAGAATTGCCCGATAAAAAAGAATTTCTCCTTGCAGTATAATGCAGCTAAAAACAAAAGGTTGATGGCTCCCAGCCAAAGCAATACCCGCCCTACCCTTCCCAAACGATTAATGAAGAAAGCTGCGAGCGCACAAGCAATATACAACCAACCAGAGGCAAGAATCAGGTGTTGAATGAAGGCATCGGTTTGAGGGCTGGTTACATACTCCCGCCAGGTGATATCCATGGTAGACTCCACCAGGCTTTTCATCCAGGCTTCATCCCAAAAAAGGGCCCGGTAAGGAGCATCCCAATACAAGTGCTGCCAGGCACGGGCCAGAAAGACAGACACAGCTGCTGCTTGTACCAGGAGGAAAGGTAGTCTTCGGTTCATCAAGTGGAGATTAATTTTCCACTGTACTATTCATCAGAAAAGCCTTTAGGAATTCATCGAGGGCTCCATCGAGCACGGCCTCCGTTTGGCTGGTCTGATGGTTGGTCCGGTGATCCTTAACCCGGCGGTCATCCAGAACGTAACTACGGATCTGAGATCCCCACTCATTTTTCATTTTGCCGGCTTCCACCTTGTCCTTTTCCGCCCGCTGCTTTTCCAGTTCAAGTTCGTACAGGCGGGATTTCAGCATTTGAATGGCCTTGTCCCGGTTCATGTGTTGAGAACGCTCCTGCTGGCATTCGGCGACGAGGCCTGTAGGCAGGTGCCGGACCCGAACGGCGGATTCAGTCTTGTTGACGTGCTGCCCCCCGGCGCCGCTGGCGCGGAAAGTATCCCATTCCAGGTCGGCTGGATTGATCTCGATCTCGATCCGGTCGTCGACCATGGGGTGCACAAAGACAGAAGAAAAGGAAGTCATCCTTTTACCCTGCGAATTGAAGGGGCTGATCCGAACCAGGCGGTGCACGCCGTTTTCCCCTTTCAGTAAGCCATACGCGAAGTCTCCATTGATCTCAATCGAGGCCGATCGGATACCTGCCATATCGCCATCCTGACGGTTCAGCTCTGATACTTTAAACCCTTTCTTCTCTGCCCACATGGTGTACATGCGCAGTAGCATTTCAGACCAGTCACAGGCTTCAGTGCCTCCCGCTCCGGAGTTGATCTCCAGCACAGCGCCCAGTTCGTCTTCGGGCTGGTTAAGGGTGGAGCGAAACTCCAGGTCTTCAACCGCTTCCAGTGCTTCTTCGTAGCGGGCGTCTAATTCTGCTTCGGTGCCTTCGCCTTCCTTGAAGAATTCGTAGAGCACCTCTGTGTCTTCAATTTTGGTTTTTACTTTTTCGTAAGAACGCAGCCATGATTTATGGCTTTTAAGTTCCTTGAGAACAGCCTCCGCTTTTTTGGGGTCGTCCCAAAAATTAGGGTTCAGCGTTTGCTGCTCTTTTTCTTCGATTTGAAATAGTCGCTCATCGACGTCAAAGATACCTCCCAAGAATACCCAGGCGATCCTTCAACTCTTTTAGTTGATCAGCGGTCATAACGCCTCCTTTGGTTTAAGGAAAACACAAGGTTTTCCATGAGAATATTGAAAAAAGCACTCGGCATTTTTTCGCCATTCTCTGGTTAAAAAATATCTAGATCTCAGTATAACAAATTATTTCCCAAAAAGGCGGACTTCTTTGAAAATAATTCTATTCAGTCTACTTCCACGACTTCGAGGTACAGCAACAAGTCTGTATTACCGGGAATGCCGGGCGAAGCGCCATTTTCTCCGTACGCCAGTTTGGACGGTATAAAAAAACTGGCTTTTGCTCCTTCTCTGAGCAGGCTAACTCCTTCGTCCCATCCCTTGATTACCCTCCCTTCTCCTACCGGAAAATTCAGAGGTTCTCCCTGTTTGAAAGAACTATCGTGTTCTTTGCCATTCATGAGCGCTCTGAAGTACTGGACACTCACATTTCGTCCCGGGGTTACTACTTTACCGGTGCCTGGCTCTTGAATGATATACTTTAGCCCGGAGTCTGTCTCCTGCAATTGTCCATCTAAGTTACCCGCTTTATAATCCTTCAGGGTTGCCCTTACCTCGGCAGCCACTTCCTTGTATCTGGCCCGGGCTTCTTCCGCCACTTTTTCCCGCTCTTCCCGGTCTCGTTTAGCTCCTTCCTGATAGCTATCCATCGATTTGATGTCAGTGAGTACAACATCATAATACATGATATTGGTATTTTCAAACCCCTTTTGTTTGGCTCGGATGGTATCGAGCCGGATCAAAACGGTAACACTATCTCCGACTGACATTTCCCGCAATACATCTTCAAGGGGGGAAGGCCTCCGTTGAGGGTTATTAATAGAAGGAATCTGCAGGAAAGGTGCCGCCCCTTGCTCCCGGGTTGAATGGGTAATGGTATCTCCATTTCTGATCTGAACCTGAAAATAGGCATATTCCCCCGGCTGTGGCCTCGCTCCATCCAGATTCGTATGATTGATATACTCATAGCCATGTTGAGTAGTCAACAGGCCGCCATCTTCCTCGCAGGAAACCAGTACCAGGGCATACAACAAAGCGAAAAAAAGTACGATTCGCATAGGTTTCAGGTTATTATTCAGAAGCCATCAGCTGGTCTTTATATTCGGGAAGTACCCCTTTAAAACGCCGGACGGTTGCGCTCAAAGACTGGAAAGAATAGCCTCCGGACGCATTTTTATGCCCGCCGCCCTTGAAATGCCGCCTGGCGATTTCCTGTACGGAGAAGTCTCCTTTTGACCGAAGGGATATCTTAACAATAGTAGGTTGCTCTGTGATAAAGGCCGCCACTTTCACCTTTTTAACCTTTAGCAGGAAATTGACGATCCCTTCCGTATCTCCTCTTTGAATATCAAAATCCGCATAATCTTCCTTGGTCAGGGTAATGATACCGGTCTGATACTCTTCCAGGATTTCCATACGGTTGTTCAGGCAGTGCCCCAACAAGCGGAGGTGTTTTTCCTGCATACTGTTGAAGATGAGGTCCTGCAGCCGGTAATCGTCAACGCCAAACTCGATCAGCTCCGCAACGATCCGGTAAAGTTTGGCAGAAGTACTGTACTTGAAAGAACCGGTATCCGTCAGAATGCCGGTAAAGAGGCATTCCCCAATGATGTGATCCATGTGTTCTTTCCATCCCAGGCCGGTAATGAGATCAAAGACCAGTTCACAGGTAGAACTGGCCGTTGTATCGGAAAGCATAAATTCCGGAAACGGTTCCGGATACAGGTGGTGGTCCACCATTACTTTAACCCCCTTTGCCTTTTCGATCAGTTCTCCCACCTTATCGATACGGTCTAAAGCGTTGAAATCCAGACAGAAGATCATATCAGCCCGCTGAATGACATCCTGGGCGTCCTCCGGGTCAGTATCGTAAATAATGATCTTTTCGATATCTTTCATCCACCCGAATACGTCCGGATATTCAGAAGGCGAAACGATTCGAACGGCGTGTCCCAACTTGTTCAGAAAATGGTACACCGCGAGGGAAGACCCGATGGCGTCGCCATCAGGGTTGCGGTGGGTCGTAATAACAATATCCTTAGGGTAAGCTAACAGAGCCTTCAGCTCTTTAATATTCTCCATCATTGATTTAAAAGTCAGGATGCGAAAATGCCAAAAAATATGAATTTAACCAAAATATATCGGCAGGGGTTTATCTGCAAGTTGAGTGCAGGCAAGGGCATAAAACAAAATTAAGGCTTTATGTTCCAACCTTTCATTAATTAGCAGGAAAAAGGAAAAATATCAGCCCCGGCCGCTCCCTTTTACCCCACTTTGCTTACTTTTGCAGCGTTTTTTGAAAACACGAAAAAACTAATATCATAATGGCTGGAAACAGAACATTTACCATGATCAAGCCCGATGCGGTACAAGCAGGCCACATTGGAGGTATTTTGGCGAAGATCAACGAAGCAGGGTTTCGGATCGTAGCGATGAAACTCACTAAATTGTCTAAGGAAAAGGCAGGGGAATTTTACGAAGTACACAAAGAACGCCCCTTCTACGGGGAGCTGGTGGATTTCATGTCCTCCGGGCCGATCGTTGCCGCTGTATTGGAAAAGGAGAATGCAGTGGAATCCTTCCGTACCCTGATCGGGGCCACCGACCCGGCTCAAGCCGCTCCTGGCACTATCCGTGCACTCTTTGCTAAAAGCATCGGTGAAAATGCCGTCCACGGCGCCGACTCCGATGAGAATGCCGCACGAGAGGCCAGCTTCCATTTTGCTGCCACGGAGATGTTTTAGAAGGTATTAAAGTGCAAGTGTGTGAACGTGTAAGTGTTGGCAAAAGCTATTTTATCAGGTATTTATTCATTCACACATTTGCGCTTATTTAATCTCCACCAGGGTCACCCCGTCACCTCCCTGTTGTTGTTCGGGGTGCCAAATATCCATGGTGACGTTATATTCTTTGAGTTTTTTGCGAACGGCCTTACGTAAAATACCGTTGCCTTTCCCGTGTACGATCTGCAGGCTGTTCGAATTGGAGATCAGCGCCTGGTCCACAAAATCCTCCACCACTTTCAGCGCTTCGTCGTAGCGCATGCCACGAATATCCAGTTTAGATTCAAAGTTGGCAGTCTGAGCCACTGTGTCGGATTGAACACTTCTGGAGCTTTGGACCTCTAACGGCGCTTTGGCGTGTTGCAGGTCTCTCAGCTTTATGGTCATCCGCATTTGCCCCATGGTCACTACTGCGTTGTTGCGGTTGATGGACTCCACAGCACCCGTAGCGCCTCCGGTGCGTAGTTTAACAAAATCGCCCACCTTGATCTCTCCGGCCTTTTCTTGTTTAGCGGCCGGCTTGTAGTAGACTTCTTCTATAAGGCCGCCGACCTCTTCGGAAAGTTGTTTGCGCTCCTCTTTGGCCTGAGTGGCCATCTCTTTGGCTTTTTCGAGATTTTGTTTTTCTTTGATCTCCCGGACGAGGCGTTCCAGGTCGCGGTTATCCCGGGCGGCTTGTTGTAAGGCTTGTTCTTTTGATTCCAGTTTTATTTTCTTGCGGCGGAACTCCAGCTCCCGATGCAGCTGTTCGTAGTTTTTGATGAGCTTGTCGAGTTTGTCCTCCCGCTCTTTCATCTCCCGTAACTTCTCTTCCAGTTCCTGTTTTTCCTGCTGGAGGTCTACCAGCAACTGGTCAACGGCTTTTTCATTTTTCCCGGTGCGGTGTTTAGCATAATCCAGAACCTTTTTGCTCAGCCCGCTCTTCTCGGCAATTTCATAGGCGTAAGAGCTACCCGGCCGGCCGACCTGCAATTCATAGGTTGGGGAAAGGCTATCCTTGTCAAAATACATGGAGCCGTTGACAATACCCTTAGCCTTAAAAGAGTAGATCTTTAGGTTGCTGTAGTGGGTAGTGATGACGCCAAACACTTTTTTGTGGTTGAGTTCCTGGAGAATAGCCTCCGCTATAGCTCCGCCGATTTTGGGGTCGGTCCCTGATCCGAACTCATCAATTAACACCAGCGTATTCTGACCTGCATTTTCCAGGAAGTTACGCATATTCTCCAGGCGGGAACTATAGGTACTCAAATCATCTTCAATAGATTGCTGGTCGCCAATATCCGCGAAGAGTTCATGAAAAATGCCCATTTCCGAACCTTCCTCCATAGGAATCAACAACCCGGACTGTAGCATGAGCTGCATCAGGCCTACTGATTTCAGTGTGATGGACTTACCTCCGGCGTTGGGCCCACTGAGCATAAGAATGCGGTTGCCACCAAAAAGGGTGAAATCAAAGGGCACCGTTTTTTTGCCCAATTTATTATTCTTGAGATATAAAAGAGGGTGCCGTCCTTTTTGAATGCCAAAATGAGGTTTATCGAAAAGTTGGGGTTGCACTGCGTTCATTTGCCGGGCCAGCCTCGCTTTGGCCTGAATGAGGTCGAAATGCCCCAGGATATCCTGGTAGATACGCATTTGAGGAACGTAAGGCCGCAGTTCTGCGCTCAGCTCCCGCAGGATGCGATAAATCTCCCGCCGTTCATCTGTTTCGAGGTCGAATATATCGTTATTGATCTCAATAATGGCCTCTGGTTCAATAAAAGCAGTCTTTCCGGTGGTTGATTCATCGTGGATGATGCCTCTTATCTTCCGCTTATGTTCAGAAGGGACGCTCAGCACGCGGCGTCCATTGCGAAAGCTTTCAATATTATCCGATAACCAGCCTTTACTGCGGTATTCATTGATAATGATCCGAAATTGCCGTTCCAACTCTTTCTGTTTGGACTGAACCTGCCTTCGGATCTTCATCAGTTCAGGAGAAGCGTCCGGCCGGATATTGCCCTCTTCATCGATCACCTTGCCGATGGCTTCAATGAGGCTTTCGTCAAAGGATACCTCCCGGATATTGGCGTACAAGGCGGGATAGGTTTCCCTTCGCGCCCCTCTGAAGAACCGGAAAATATTGTGGGTGAAGTTTAGGACGATCTTAATATTGCGCATACCCTCTTCAGGCAGGACATAGCCCTCTACTTCAAGCATGCGCAATTCTTCAGAAATGACGGTATAGCCAGATATGGAGAAAGTATCGTTTTCATCCACCGAGTGCTTAAACTCGTGGGTTTCATTCAGGCTGCGTTCGATCAGCTCAATATCATCAGCCGGTTGCAGGGCCTTTACTGCTTCTACACCCAGTTCACCCAGGCATTCCTTTTCCAGCAATTCCAGTACCTTATCAAATTCCAGCTTTTCGTACAGATCTCGGGGTAACAGTTGCATCTATTTGCATTTTTTCCAGAAGTGCGAAGATAAGAGATTCAGCAGTAAAAAAACGGTCAATTTTACCAATCCTCTTTTCCGCTTCGTCTGTTTCAGGACTTCCTTTTGCTCTAAGGAAACAAGAATATCTCCTAAGAGTTCCCCGAGGCTTATTAACTTTGTGTACGTTTATTCAAGAATCGCCAGGTTAAGGAACAGGCAACCGATTACAGGCCTGCCTGCATCGAACCTTGCGAAAAAAACTAAAACACTGTGGCAGGCAATACCTTTGGACAAGCATTTAAAATAACCACTTTCGGAGAATCACACGGCCGGGCAATCGGTGTCGTTCTGGACGGCTGCCCGGC
>JAGQXQ010000338.1:22176-22625 GCA_020436535.1 Phaeodactylibacter sp.
CAGCGAAAAGAGGAAGACAAGGTGGAGATCCTCGCCGGCGTTTTTGAGGGTAAGGCTACCGGTACTCCCATTGCCATGGTGATCTTCAATGCGGACGCCCGTTCCCGGGACTACGGCCATATTGCGGATAAGTTTAGGCCTTCCCATGCCGACTTTACCTATCAAGTCAAATATGGTATTCGGGATTACCGTGGCGGTGGGCGTTCTTCCGCCCGGGAGACTGCCGCCCGCGTAGCCGCAGGAGCGGTAGCCAAGCTATTTTTACAGCAAAACCATATAGACATCAGAGCCTACGTGAGTCAGGTAGGCCCCTTAACACTTGAGAAGCCTTACCGGGAAATTGACCTGAACCTGGTGGAGTCCAACCCAGTCCGGTGCCCGGAGCCCGGCATGGCCGAACAAATGGAAAAGCTGATAAAGGAAGTCCGCAAAGCCGGGGATACGATCGG
>JAGQXQ010000051.1:0-974 GCA_020436535.1 Phaeodactylibacter sp.
CTTCCGACTTCCACTCACTCTCCCTGCCCCAAAGAGTACGCCCGTTCGCCGTTGATTTCGTAGAGATTTTCGGTTTTGATGAAGTTAAATCCCTCGTTGGCCAGCCGCTGGAGTAGCGCTACTACTTCATCGTAAGACACCGGGGCGGTGATCGCCATGCCGTTGCCCTGGGGTTTTACCCTGGAATCCACGGATACGAACCGGCAGCGCCAGTGGTCGGTGCAGAACGTCTCCGGGAAGCCGTTGGGGTAAACTTTTACCCCCCGGTTGGTGATCATTTTCAACTTCAGGTTTTCGCCGGCGATTCTTTCCAGGGCCTGGCCCAGTTCATTGGGGTCGCGTTGGCCGGCAGACCAGTCCAGGAAGACATCCACGCCTACCAATTGTTTGCTGGCGGCGAGGTAGGGTTTCACCTTGATCTCAATCGGCTTCAAATTATTGCCCAGGACGGCGGGCTTGAGTTTTCGGGGGGCCTGGCCCAGGCGTTCGATGACGGCCTGGGTGAACTCCTGGGTGCTCGCCCGGGAGCAGGTATAGGCCTCGTTATAGAGGTCGGCGGTATGGATGCCGTCTTCGAGGGTGCGCAGCAGCGCGTTCAGGATGCGCTCGGCTACCCTGGGCTGGCCGATATGCGTGAGCATCATGCAGGCGGCATGGATCAGGCCGGAAGGGTTGGCAATACCCTTGCCGGCAATATCCGGAGCAGAGCCGTGTATGGCCTCGAACATAGCAAGAGTATCGCCGATATTGGCGGAGCCGCCCAACCCTACTGAGCCGGCGACCTGAGCAGTGATGTCTGAAATGATATCGCCGTACAGGTTGAGCGTAACGATCACGTCAAACTGCTCAGGGCGGGCGGCCAACAGGGCGGCGCCGATGTCTATGATGTAGTGTTCGGATTGGATATCCGGATATTCCTGCGCCACTTCATCGAATACCTTGTGGAACAGGCCGTCAGTATGTTTCATGATGTT
>JAGQXQ010000051.1:1095-6543 GCA_020436535.1 Phaeodactylibacter sp.
TGGTGTTCGATGCCGGCGTAGAGGTCTTCCTCATTTTCCCGCACCACCACCAGGTCCATCTCCGGAAAATTGCTGTCCACATAGGGGGTGTAGGCCTGGCAGGGGCGTACATTGGAATAAAGCCCCATCGATTTACGGATGGTCACATTCAGGCTTTTGTAGCCCCCGCCCTGAGGCGTAGTGATCGGCCCCTTGAGAAAGGCGCGGTTGCGGCGCAGCACTTCCCATGCTTCCGGGCTTATGCCGGAAGAGTTGCCCTTCAGGTACACTTCCTTTCCGATCTCGATTTCTTCATATTCCAGCTGGGCGCCGGCGGCATCCAGGATGGATAAAGTGGCGTTCATGATCTCCCGCCCAATGCCGTCGCCACTGGCAATAGTGATGCGGGTGGGATGTTCTGGTGTAAGAGGCTGAACTTTAGGCTCTAAAGATGTTTTCAGATGCATAGTAAAACTGTTTTTGTTTGACGCCCTTAAGGCTTCAAAAGCCGAGGCTTTAATTCGATAGTTTTACTACCAACAAATGATTGAAGAACTGGTTCGTAAAAGGCGGATATTTTTATGATAAACTTGGGGCCGGGTACCTGTCTGTGGCTGGAGAAACCAGTGGTTTTTCGTTGTCAATTGGTTGTTGTTGGTTGCGGCAACTTGTTGAATATAAGATAGTTATAGTGCAGGTAAATAAACGGCCGGCAACGAGCAACAGATATTTGTCCAACCTTGGAAGGACAGCCTAAAGGCTTATTTTTCAGGGTTTTGGAGCGAAGAAAGAAAAGTTACCTTTACTTTCATTTAATGTAGCGCATATAAGTTGGGGCCCGCGCTCCTGAACATCCCGGGCCCTCAGAGTGTGTTCAAATTCATACGGTCCTTACTACTTTCGGCCGGCTTCATAAATACAGCCCTTAGCGAAGCTGGAGAGCATGCGCACCACCTCGTCGAGGTGGCCTTTTCCGTAGCGGATATCCGTGAGCCGGGGCAGGTGCTGAGCGAAGTATATATTATTGTTAGCGGCCTCCAGTAAAGTGGTGGCCAGGGAACGGGGGTAGGTAAACTCCGGGTTTACGTCCATTATAATATCGGCAATCTTGCCGCATAAAGCCTTGTAGGAAAGGAAAAACCCCTCCTTGTTTTCTTCGTCTACATTTTTCTTGTGGTAAGCCTTGGGGCCTTCTGTGACCATGATGCGGTGCAAGGCCTCTGTGTCTACGTAGTCGATGGAAGTGCTGCGTTGGGTCGTGTCTACGATGACGCGGATCGCGGCTTCCAGCTGTTCTTTGGGGTCGTTGATATTCATGGTGAAAAAACCGACGCGGAACTTCATCCACTCCCAATACCAATTTACCAGATAAACGAAGAGCAGGTGTTTGTTTTCAAAATAGCGGTAAATGGAAGCCTCTGTGGAACCGATCTGCTCTGCCAATTTTTTAAAAGTAAAACTTTCTAACCCGATTTCGTCGATCAGCCGGATACTGTGCTGCACGATCCGCCGCCCCAGCTTTGTTTTTTCAGGATTCTTGAGGTACAGGTTCTTATTGATATCCAGGTTGATGGTTACCTTTAGCATATATGGGCATTCTTTAGAGAGTGATCCTATCTCATTAGTACAAAATATAAGCCTTTTGGTTTTGTCTCCTGGTCAATACGCCCCTTCAATACTTTGGTAAGCTTTATCAATATATATCGGCTTTCTCGTTCAATTTGCCTTAGAAAAGGGTGTACTTACTATTGAAAAACAATTGGCTGGGTAGCTGGGCTAGTGGACGATGTTGAGGGCATGGGTAACTTTTAAATTTTTAAAAAATTGAAAATCAATTATTTATGTCAATTTGTTTAAATAAATTCGCTTTTCAAGAACCAAAAAAGGCGCCAACTGTATTAATAGTAAAGCTATCAATAAATTTCTATTTTGTTTTTGAATACATTCTGAACAAGCTCGTAAATTCATTTGATCTGCGAACCAGGAAAAAAACATAATGAAAGAAATCTCAATTTCAGTTGGATTCTTATCAGCATTACTGCTGATCGTAACAGGAATAATGTACTGGATGGAAGGAGCATTCCCCGCCGGTAAGTTCATGGTCGCCAGCGGCTTGTGGATTAAGCTCCACTTGCTCCATTCATTACAAAAAGAGCGTTTTAGGCAATAAATTGTGCTTTCAGTATGCAGTAGTAATCTTGCTGCCTCCTCCGGGAGGCAGCTTTTTTTATGTCCGGGGTTGCGGTATTTTTCGTATGATTTTTCAGGGTTCTGGTAGATGAATATGGAAAAGTGGGGCGGATCTCCTTAATATTCATCTACCAAAAATCACCCGACACAAAATGATAATCCGCTTGTTGCTGTATCTATGCCTGGTTGTGCCTGCCCCGGTGTCGTGCGCCATGCCCCCCGGCGCCTTACCGATAAAAATGGAGGTGGATCAGCTAAAATTCCCTCAGGGTACAGAATTGGGCCCACATACCATTCGGATACCCTTTGAGCTGGCAGGGCGGCTCATCGTTGTGGAAGCAACGGTGGAAGGCATTTCCGGTAACTTCATCCTCGATACCGGCTCTAGTAAGCTCATTCTCAACGCCAATCACTTTAACGGGGGCATTTCACAGCGTAGAGTAGCTTCAGTAGGCGCTACCGGAGCCGTTGAGGAGGTGAATGTTCGCCCTGCCCGGGGATTCTCCTGGGACAGCCTGTCCTTTGGGCCTATCCAGGCGCACATCATCGACCTGAGCCATATCGAGGAAAAAAAGAATATCCGTGTCCTGGGGTTGATCGGCTACGAAGTGCTGAAAGACTTTGAGCTCCTGATTGACTTTGAGCTCCAACAACTCACCCTTACCCGGCTGGACAAACAAGGCGAACGCCTCGACAGCCTGGCCATTCTGGAAGAACCTGAAGATAGCCTGGAATTTAACCTCCGCGGGCACGTCATCATTTTAAAGGGTTGGGTGGATAAAATGGTGGTGCAATTCGGCCTGGATTCTGGCGCGGAGCTCAACCTGTTGCATAGCCGGGTAAAACGCAGAATACTCAACCACTTCAAGGTCGCTAAAAGGGTCAACCTCAACGGAATGGGAGGGCAGGGGGTTGAAGTTCTGGCGGGCAAGCTTTACCGGTTCCGCTGCAGCGACCGGATACGGTGCTCCGGAATGCGAACCCTATTGACGAACCTGGACGAGATGAATGCTACTTTTGGCACCAACCTGCAAGGGCTGATCGGCTATGAATTTCTTTGCAGGCGGCGAACCATCATCAACTATAAAAAAGAAAAATTGTACTTTTTAAAATGGTATGGGCCATAATTCAGTGGATCAGTGGATCAGTGGATCAGGTTAAGTAGCTGGACACAAATAGGATAACAATTTATCTTCAGGGTACCATGAATTCAGATAAAATGAAAATATTCCATATAGCTTTTCTCACTATTTTTCTGGCGCTGCTGCTGCCGCCCGTGGCCGAAGCGCAGCCGGAAGAAGGGCCTTACCGGGGCTACTACTTCGAAGGAGATGAGGTTGTCTTTGAGTTCGACCTGCGTTATTTCGAAGAGGCAACCCTCCACAGCACGGAGAAAAAAGTGGATTTTGACGACCTGGACATCTACGAAGTGGCCGTAGCGGGCGATTTTAATAATTGGTCTCGCAAAAAGTGGGTGATGAAAAAAGTGGGGACACAGCGGTATCAATTGCGCAAGAAAATCATAGATTTTGACGATGCCTTCAAGTGGGAGTATAAGTTCGTCGTCAATGGCAAATACTGGGCAGAACCTTCGGAAGCCATTACCAATAAGTCGAAAGTCACCCATGGTAAAAAGGTATGGAAAGATGCCTACAACCTGTCGCTTTTCCCCGCACGGCAAACCACAGATGGCAACTCAAGTTTTTTCCTGCCAGGCTTCGAAAGCGCCCAAAAAGTAGTTCTCTCAGGTTCTTTCAATGGCTGGGACGAGGAGGCTTTTGTTATGGACAAGGTGGAAGGCGGCTGGGCCACCCGCCTGCAGCTGGAGGCCGGACGATATGAATACAAGTTCATCGTCGACGGACAGTGGATGGAAGACCCCGGCAATCCGGAGAAAAGGAAAAATGAGCACCACACGTTCAACTCTATCCTCTATGTTACAAAACTTTCTACCTTCCGCCTGGAAAACTTCGACGAGGCCCAAAAAGTGTTCCTCTCCGGCACCTTTAACGACTGGAAGCCGGACGATATACGCATGCAGCGGAAGGGGAACGCCTGGTCCGCCACTATTGACCTGCCCGGTGGCAAACATTGGTATAAATTCATCGTCGATGGAAAATGGATAGTTGACCCGGCCAACCCATTCAGAGAACACGACGGTATGGGAAATATTAATTCAGTGGTGGTGGTGAAGTAGATTTTCTATATTTGCATCTCAAATCCAAAGCCTATGTCCGACAACAAAGTTATATTTTCTATGGAACGGGTCTCCAAGACCTTCCCACCCAGTAAAAAAGTGCTCAACAACATCTGGCTGAGCTTTTTCTATGGCGCCAAGATCGGCGTGCTCGGACTGAATGGTTCCGGGAAATCCACTCTGCTGAAGATCATCGCCGGCAAGGACACGAACTACGAGGGAAAGGTCACCTTCGATGGCGACTACAAGATCGGCCTGCTGGAGCAGGAGCCGGAGCTGGATGAGAACAAGACTGTCCGACAGGTAGTGGAAGAGGGAGTGCAGCCCATCGTCGATATGCTCAACGAATACGAGGCCATCAACCTCAAGTTGGCAGAGCCCATGGATAACGACGAGATGATGAAAGTGATCGGCCGGCAGGGCGAGCTCATGGAGCAGCTCGACCACCACAACGCCTGGGAGCTGGATAACCGCCTCAATACCGCTATGGACGCCCTTCGTTGCCCCCCCGAGGATGCCTCCGTCAAAGTCCTCTCGGGAGGAGAGCGCCGCCGCGTGGCTCTGGCGCGCCTGCTGCTCAGTAACCCGGACATCCTGCTGCTGGATGAGCCCACCAACCACCTCGATGCCGAATCAGTCGACTGGCTGGAGCAATACCTGAAGAATTTCCCCGGTACGGTCATCGCCGTGACCCACGACCGCTACTTTCTGGATAATGTCGCCGGCTGGATTCTGGAGCTCGATCGCGGCGAAGGCATCCCCTGGAAGGGCAACTACTCTTCCTGGCTGGAGCAGAAGGCCAAGCGCCTGGAGCAGGAGGAAAAAGCCGAAAGCAAGCGCCGAAGAACTCTGGAGCGGGAATTGGAATGGATCCGCATGGCCCCCAAGGCGCGACAAGCGAAAGGCAAGGCCCGTTTGAATGCGTACGAAAAACTGGCCGACGAAGAAGCGAAAGAGAAAGAGGCCAAGCTGGAGATCTACATTCCGCCCGGACAGCGCCTGGGCGATGTGGTGATCGATGTGGAGGGCCTCAGCAAGGGCTTTGGGGATCGGGTGCTGTTTGAAAACCTCAGCTTTAGCAT
>JAGQXQ010000339.1 GCA_020436535.1 Phaeodactylibacter sp.
ACCGGCACGCCGGCTGGCGTCGGGCCGGTGCAGGTGGGCGATAAACTGGAGGGATTTATCCACACCAGAACAGAGATCCGGCAACTGTTCAGTTGTCATGTGAAATAGTTCCAAAACAATTTCTATTTTTGCAGCGATTTTTGCCGGTCTTAATAAAACCGGTTTAGTTGATTCACCATTACAACCGACCAATCTAATGCCATATCTTTTCACTTCTGAATCTGTCTCTGAAGGACATCCCGATAAAGTTGCCGACCAGATCAGCGATTCGCTGGTCGACCACTTCCTCGCTTTTGACCCCAGCTCCAAGGTAGCTTGTGAAACACTGGTTACCACCGGACAGGTGGTACTGGCCGGCGAGGTCAAATCTGCTGTGTACCTGGACGTCCAGCAGATCGCCCGCAATGTGATTAAGCGCATCGGTTACACCAAGTCCGCCTACATGTTTGAGGCCAATTCCTGCGGCATCCTTTCCGCTATCCACGAACAGTCCCCGGACATCAACCAGGGGGTAGAGCGCGCCAAACCGGAAGAACAAGGCGCCGGCGACCAGGGCATGATGTTTGGCTATGCTACCCATGAAACGGATAGCTATATGCCGCTGGCGCTCGATATTGCGCACAAGATCCTTCAGGAACTGGCCGATATTCGTAAGGACGGCAAAGAGATGACCTACCTGCGCCCGGATTCCAAGTCTCAGGTGACGATTGAATATTCGGACGACAACATCCCGCAGCGTATCGACAGCATTGTCGTCTCTACCCAGCACGATGATTTCGCCGCCGATGAAGAAATGCTGGCCAACATCCGCAAGGATGTGATCAATATCGTCATCCCTCGTGTACAGAAACAACTAAGGGCAGAGTGGCAAAAGCTGTTCACCAAAGATATAACCTATCACATCAACCCGACCGGCAAATTCGTCATCGGCGGCCCGCACGGGGATACCGGGCTGACCGGCCGCAAGATCATCGTCGATACTTACGGCGGGAAAGGCGCCCACGGCGGCGGCGCTTTCTCCGGTAAAGACCCTTCCAAGGTAGACCGCTCGGCAGCCTACGCCACGCGCCACATCGCCAAGAATCTGGTTGCCGCCGGCGTTTGCGACGAAGTGCTGGTGCAGGTTTCTTACGCCATTGGCGTAGCCGCCCCGACTAATATCTATGTCAACACCTATGGCACCGCCAAAGTGAAGATGTCAGACGGGGAGATCGCCAATAAGGTCCAGGCACTATTCGACATGCGCCCATACGCCATCGAACAGCGCCTGAAACTGCGCATGCCGATCTACACCGATACGGCTGCCTACGGCCACATGGGCCGCAAACCACAAATGAAGGCCGTCCGCTTTGTCGACGGCTCCGGCAATGTGAAGGAAATGGAGGTGGAAACCTTCACCTGGGAAAAACTGGATTATGTGGATAAGGTGAAAGCTAAGTTTGGATTGTAACATAGCCCTTTTGTCCTCCCCCCTGGTAGGAAGGATATAACAAAAGTAAAAGTGGCGCTCCTGAGCTGTTCTCAGAGCGCCACTTTTGTATTTGATGTTTTACACTAGTAACTGTTGAGGTATTTCGGTTTTATGATTTTAGGTATTATGGCCAGGTACTCATGGGGGATGTACCAACTTTAACGGCGGGCTAGTGTTAGTTAGGCTAACCACAAGACCATCCATCCTACCTAAAAAATCACCTGCATTTTACAGTTTCCTCCTAAACTACTGGACATTTCCAGAACTGTGTCCTCCTGATCCACCTGGAATACTGCTCTCTGATCCACGATTGTCCAAAAATGTATAGAGTAGTTTGGCTGTTCCGTCTTTCACCAACTCAGGTCTCCTGTCTTGACGGCGTAAAAGTCCAGGCCGGTAATGTCTTCTTCCAGAAGAAAGGAGTCGTTGCCCCCGGAAAAGCCCTGCCAGGGGTTGTTGTCGTTCACAAACTGAGCATCTGTCCGGAAAAACTGCCAGTTGACGGGGAAATCAGTGGTAATGCCCAACACCATCTGCCGAATCAGGGCCAGGTCAAGCGTGGTCAGGCTGTTCGACTGATTGACGTCACCGGCCAGTACCCTAAAAGGTGAATCCAGTTGAATGATGCCCAGTATATGCTGAGCTCCCATGACTATATCCAGGGTTGAAACGTCGAGCAGGGCTTGTCCCTGCAGTTCCGGAACCAGAGTGTACTCCTGCCCGGTAGGGATGTTGGCAAATTGGTACAAGCCATTTCCAAATACGCCCGTAGTAGCCACCAACTGCCCCTGGGCATTCAGCAGATTTACGGTTATGCCGGTTACCACCGTGCCGTCCGGCCTTAAAATGGTTCCGGAAATGGAGGCCGACTGGGCCATGGCCATTGCAACGGCCAAAAAGGATGCCAAAAAGAGAATTATCTTTTTCATGTTTTTTTCTTTTTTATGAACCTTCGTTAAAGTAAGAAGGTGGAAAAAAGTGAATTCGGAAGTTCAATTACACAGATACACTGCACACCGATACACCACACACTGATACACTGCACACTGCCCCCTACTCCCTCACCACCATAATCCTCCGCACACTCACACCCCCTTCTGTCCATACCCGCAGGAGGTAAGGGCCGGCCGGCAGTTCGCCGACGGATAGTTCGTAGGTGTCTTTCCTGATCAGCAGGCTGCGCCCGTCCATGCCCAATACTTCTACCTGTTGCACAGGATATTGAGGGCTGTGGATAAAGATCCGGCCGTTTGTCGGCACCGGGTAGGCCTTCAAGCTTGCATCCGGGGCGGCATTGTCGGTTGAACTCACTGTTCCGCCGATAGAGATTGTCGACGGTTGGCTGACGACTTCCGTCCATTCCTCAGCGTTGTTGATCAGGCGAACATTTTCGATTTCCAGCATCATTTCGTATTCTGATTGCCGCAGGAAGATCACATCCTGAATGGTAATGTGCAACTGAGCGATAACCCCTTGGCCGGACACGTTCTGGCCGTCAATACGAGTGAGGGCAACATCGAGGCGGCCACTATTGTAGTGGTCGCGGCTCAGGGCGAGCAGGTCCAGTGACTGCTGGCCCATCCAGGAGTTGCCGAAAGTCATGGAAGCACTTCCGGGCTCTACCGCTGCGGTATCGTAAACGATGGTAAAGGCCAGCCCGTAGATATTTTCTGCCGGCGCCGATTCATCGCCGAGGATGACGTCAAACACGGCGGGCAAGCCCAGGACAACGGTATCAGGCTTAACGTACAGTACGGTGCTGAGTTGCCGGGAGAACTCCATATCCGCTGGCGGAATGCCTTCCCCTTCAGCTTCCAACCCCCAGTTCTGCACGATAGCCAGGGTATCGGCAGCGTCGATCAGGCCATTGCCATCCGTATCGATGTGTTTGTAGTCTACCAGAGAGAGCGGGGTAGTTTGCTGCCAGTCCGGGGCAGGCTGTTGTATCCATCCTATGCTTGCATTGGGCCGCAGAGGGCCGGCAGCGCCGTAGGCCAGGCCGAGGTTGAGCAGGTCCAGGTGGTTGACATTTTCGTCCGTATCCGTGTCGCCGGGCCATACTTGCGGTTGCACCGTAACGACGGAGCCGTTAGTAATGGCAACCGGCAGGACCGTATTGCCATCGGTGACTTCGATGAGGGTAGGCACCGAAGAGATCGCAACCGTACTGGCTCCCGGAGAAGCAGCCGTTGTGAAACACAGGCTGAATAAGCCCGCCCCATCGGACAGGGTGGTGGGCTGTAGGGAAGTAGCCAGCCAGGAAAACTGCAGGAAGCCACTACCGGTATTGTTGAGGTTGAAATTAGCAGGCGTCAGGCCGGGCAGTGCGCCATACACCAGGGAGTCGAACTGCAGGCTGTCCGCATCCCAGCGAACCGTAAACTGAACGCCCAATATATCCGTGAAATTGGTGGTTGTGATCTCCAGGCAAGCCGCCGTTTCAGTCTCTACGGTGGCGCTCTCTATCTGGAGGCCGACCGCATTGCCCGGCGTATCATTCTCCACCAGGATGGCCCCGCCCTGCCAGTCAAAATCGACGGCCTGGCCGTTGCTGTCATATGCTTCCGGAGCTTGTAAGCTGGTATGGAAATCCAGAGAGATGCTTTGCCCGGCAGGGGCTAACACCAGAAAACACAGCTGGAAGAGTACAGCCGGGCCGGTAGTGGCCACCGGTTGCCCGCCACTGCTCCAGTTTAATTGAAAAATACCAGCGGTAGTTTCCGACATGTCAAAACCGGATGTGATCAGGCCAGGCTGTACGTTATCCAATGTCATAAAACCAGGGTTCCATTGAATGGCCAGTAGCAGGGAATCCAGATCCTGTACCTGAGCAGCCGTAACATCTACGCAAACCATTTCACCGGCCAAGCCCGACGTTTCCCCGATGGCTAGCTGGCTGCCCGCCGGCCCGCAATTGAGCGCGTTGACCGCCTCTACATGCATATTGCCCGCCGCATCCGTAATGGTAACACTATAGGTACCGGCGGCAGAAACGGTGATCGTGGATAGGAGGGTATCCGTTTCCACCTCGCCGGTGCTCCAGCTAAAAGTATAGGGCGCCACCGGCCCGGCCCATACCAGCGCGGAGATATCAATGCTCACCGAATCTTCGGCGGGGAAATACGTGCACTCGGAGTTGGAGCCTACTATAAAATCCTGAGGCGCCGGCTCGCAATCGACAATGGCCGGCTCGGGATAATGCAAGAGGCCGTTCGCATCGGTAATGGTGACGGCATAGACGCCGTTGGCCAGCCCTTGGTTTACACTGAAGAGAGAGTCGGTATCTATCTCTCCATTGCTCCACTCGAAGGTATAAGGAGGCGTACCGCCGGACCAAACCGCCAGGCTCACATCAGCCAAAGTGGAACCATCTCCGAAGAACTGGCACTCGTAAGCGTAGCCGGTTAAAAACTGGCTGCTCTGGCCACAGTCCAGCTCGAACGTATCCATTGCCTGCACGCAACCGGATGCGTCAGTGATGGTCACCGAGTAGCCGGCGATACCCGGCACTCCATTGATGGTGCTGGACTGGGGGTTCGTGTCTATCTGTCCGGTGTTCCAGCTAAAGGTGAAAGGGGGCGTGCCGCCGGAGGTTACGGTACAGCTCACATCAGCCGTATAATTGGCGGTGTCTCCCGAGCATTCATAAGTATAATAAGCTTCTACTACCGGCTCATCGCTGAGGCCCACGGTATAGAATTCCTCATACGAACAACCAGCATCATTCGACACCTCCAGGGTGTAAGTGCCGGGAGCCAGGTTGAGCGCATAATTGGTGGTAGCGCCTGTATTCCACAACAGGTTGGCATTGCCCACCCCGCCCGGGATAGAAACGGAAAGGCTGCCATCGCTGGCCGAGCTGCAACTGGCGTCGCCCACTTCCCAGTTGTTGATAAAGGGCAACCCCTCCGGCACCAGGGAAAAAAGGGCCGAAGCCTCCAGCCCCTGCTGGTCGGTGAGCTGCAGGCTGTACCGCCCGCCGATATCGCCGGTAAGGTCTTCATTGGTAGAAACCGTGATGCCGCCTTTTCTCCAGTCGAAGGTGTAGCCCGGCTGGCCGCCGGTAGTTGTAATATCAATAGATCCCTCGCCCCCCTGACAGTCTGGCGGCAGCGCACAGGCGGAGGTGATGGCCGGCGCCGAACCAGTGCCGGTATAGGCGCCGCCATTGATCAGGGCGTAATTGGTGACCAGTTGGGTGTTGGCATTGCTGAACTCAATAGGGGTAGGATCTCCATTAAAATACACGGAATGTAATGCCGCCGGTGCATTCAGTACATCGAAGCAAATGGAATAGGCCACTTGTCCACCGGAGACATCCACCCCGCTGAGGGTACCGTCGAACCAGGAGACGGACAGCCGTCCGTTGTCAACTGCAGCGGGCTGAGTGCTGAAGGAAGAGTTATTGAGCCCCGGCAGGTTGAAGTTTTCCAGGTGGTCGAAATGAAGGGCCGACGTGTCCCAGCGCATAGCGTACTGGAAGCCGAGCAGGTTGTCTATGCCCTCCGCCTTTACATCCAGGCAAACCATCTGCCCGGGTGTAGCCGCCTCGGTAGAGATGTACATAGAAAAGCAAGAGGGCTGGGCCCGAAGCTGAGAGAGCTGGAAAAGCACCAATAAAGTAAAAAAGACTTGTTTCATGTAAGCTGTGATTTTC